>CAZFGS010000007.1:0-34603 GCA_964518545.1 uncultured Sulfurimonas sp. | reverse complement strand
TCACTCGCACTTGTCCATGTTGTAAAGTCTGCAACGATATTTCCATGTTTATCTTTATGAGCCTCTCTTGCTGAACCTTTTGGAATGTCAAAGTTGTTAAGGATGTGAAAAGCTTGAAGAACAGTATCTCTACCATTGAGTGTTGGAACACATGAATGTGAAAAAGCAACTGCTCTTACAAAGCGTGCAGGTGGTGTAAAATCACCAGGGATACCAGTTAATCCTGCTCCTAAACCAAATGGCTTTAGTTCAACACCACCAACACTTCTAGTTGTAGGTTGGGTTGCACCTAAGTTTGGATAGTTACGAAGGTTAGTCATATGCCAGTCAAATGAAGGAGAGTTTGTTATAACTCCAAGAGGATTATCAAACACATTGAGTTTTCCTTTGAGGTACTCGATAACAATACTTTTACCACTTGCATCAGTTACAATGAAATGTACAGGAGGAGAAAATCCCCATGCCTCAAAAATAATCTCAGGTACGACAAGAGTTTTTATACTTTCTTTTACTTCTGTAGTAGTAGCAAAATTCTCAAGTATATATGAGCCTAGCTCCCAAACTGCAATTGTATTTTTTGCATCACTTTTTTTATATGGCATATAGACTGCTGTTGTTGGATGGTAAAAAAGCCCCATCGATAAGCCTTTTTCATTCAATCCATCAAAGATCCAAGGAACACCTGCACCATTTGCGCCTACTGAAGCATATTTAGAGTTCCATTTTTTTCCATTATGCCCATCTGGTGTCATACCTTGGCGTTTATAGCCACGAGGCACGACTATAACATTTGAACCCATATCTACTTCAAACTCTAATGTACGTGCATGAATAACACTTCCATCTTTTGCTGTTAAAGTGATTCCTGTACAAGCATTTGCTGCAGTAAATCCTATAGATAAAGCTACTAGTGCCACTAAACTCAATACTCTACTTTTTATATTTGACATTATAAATCCTTAATTTTCTTTACAAAAGCTTTTAAATGCTTCTGGTGTATTTTTAAAACTTTTAGTTTTTGCTAATTCCCATGGTCTTTCACAGTTTTTTGTTGTGCCACACCATTTATACCCAGCAGAACCTATACACCTGTGCTCATTTTTATCTGCACCTACTAGTTTTTCGTTCATACTAAGTTCTCCGTTATAAATAACTCCTAGAACATTAATATCTTTTATGTGCATAGGTTTTACTTTGAGAGGATTCTCTTCAAGGAGTGTAAAGTTCGCACGTTTGCCTCGTTTAATAGAACCTATCTCATCTTCAAGATTAAGTGTTCTTGCCGCATTTATAGTGATACCCTGCATAGCAGTATAAGCATCGATTCTCTGGTCTTGCGAGACAAGAGTCTGCTCACTAGTCATACGATTTACTGCAGTCCATGCAAGTGTAAGTGGTTCAAGTGGTGCCATACCGAAGTCAGAGTGCAAAGAAAATGGAATATTTCTATCTTTAAGTGACTTCATATGTACCATATTTGTAGCTCTTTTCTTTCCTAAACCATACTCAGAGTACTTATCAGATAGTGCCCAGAGGTAGTAGGGGTTTGCTGAGGCTTCTATGCCTAACTCTTGCATCTCATCCGCTTGGTCTTCTGTAAAGTAGCCCACATGATGCAGTGTAAGTCTATGGTCTTTTCTTGGGTTTCTTTTCATCATCTCACGAGTGAGGTCTATACACATCTGTATGCCTAAGTCACCATTTGCATGGATATGAATCTTATAGCCCTTATCCCAGTAAAAGTTCATCTGCTCTTTAAAAAGCTTCAGTGGAGTCATCCACTGCCCTTTAAAACCATCACTGTATCCATCTTTCATCTGCATAGCCAGTGAGTAGATAGCACCATCTGCATAGAGTTTTACCTCTTTGGGAAGCATTTTTATATTTTGAGTGTCATACTTAGGTGCAGCGGCCATCCAAACTTCTGCCTTTTCATTTGAGTTTCCATGTGCTCCATAAAGTTGTGTTCCATTGAGAACATTATAAACTTCATAAGGAGGATTTTTATCCATCTCTTGCTTAAGAAGTGGGTACTCCATCTCAAAGCTTGAAGCTGGAAAACCTTGTTCAGCTATGGTTGTTATACCATTTTTGACAACAAGAGTAGTCATATCTCTAAGACCTTTTTTATAACGAGTTGGATTTAAAAGTTGTGGTGCTATACGAGGAACAAGTGCTAACCAACCACCCTCGAAGAAGTGACCGCGTTTGAACTCTACTTGTGGATTACCCTTATAGTCCTCTTCTTTGACATTCATCAGCTTTATAGCAGCATCATTTAAAAAGACTTCATGAAAAGAGCGATGAATGACAGCCACAGGAGTAGTAGGTGCTAGTTTATTGAGAATTTCTCTACTTAGATCACCATGCCAAAGCTGATGATAACCCCAGATAAAAAGGACACTATCCTCTTTACCATACTTTGCAATACTCTCTTTAAGACGTGCCAGATAAGCTTTATGACCTGAAACACCTTTTTTAAGCCCATCAGGAACATCCCAATCATGTGGGGCAATTATATCACCACCTAATAAAATAGCGGCGATAGAAGGGTGTAAATGAGGCTCAATAAAGCCCGGCATCATAGTTTTACCTTCTAGGTCAATTCCTACTGTTTTACCAGTAAGATTCTTAAATGCAGTAGCTTTATTTCCTGCATAAATAATCTTTGAACCCCTAGTTATTACTGCTTCAACATATGTTGGTTTATCCCCATCCATAGTTAAAATATCACCACCATAATAAAGAGTTTGTTCTAAGTTTTTAGCACTAAGTGTAAAAGTAAAAGCACTTAGTACAGATAAGAATAGTGTAAAAATTCTCATCTCTATAAATTCCCAAATGGATTTTTAATAATAAAGTTTGCTTGAAGCATAATAGTTGAATCAGAACCAATTGTATCAGGTGAAATTACTGCTTTTTGGTACTCAGCCATAAGCTGTACTGGCATTGGTCCTATTTTTATCATTTTTCCTACACCAAACGCCACAGGAAAAGTAAGTTTATTGTTGTGTGAAGCATTCCAATTTACTGTAATATGTGGCGAAGCACGAAGCTGCCATGCATGTGGAAGATGGTAGACAATAAAGTACTGTATATCTGTATGATTTGCAAAAGTATCATTTTTATGAGCATCATTTCCATCATGGGCTACACCCCACCAGTGTTGTAAATGAGCCCCAACCGTCCAGTGCTCATTTCCATACAGTGCTAAGGCTGTTGGCCCTACTTGGTACTGGTGTGAAGCTACAACTTTATGCTGTGATGTTGGAAAGATAAATGTTGCACCGACACCATAAGACCACCCTTCCATCTTCACTACACCTACTCCAACTGGTAAAATTAGATCACCGAGTTTAGCTTCTCTATCTGTTCCTACTGCTATAGGATGTTGAGGATTGTCTACATTAATACCAACTCCTGTTGGTGCATCAATGTAAGTAATAACAGGACGAGCAAATGCAGTCATACCATTGCTTAAAGGTACAGGAAGTACTGGTTGAAAGAGTGTTGTATTTATATGATCATTACCATCAACAAGATCACTTTTAACGGTTGTATAGTTATGTTGAAACGAAAGGTTCCAAATCTGAGCAAGAGGATTTGCCATCTCCTTAGAGAGTTCCTCCATCGTTTTTTCTTTTGCACTAAGGGATGTTGCTAGTAGTGAAACTGCTATAAACCAACCTATGAGTATTTTTTTCATTTTTTTCCTTCTAATAAATTTATGTTAAATTGAGTCATTTACTTCTTGTTGAACTTTCACCTCAACCGAAGTATCGTTAGCAGAGGTATAAACATCGAAAGTTTTACCTCCTTCAGTAACTTGTCCGCTAACATTTTTCACCCAGTTATCTGCTGCATCAAAGTCTACATTATCCGAGGCATCACCAAGTATTTTAAGACTATTGTTACTATCTGTAATTGCTATCACATCACTGAGTGTTAAGTCAGTTACAGTGTGGTCTCCTACAATGCTATAGTCGATAGTCTCAACATTTGTTACTTTAGTAAAATCAACCTCTTTTGTATCAAAGATGATGAGTCTATCAGATCCTGCACCACCATCAATGGCATTTGTATCGTTGTAACCAAGCACATCATCACCTGTAGTTGGGTTAATTCCACTTTCATTGATAACTCCACCACCATTAATAGTTAAAGTCACACCATTTACATCTTCATACACATTTGTAGTGCCCTGCTTTGCCCAAACATTATCGCCATCGTTTTGGATATTGATAGTATCTCCAGTATCACTCTCTATTGTAAGTGCATTTCTTGTATCTGTCATCGCTTCTACATCTGTAGTGTTGATGGTTATACTGTGGTCACCATGCTGTGTAAGGTCAAGTGTTTCTATATTTTTCGTAAGTGTATCATCAAGAGCTGTAAAATCTATGCCTGTAGCATTCCAGTCTGTTCCAAAAATAAGAGTATCATCTCCACTTCCAGCATCTTCATCTTTAGTAAGATCAAAAAGGACGATGTCATCACCAGAGCTATTTGGCTGTTGTGTTATTGTCACATTGAAACTATCTGTTGTGATAGCTGATGCATCTGTGTTACTCTTTTCTACTGTATTCAACCCAACTGTAACTGTTCCGCTGAAATCATTTTGAATGACACTCAATTGCTTTATACTGTTGTAGTCTACATCTGGAGAATCTATAGTGTATCTATCAGCTCCAGCATCGTATGTTATGACACTAGCATCAAGTTCAACACCTGCTAATTTAAATACCGCATAAGCCCCAAGACCATCTAGTGTTACTTTGAGTTGTTCAGATCCATCTGTATCTTTTACTAATGCATTAAAAATGAAGTCTATATCTTGACCTTCAACACCGGTAATATCTTCAGCAGTTACACTTTTGAGATCATCTGCAACTGCATTTATCTGAAGTTGTACATCTTGTGTCGAGAAGATAATGCTACCCATATCGTCAACCCCTGTAACAAGCTGAATAGTGTCGAGTAGTTCCCAACCAGCTGTTGGTGTTGATGAAACGCCACCAACATCTTCAGGGGCTTTCAACCAGATCTGAGGAATACTTCCCGAAGCATCTATAGCCCATGAGTTGTTTCCACTTCCATCTACACCTAGGTTATCTGCCAGAACCTGAGAACCATCCGCTCCAACATACACAAGGTAGCCTACTGGTACACCAGAGAGAACTAAACTCGCAATCTCTTCTGTTGGGTCATTAGAAGTCAGCGTATTAAACGAAACACCATTTACATCTGTTAACTCTATGAAAGTATCTTCATCTCCTATAAGTTTCACATTACCTGTACTAGCAAGTCCATCAGCGATAGGGTTTACAGTAAATTCAACTAAGTCTGTTACCGTTCGTGCAGTTGGTGTAGTGGTATCATCTTTTTCTAAAACATCTACACTGTACTGAAGTTTTACATCCCCTGCAATATCTTGATTGAGTTTAAATACTACTTTGTCTATGTCACCTACAGGTACAGTCACAGAATCACCTACATTAAGAGTAGTCCAAGTAGCTCCATTATTCCAAGATATTTGACCATTGAGTTGCTCATCGCTTCCGTCTGCCACGATTACCCCAACATTATCAGGGCTAACATTGGTAATAACGATATCTGATGAAACAACTGTTAAGTAAGGGTTATCAACTGAGTTTATACTCATATCAATATTGAAAGTGCCATCTTCATTTGCTACCGTAGATGAACTTGTAATACCATCCTCATCTACAAAGTCAAAAACAGTATCTACTGTTATATCATCAGTAATTGGTTGTACATTTCCTGAGTAATCTACACTAGCATCATCAGAGAATCCACTTTGGGTATAAGTAGTGAGGGTTGCTGTAAATGTTAAAGGTCCTTCATCAAAAGCAGCTGGTGAATCTGTATCTCCCTGAGCTGTATCATGATTTTTATTGTAATCAGGATCTGGAGTAATGGTTAAGAGATCTAATGCAGCCTGTATATCTATCTCTCCAACAGCTCCTTGATAAGTCCAAAATGTCGTACCACCTGATGAGTCCTGTTGCCATCCACTCACTGTTGCATTTTGTAAACCTTCAACTGTAATGGAAAATCTTTGATAAGTAACTGTCTCACCATCTGCTATACCTGTTATTCCCCCAAGAGTTCCACCACTTTCATTGACATTATTTGCATCAATAGCAAAGTTTATAAGCTGACCGAGTGTAATATCTGTATCTTCTACTATAATATCTTCATTTCCTGTAGTATTCCACTCTAAAATGTCTATTGGAACTTCAACAAGTGCTGATGGATTGTAGCTTGTATCATCTATGTTAATGTTGACTGCATCAGTTACACTGCTTGCTCCACCATCTGCATTGACAAAACTTACTGTGATATCTCCGCCTACTTCATGCCCAGTGTAATCAGCAGAACCATAAGCATACGGAGAGAGAATGTTAAGTACTAGGTTGTAATCAGTTCCATCAGCATCCATAGTCATTGCATTACCATTTGGGTCAGTTGGGTTATCAATATACCAGATACCTGTATATACCCCAGGATTATTTGGATCTTCTATATCTCCAGCATAACGACCACCCTCTATACCTATTCCTTTAGGAACACCATCTATTCTAAGGCTTACGATCTGTTCTGAAGAGTCATCATCTTTTGTATTTGGAGCACTTCCTGTTGATGGATCAACTTCACCAACCATATCTACACCATCTATATGTACAGCAACTGTCACTTGAGAGTCTGTTAAGATTTTAAAACTCATATCCTCTCGTGTCCCATCACCATCTATATCAAGGGTAACATCTGAAATATCTGCATCACTATTATTATCATGAATAGCTGTCCCTTGTGCATCTATATCATCAGTAATAGCAGAGAGATTCATGTTATAAGTAGTTGTCTCTTGAGGAGAGATATTTTCAAGTCTTTTTCCATCAGCATCTATGTAGTCCATAAATGTATATTTTGTTTCAAAACTTGTGTCTGCACTACTTCCAAGGTCAGAGTTATACTGCACATAGAGATTATTAAAAGCACCATTTTGAAGGTAGTAGTAATCATTTCCACCTATATTTTCTATGCTTACATCTGTTGGTAAACTAGAAAGTTTTGTGGAAACATCACCCACAAAAAAAGTAAAGTCTTTACTCTCTACATCTGAAATTTTAATCCATACTTCATAAAGTGCTTCAGGGTTTCCATTTGTATCTACTGCTGGATTTGTGAGGCTAAAGGCTACTGCTGTGAGTGTGTCTTCATTTACATCTAGTGTATCTATTGCTATGATTGGTGTGTCTTCAGCTTTTGGTGTGACTAAAATCTTCACATCATCAAAGGCTGATGTGTTAGAGTCACCATCATTTTCTGTTGTAACATACTGTACTTGTAGTGCCACTTCTCCGCTATAGTGCTCAGGTACGACTACCTTGATATTTCCATTTTGTAAGTCATCGAGAGTAAAGGTAAAGATTCTACTTGTGCCTGTTCCATTGACAAGTACTGCTCCTTGCAAGTCAAACTGAGCATCAAGGCCTGTTACTGTGAGGTTTACAGTCTCTGTTGCAACAGAGGTATCAGATACAGGTGAGACATCTACTGCATTTGAAGCTACATTATCATAAGAGTTCAGAAGTGTTGAATCTTTGTAGATATCTTTAAGGTCTATCAGTACACCTTTCCCAGATATATCAGAATCCTCTTCTACTATAGCATTATAAGCACCTGAGCCATCACTGAGTTGTGTAACTATGAACTTATCACCATTTAACTGTTGTGTATCTACGGTAACATCAAAGGTTTTTAATTCTGTATTTACTACATTATCAGCGACACCTTTTAAAACAACAGTAATAGGTATCGGTGTTGAGAGAGCTCCTGGTACAGTAATCGCAGTACCATCTTCCAGGGTTGCAGTGTCAATTATCTGTCCACTTACCTGTAGTGTTACATCCTCATTTGAATTATGAGGTGGTATAAAGAGTGGTGGTGTCGCTAGGTCTATAGAGGTAACAGTAATCTTAAAAGTACCATCCGTATTATTTGCTACTGTGATGCCATCAGATACAAAATCAGTACCAGAATTTGCATATATAATATTATCTTTATAGTAGAGTGCTGCATCTTCTGGCATTTTATCAAATATAATAGTAAATGTCTCCGATCCATCTATATCTGATGATTTGAGTATGCCACTAAGGGCAATACCATTTGCAGCAGAGCTTGCATCTATAGTTCCGTCAGCATTTCTTCCAGCATCTTCTAATCCACTCAGGTTGTTAATGCTCACACTTGGATTTACTTCAGGTACAGGATTGACATTTATAACAAGTGTGGAGACTGAAGAGTTTTCAAGAGCTCCAGCAGTTTCAGAAGCATCTTCACCTAAATCTTGGTTTTGTACATATGTATCTACTTTCAATGTCCCAGAAAAATCTTGTGTGCCCCTAATCTCAACAGTATCTAAGAACTCTAAAGGTACTCGTACTTCACCTATTCCAGAGAACTGTAACTCTTTATCAGCACTGCCATCATTGTACTTGATAAATGTAGCACCAGTTGGAGTCACCTCGGTAGTTCCATTAAAATACTTCACATTTGTAAAGACTACAAAAGTCTCTTCACTTCCATAAGGGTTAGTAGTTCCATCTACATTGGCAAGTGCATCTTCATTAGCTGCATCGAGGAGATATCCTGCATCAGCTGTGTTAAGGTTAAAGTATCTGTCTTCCTCTGCATGAGTAGTATAGCTATGTGCTGTCACTGGTGTGATATCATTGCCACTTGGGTCTGCTGTATCACTAGACTCCTTTTCACTCACAGGATTAACTTTCACTACAATATCTACTGGTGGTATTGTAGAGGTATCTGTATGTAGGCTACCATCATTATCATCAATATCTTTTATATCCATACTTACAGCAAGAGTAATATCTTTAGATGAGTGTGCTGGAGGTTGAATAGTATACTGCTCTATCGCAGTTGTATCTCCACCTGTTACAGCAACAGTTATAGAACCACCTGTAACACTCACTTCTACTCCATTCTCATCAAATATTTTTGCATCAGCTGGAATACCATCTATCGTTACTGAGACTACTTTTTCAAGTCCAGCAGGTGTTGAGAGTGGTCCATCTTCATTTGTAAAGCTTAAGTTCAGAGCAATCTTTGTGTCTTCATCACCCTCTGATCCTGTTGTAGCGACTGTTATATCATTTGCGATAGGAACAACTGTCAAATCAACATAATCACTTGCACTTTTCACAACATCTGTAGTAGGTGTTGAGTCTGCATCAGTATCATGTACATTCACAGTTACTTTTAAATCTTTTATATCTCTAGAGTCATTTACAGGAGTCATGATATAGATTTCTGGAAGATTGTCTATATCTGATACAGTGATACTAAAACCACTACTTGCATCTGTCCCTATACTTCTATCACTCATATCACTCGGTGTTATTCCTGTGTAGTAAAGTGTTCCTGATGGTAAATTAGTACCATCAAAAACAAGTTCATACACTTCAGAGCCATCAACATCGAGTGTTTTTGTGATGCTAATAGCATCATCTATACGCATCCAGTTATCTTCATCACCTGCGATATCTGCCACGGTGATAGCCACACCATCATCAGTTTTTGCATGGACATCTACACTAACAGCCTGTGAAGATATAGCTCCAGGTACTCCTGCTAACTTTTCACCAGCAGCATTCACTTCATAAGAGCTTACTTCCATTGTGACAGAAAGATTCGTACCACTGTTAAGTGGTGGTAAAACTTGCAGTGCTTCAAATTCAGCGACTGTTAATGTCAAATCTCCACTCACACCATAATGGTGATCATTTTTCCCATCACCATTCTCATCTAAATCACTAAGTACAATTTTTACTGCACTTCCATCTGATCTCCACAGAACTGCTCCACCTGCATCTAGGAGTTTTGTTCCATCAGTGAGTCCAAGTAAACTAATCTCTCCTAAACGCTCTGGGTTATCTCCGTCTGTTGAGTTTGGTGCTACATCTGAGTCATTTTGATCTGTATCATCTTTAACTACTGGGCGATTAAAACCTAGTGCTACTGCTAGATCTTCATCTGTTGAGATAGCGGTTGCATCTTCACTAAGTAAAGGCTGGTCACTTATTGCGTTAATCGTGACATCGATATTGACACTATGGCTTACACCGTTTACCACATAGTCTAAAACTATTCCATTATCTATACCACTATACTCAGCAGTTGGAGTATAAGTAAAGAGATTAGTTCCGCTATCAAAACTGATAACACCATGTGTAGTATTTACGGGAAAACCAGTATCTGTTATAGTGTCAGCAGTTACACTAAAAGTGATACTTCCATCTTCATTCAGAGTAAGTTGTTTATCTGTTGCACCTGTATCATCAGTTACTACTATAGTAAATGAGCTGTTTGTTGTATCTTTATCGAAGTCACTTACTGTAAATGGAATATTTATGTTTTGTGTGCCACCAGAAGTAGACTCATGAATAGCATTTATGAGAGTAAACTCATAAGAAGCAGTTGGATCTGTTGGGTTATTTATATCTACACTAAAATAATCAGTTCCACCAAATGAAGCAGTTAGAGTGTGTCCAGAGTTTGAGATAGAATAAGTGAGTGCATTACCAATTGTTGCTTGGATGTTTTGAGCTTCAAGTGCTGTTATTGTAGCTGCATTAAAAACTGTGTCAATAGTATCTGCCTCTTGTCCAACAGCTAATGTTCCATTTGCAATAGTTTTACTAACATCAGGTGCAGCACCATAAGGTAGCCCTGACTCATCTACTGTACCATCTCTAGGAGTGCCAATGCTTGGAACATCATCTGTTATAGTTACCATTAAATTACTTGTAACACTATCCCCATCGATATCAAGTGCTTTGTACTCTATAGGAAGGTCTGTCGTATTCTCTCCAGAAGCATCAGCATGATCTATCTGCCCTTGTAGCTCAAAACTATAAGTCGGGTTATTTACAGTAGCATCACCAGTAACCTTTGCAATAAAAATAACTTCTGAACCAGCACTACCCGTAAGAGTATGCCCTGCATCACTTAGTACATAAGTGATAGCTACACCATTTGAAGTGAGTGTACCTGAACCAGTTGTCGTAAAACCAACATCTATAGGATCACTTCCACCTGTTACACTGAGGTTTCCTGTGACTGTAGCACTCTGAGTTTGATCACTTCCACTTCCTACTATGTCATCTTCATCTACTGCATTTGTAACACCACTAGAGCTTGGATCTGCACCATCAGTTACATGGATAACCTGTGTTACATACACAGAGTTGTCTGTGTCATAATCTTGGAGTCTATAATCAAAACTTCCCTCTATTGAGTCATTATCACTTCCATCACCGGCATAAGTAGTTCCCTGTATGGCATCATCATGATCTACATAAGTATGTGCAGTAAAAAAGAATGAACCATCTCGATTCAAAGTCAATAAACCTGTTGGGGTATCTACTGTATAGCTCGTCTCTGTATCTGAAAAGTATTTATTTTGAAGTGTGCCTGTTGTATCTTTGTACTTAAAGTCGTGCACTAAAGCACCATCTGCACCTTGGACATCATTTGTAAGGACATTGCCAGTTATAGGAGACAGTGTACCTTCAACTACTGTTGCTTCAGCATCTACTACTGCTGTGGGTGTATCATCTACTACATTTACAGTTAAGTTTCCTTTTACTATATCTTCTGTTAATCCTATCTCTTTATACTCAAATGGAATTTTTATATCTAAGCTATCAAGCTTTCCACCTGAGCTATTGAGATGGTCTATTGGTGCTTTGAGTTCAAAGTCATAACTTGCATCTGCTCCTGCATTTTTATTAATTGTCACTACAAACACTTCTGCTGTACCTGCTTTAGCAGTTAAGATGTTGTTATCTACACCACTTAGAGTATATGTTAGTGCTACTCCTTGTGATTTTAAATCAAGAGCTGCTTGAACATCAATAAGATTAAATCCAACACTATCAACACCATCCGTACTTGCCTGAATACCGAGATCATTATTTGTTGTGAGAAGAGACTCTTTAGTTGTGTCACTACCACTTGGCAAATCATTCTCATCTACACTTGAAGCTGGACCATCTATGATGCTTCCTATAGTATCGCCTACATTAACTGTTAGTGTTGAGTTATCGCTATCTCCATTATCATCTGTTACAGTATAGTTGATGACATCTGGCAGTATCGCTATGTCTGTATTGCCATCAGCTGGGTGGTTCTCTGGTGTTGTGTCTGAGTAGTAAGTATACCTACCATTAGCTTCTACAGTGATACGACCATACTGAGTATCTGCTTCTACTCCCACAATTCCACTTTGTGTTGTACCTGTCCCATCTGTGTAAGTAAAGGCTGTCACTTTACCATTTACTCCTACCTCATCATTAGAAAGGAGATAGCCTGTTACTTGATTTCCACCCTCTTTAAGAGCATTTGTATCAGGGTTTGCATCTACATCATCTATGATAGTATTTATTACACTATGTGCTGCAGGATCAGGAGCAATTGACTCAAAGTTCATGTCAGTAATAGCGCCTATAGAGATAGTGAACTCTTCACTTCCCTCTATCTCTTTG
Source organism: uncultured Sulfurimonas sp. (assembly GCA_964518545.1). GTDB lineage: Bacteria > Campylobacterota > Campylobacteria > Campylobacterales > Sulfurimonadaceae > Sulfurimonas. Next base: position 22,013 of record CAZFGS010000007.1, on the reverse strand, counting down.
TCTTGAATCGTACTAATAGTAAAAGTCGTACTGTTTGAGCCAGCAAGAATAGTCACCCCTGTAACACCAGTATAATCCGTTCCATCTTGTGCAATACCACTATAGGTGAGTGCTACTGTAATATCTGAAGTGACTTCTGAAGCTGGTCTGTTGACACTAATAGTGAAACTACTCGATACATCACCCTCAGTTATAACTTGATCTGCATTTATAGAGACTAGCACCTCATCAGGTATTGCTTCGTCTGTAATAGTTCCTGTCACACTACCTAAACCAAATGGTAATAAGCCTTCAAAATAATTATTGTCATCACTTACACTAGCAACTCTAAGAGTATAAGATTCACTTCCCTCATTTAAAAAGTCATCTGCTACAATATTATCAAAACTGTATGAACTTCCTCCATCACCTGTTATCACTACCTGTGTTGTTTTAGTTTGAAAATCAGCTACATTTGTAGCATCTGAAGAGTAAACTAAGTTTACTGTGACCTGTTCACCAACACCAAGTGTAACAGGAGTACCATCAAGCATTTTAAACTCTAAAATATGTGTTAAAAGTGCTCCATCTGCTTCTTCTACAGTAGCATCAGTCACAATATCAACAAAGACAAATGTTGGTATATTAGTTTCATTGACAGTTGTTGTTATCTTAGTAGTATCTGTAATAACATTTTCAAATTGATTTGCTTCAGGGGAAGAGTATGAATTATCAACAATATTTATTTCAAAAGTTTCATCTCCTTCAGCAACACTATCGTTAAAGGTATCCACACTAAAGATTTGATTGAGTGTTACAGTTGTAACTGAGTTATCATAATCTTCACTTCCATCTGTCGTACCAGTAGAGCTAGAACCAGTAGCAGTTCCATCTGTATATGCAATGCTTACTGTTCCCGATGGAGGGTTACCATTAGCATCTAAAACAGGTGTTGAAGTTCCAGCTTCAACAATTATAGCTTTATAATAAGCAGCAGAGCCTTCTTCTACACTATTTGAATTAACTATAATTCCTTGTGCATCATAGGCGATGAGTTTTATCTCTACACTCTCTAAGTTATTTTCAATAGTGTCTGTATCATCAAAAGGGGTATCAGGTTTAGCATTATCTTCTATAGTTGCACTTGCTGTAGCATTTGTTGTAGAAACAGTTGCATTAGTACTTGGATTACTCAGTGTTACATCAAAAGTCTCGCCATTATCAGCAAGATAGTCATCACTTAGCACTACTGTTATAGTCGTTGTTAAACTTCCTGCAGTTATAGTTCCACTACCTGTTTGTGCAACATAATCTTTCCCTGCTAAAGCAGTGCCATCTGCAGTTGCAAAGTCAAAAGTGACATCATCTTCAGCTTCACCACTGAGAGTTACAGTAAAAATAGCTGCTCCATCTTCAAGAACAGTAATATCTGCGATACTTAGCTCCGGAGGTGTTTCATTATCTAAAATAGTTGTAGTTACTTCACTAGTACCAACAACGATACTCTCCATGCCACTGCCACTTACATTAGTTATGCTTACTTTGTAGTCTTCATTCCCTTCATAAACAGCATCATCAAAGATACCTATAGGAAAAGTCTTGCTATTAGTTCCAGCAGCAACCACAATATCTCTTGTCACTGCATACGAACTAAAGTCAGCATTTTCTGTATCAACATGGGTCAATGTGATTTGTACTGTTAAGTCTGTTTGCACATTTTGCGAAAGTGTTAATGTATAACTAGCCTCACCACTCGCTACATCTTCTGCCACTGTTGCATCACCACTTAAATCAAGTGTCGTTACATCTACATCATCTACTATAGTTGTAGTAATAGCAGCTGTATCATGTGTAACATTTTCAAAGTCAGCTGCATTAGAGTAAGAAGTATCATCTACTATTGAGAGTGTAAATGTTTCTCCATCATCACTAATAAAGTCATCTATACTATCCACAGAAAAGACGGTATTTACAGCGACATTACTTAGAGTGTTTACATAGTCTACCCCACCAGTTGCCGTATCTGTTGTAGCCTTGTTAAACTCTACATTTACAGTTCCACCGACTAAAGCTCCAGTGTTGTCTTTTGCTAGTGTAGTACCATTTGCTTCGAGGACAAGTATCTTATAATAAGCGCTCTCACCCTCTGTTATACTACTTAATGAGAGAGGATTCCCAGCACTATCTACTGAGATAAGTTTAAGAGTTATACCCTCTTGAGAATTTTCTATTGTATCACTACTATCATAAGGTGTAGCAGCCAAAGAATCATCTGTGATAGTTGCTGTACCAACAGCATCTACAATTGCTCCAGCACTATTAACATTGGAGATATTCAGGTCAAATGTCTTACCACTATCAGCTACATAGTCATCAGACCCTAGTGTTACTGTAACGGTTGTAGTTGTAGTGCCTGCAGCAATTGTTGCACTTCCAGCTAATGCTGTATACTCTTTAGCATCTACACCTGTTCCATCGACAGTTGTATAGTCAAATGTCACATCTCTTGGGCTTGTAGCATCCATAGAGATAGTAAAAGTTACTTTAAAATCTCCGGCATTTTCTCCATCTTCTGCAACTGTAACATCCGCGACACTAAGATTTGGATCACTGAAACCATTGATAGTTATAATTAAATTTGCACTATCTGAAGAACCATCCTCATCTACTAAAGTGTATGCCATGGTATCTGTTAATGTATCTCCAGTATTAAGAGCATCTATAACAGGGTTATCATTATCTAGTGTATAAGTATAAGTACCATCTGCATTAAAAATGACAGTTCCGTATGTTCCTTTAACACTCTGTGCAAGAACTTTTGTTGCATCTTGATCTGCCCCTTGATTATCTGCACCACTACCATCATCATCGCTAAATACATTACCAGTAGCCCTAACACTCTCTGCTGAGTCTTCAGTAACCATGTTTACATTATCTACTGATATAGGTACATCATCTATGATGTTTATCTCTAAATCATGACTTGCACTATCTCCTCTTATATCTGTTATAGTTATATGAGTAGTGTCATTTGTATCTAGAGTATGATCAACTGCTGTATCTAATGTATATGTATATGTGAGTTTTCCTATATGTAGCCCAGGTACAACAGGATGGTTTAGATCGGTATAGCCATCAAAAACTATAGTTCCATATTCTGTTTGCATAGTTTGAGTTGTACCCGAAGCTATTGCTGTTAAATCAGCAAGGTTTAGTACTAATGTGTGACCTGCTGATTCAAAAAGGACTTCTTTAAAACCATCACCAGTCACAGCAGAGATAAAACCAGTAACAATATTTTGAGTATTCGCCTCATCTGTACCTATGACATCTATACTTGACTCATAAGCATTTCCACCTGTAACATAAAAAGCAGGTGAGCTTGTTTGCCCTTCTATAGTAATATCCAAAATTGACTCTGATGTATCAAAATCTAAATCTTGAAGAGTATAAATTATACTATCATGAAGTGTTTCTCCATCAAGAAGTGCTTTTACACTGAGGTTATCGTTATCCACTCTATAGACATAGCTTCCATCACTTTGTAGTGTTATAAAACCATAAGTAGTTGCAAGTTCAGTGCCAATAATTCCATCTTGTATGCCAACAACATCATTTGCAACTAAATCATCATCAGCACCAACATGATCATTATCCATTACATTCCCAGTAACTGTATTGTCAAGATAATTACCTTCAACAATACTATTTACATCATCTTCACTTGTTGGTGCATCATCTATAACATCAATACTTAAAATAGATGCTATACTCTGCCCACCTATATCCGTTACAACCACACTCAAGGAGTCTGTAAAAACATCACTATTAGCATCATGTAAGTAATTACCATGTGTTTCGTAGGTGTATGAAATAGTATAGAAAGTATCTATTTTTGTGTATCCATCAAGTGTGAGTGTACCTGCTTTCATTGCTATTGTAATTGGTGAAGTGCCTAAAAATTCAAGTTGATTAAGTGTCAAATTTTCAGAGCCAATCTGCAAAGTTTTTAAACCTAAAAGTGCTTCAAATGTAAAACTATTTGTAGTCACTTTAGTTCCCGTTGGACCACCTACTTGTAAAATATCGTAAGCATCATCTTCAACATGAGATAAATGTGTTTGTAGTGTTGGTTGTGGTTGAAAAGCAGTTGCAGTTACAAAACCACTTAATTGTGTATCAATGGAAATCTCATCATAGCCTGTATCTAAAAGGTTTGCTTCAACATTTACAACCTTTCCATCTCTCGCAAGAAATCTCTCTTGTAACCCAACAGCTTCAAGTCTTTGTATAGAAGCTTCTTGATGAATTGTAGATGATTTGGTTGTAGTAAAATTCTCAACATTTCCCTCTTGAATCTTTTCTGTAGAAGTATCTTCTTCAGTATATCCGAACTCTTCAGCCTCTATTGGTTGCGTACCTACAAGTTCAATTTTTGCATTAGAAGGAGATTCTATGACTACTCTGGCATTACCATTATTGCCATAGAGTTGTTCACCGGCATATACTTTATCACCAACCTTTAGCTCTCTAATATGTCCAGATTTATCTTTTGCAAAATATTTACCATCTACATCTACTACAATACCAATTAATTTCATTATAAATCCTTCTAATGCTCACTAAAACTATACTGTTTTGTCTTCAGTATAGGTTTTAGTATATAATCTAAAATCGTTTTCTTCCCTGTTATAATATCTGCATCTACTGTCATACCAGGAATAATTTTCAGATGCTTCCCATTACGCTCCATATAACTTTTCTGTGTTTTTATACGAACTTTAAAGTATGTTACATCTTTATCGTCTTTAAAACTATCTGCACTTATACTCTCAACAACACCATCAAGTGCTCCATAGATAGCAAACTGATAGGCAGAAAATTTCACCTTAGCTTTTTGCCCTTTATAGATAAATGCAATATCTGAAGGTTTTATTTTTACTTCTACAAGCAGAGATTTATCTGTAGGTACAAGTTCTACAAGATCAGCACCAGGACGGACAACACCACCAACAGTATGTACAAAAAGTTTTTGAACGATTCCATTAATAGGGGAGCGGACTATCGTTCTATTTACTTGATCTGAAAGTGCATTATTATTGTTTAGAGTTGATTTGTATTTTGTAAGTGCTTCATTGAGTGCCTCTTTAGATTTAATTTGATGCTCATACACAATCTCTTTAACTTTTTCTTTTGCTTCTTGAATCATTGACTTTAAACGAGGAATAGAAAGTTTTACACCTTCATACTCTTTAACAATTGAATTTTTTTCACGCTTTAGCTTTAAAAACTCATACTGTGGTTTTATCCCTTTTTTTACAAGTGGTTCTATAATCTCTATCTCTTCATCTATAAGACGAAGATCCTCTTGTAATACTTCAAGTCTTTTCATACTCTCTTTGTACTCTTGCTGTTTTTGGTAAAGTTGTTGGCTGACTATTTTTTTATTTGTAGCTAAACGCAGCATATTTGATCTATACAAACTCAACTCATTTTCTATAATTTTTGGCATCTTTTGTTTTGTTTGAGCATCTACTACTAGATCTTTATTTTCTGCTTCGGCTCTTAGACGTAAAATTTTTGCTTCTAGTGCATAAGAAGATATTTGATTGTTTTCGTAAGTGTTGAGTGATTTTTGATTATCGATTTTTAAAAGGATATCCCCTTTTTTGACACTTTCCCCCTCATTTACAAGTATCTCTTCAACTATTCCACCCTCAAGGTTTTGAATAAGTTGATTTTCTCCACGAGGAATAACCTCTCCACTCCCACGAGCTATTTCATCTATCTCGGCAAATGCCATCCATGCGATAAGAACACTCAAAGTGATAGCCCAAAAAACGATAACTAAGCGAATCTTTTTAGGAGAACTTTCAATCATAGCACTAGCAAGGGAGTTGATAAACTCATAATCTCTAGGGGTTAATTTTGAATTTTTCTTATCCATTATTACTCCCTTGTAATCTTTTTATAATCTCCTCGGTTGGCCCATCATGTTCAATCTTTCCATTATGTACAACGACAACCCTATCTACTAAAGAGAGTAAGTTCATCTTTTGAGTAACAAGTATCATTGTCTCATCACTCAAATGTTCTTGTAAATTTTTAATAAAACGCAACTCACTAAGAGAATCCATTGCATTTGTAGGCTCATCTAAAAGGACAATTTTTGTATCATTTAAAAATGCTCGTGCAATACCAACACTTTGTCTTTGTCCACCAGAAAGGCCTGCTCCTCTCTCCCCAATTAACATCTCATACCCATGAGGATGCATTTTTACAAACTCCTCTGTGCCTGAGAGTTTTGCAGCTTTAATCATTACATCATCAGTAGCATGAGGAAACTTTGCTTTAATGTTTGATTTAACACTTCCATTAAAAAGATGTATATCTTGAGGTACATAGGAGATATGTTCACGCAGATCTGCTGGGTCAATCTGTGCTATATCTATATCATCAATCAAGATGGAACCCTCTTGTGGTTCATACAGTCCCAAAATCAACTTCTCTATTGTACTTTTTCCAGATCCAATTCGTCCAATGATTGCAACTTTTTCACCCGCTTCAATAGTAAAATTTATATTATTTAGAGCAACGACATCCTCTTCTTGATAAGAAAATTTCACATCTTTAAACTCAATCTTTCCATCAAAGGAAAGTCTTTGAATAAACTCTCTTGCATGAGGTCTCTCTTGAGGTTGAGAGATTATATTTTCTATAACATCATAAGCTGACTTTGCATCTGAATAGTTTGTAATTAAAGCAGCAGCTTGTCCCATTGGTGCAATTGTACGAGAGGTTAAAATTACTACAGCAATTAATGCACCCATAGTTAGCTCAAAATCATTTATAAGATACACACCATAAAAGACAATAAAGACAGTGTTAAGTTGGATAAAAAAACTTGTTATTGTTGGAATAGATGCTGAGAGTAGACGTGATTTGAGACTTTTATGTGCAATCTCTCCTGTCACTTCCTCATAGTCATGTTGCAATGTTGCATTTAGATTATGTGATTTAATTGTCTCAATATTTTGCAAAGACTCAATCAGTACACTATTTTTTTTCGCACTTACCTCATGTGTTTGCTCTATACTTTTTGCTAAAGGATCTTTAATAAAGAAAGCATACACCAAAATAAGAAAAATAGTGATAATCGGTACAACAACAATAGAACCACCAATAAAGTAGATTACAAATAAAAATAAAATAGCAAAAGGCATATCCACTAAAGCTATCATAGTAGAGTTTGTTAAAAACGAGCGGATAGAATCAAAATCTTTTAAATTTGATGCAAAAGAACCTACCGATTTTGGGTGAGAAGCCATTTTAAGATCTAAAACTCTCTCAAAAATAATAGAGCTCATAATAATATCACTCTTTTTTGCTGCTAACTCTAAAAGATAAGTTCGACTATATTTTAAAAATATATCAATAATATAGGCTAAAACAACACCAATTGTAAAAACAAAAAGTGTTTCTTTAGCATTATTTGGGATTACTCTATCATACACATTCATAGTAAAGAGAGGGGTTGCTAAAACAAATAAATTCACCAAAATTGAGGCAAGTAGTACATCTTTATAGATTGGTGCTGATAATCTCAGTGTGTCAAAGAACCAATGTTTTGTGTGTGTTCTTATTTTTTGTGTTTCTTGTTTATATTGATATTCAGGTTTGAGTAAAAAAAGATACCCTAGATATATCTCCTCTAATTTTTCTATATCTATCCACTCTTCTAAGGCTTCCTCTTCCGCAAAGACTACCTTTACTTGTCTTCTATCCTCTGAAAAGCTCTCTAAAATACAAGAATTATTTTCAGAAAGTAGCAAGATACAAGGTAAATGAAGATCTATAATTTCAGATAAAGATTTTTGAGAAAGTGTTGATTTAAGTCCTGCACGTGCTGCCGCACGAGAAAATAGCGATTTTGAAGATGTTTTTGAAAACAACTCTAAATCGTTGTCATCCTTTGATTTTGGTAAACCTGCACTTAATGATTCAACACTATAAGGTTTTGCATAAAGTTTTGTATAGAGCGAAAGAGAGTGAAGTAAAGACATATTTAGCCTTTAGGCCCTCTTGATCTTGCTTTAGGTTTAGCTAAAGTAGTTTTTTGTTCAGGAATAGTTAATTCAACTTCTGTTCTGCGGTTTTGATGGCGATTAAATGGATTAATATTTTCAAAAAGTGGTTCACTCGCACCTCTTCCCTCTGATGTTAATCGAGAGCTATCTACTCCATCAGCTACAATCATATCTTGAACTCTTTTTGCTCTTCGCTCTGAGAGTTTTTGGTTATATGATGCTTTACCCACACTATCTGTATGTCCAACAATATTTGCATGGTATGCAGGATATTTTTTCATAAAGTCAGAAAGTTCTTTCACATCTTCTAAAGATTTCTCATCAGAGATAGTGTCTTTATCAAAATCAAATTTCAGATCTAGCTTCATAATTCTAGGACATCCATTTACATCAACATTTGTACCTAATGGTGTATCTCGACAGTAATCTTTTGAATCATGAACACCATCACCATCTGTATCTGGATCTAACACTTCTTTAACATATATAGCAACATCAACACGATTGTTTTTCGCTCGACCATCACTGAACTCTTCAGTATAGAGTGCATCTTTCCCAACACGATCTTCTTTATAAATAATCTCCTTAGAGATATTATTATCAAGCATTTTATCATATACTATTTGTAAATAGTTCACTGCTGTATTTTTCGCTTTTTGAGGATCTTCATCATCTCTTTGAGCAATGTTTTGAAAAAAGTTTGTATAGGCACTTTCTAGATTTACCTGTGTTTTATTGTCTTCTGTTTTTTGAGTAAAAGCTATCATAGAGACAACAATCTCTCTAGATTTATCATCTATATACTGATGAATTTGTTTTGAAATGTCATCAAATATCTTTTCTGAATCATCTGTCAATGAATCATTATTAAAATAAAGGGAATCATATCTATGAATTTTGTCAAAATTTCCATTTAAAAAGATATTTGTTTTCTTTTCTTTACTTGGTTTATTTGGTGAGTATTGAAAATTATAGATTCCATTTTTTTCAGAGCTATTTGAGTCAAAAGATATTTTTGTGTCTTTTTTTAAAATATCTTTGTATGTACTCATATCTACACTATTACTTAGTTTCGACTGCTCAACTTCTTGAGCATTTGATAATAACGACAATGTTATTAACGATAAAAATATTTTTTGCATTATTTACCCTTTACTCTATCAGCTATATAGTTGAGTCTTATCTCTGTTCGTCTGTTTTTGTATCTTCCCTCAGGAGTTGCATTTGTTGCGATTGGCTGCTTTTCACCAACACCTATTGCATTCAGGCGAGCATCATCAACACCATAAGATATAAGCTCTTTTTTTACATTTTCTGCCCTTTGTTGAGAGAGTAGTAAGTTTTCTGCATCTGTTCCAATATTATCAGTATGCCCTACTACTATTACATTATAAAGAGGATTTTCTTGTAAAAATCTTGCAAATTGTTCAATTTTAAGTTCTGATTTTTGTGCAATTTGATTTGATAATGGTTCAAAGGCAATATCTAAATTTTTCGCTTTTGGACAACCATCTTCATTGACTAAAAAACCTAGAGGTGTGTCTGGACACATATCTCTATCATCAAGAATGCCATCATCATCTTGATCTTCAATAAATTTCACACAACCATAAGGCATAACAGTAGAGTTAATTTCTGAATTAACACACATATCTTGTGCATCAACTATCTTATCATTATCTGAATCTAAAGTGACAGGTAACTCATCTTTCATAGAATTTGCCTTGCCTTTTAATGCTACAAGATCATAATAGTTTGTATCATCACCAAGTAAGGCAACAACAAGCACACCCATTGCATCTAAGATTCTATACTTTGCATAAAGAACATCATATTCAGCATTTATAATCTGAGTTTGTGCATTAAAAAAATCATTTTGAGCAGCTAAAAGATCTAAGAGTGAACGTTGCCCCAGTTCATACTCTTTTTGATAAAGCTCAAGTGTTGAGAGTGAAAAACTTTGAAATTTATACAAATCATCTAATTGTACTTTAATAATCTCATAAGCAGACCATGATACTCCCATACTATGAATAAGCTCACGCTTAAGTTCTCTTTGTTTTTCAATTTCTTGGCTTACAAGAGAGATACTTTTTTGCTTTTGTGCACTATTTTGACCACCATTGTAAAGGTTATAACGAACATTGAGCATCACCTCAAATCTATCATCAGGAGTAACTGAAGTTTGCCAGTTATTAGAGTAATTTTGTGAAGCCTCTAAATCTACACTTGGATAATAATTTGCTCTTGCTTGTTTATACTTTTTTTGAGCTGCTTTGATGTTAAACTTACTTACCATTAAAGAGGGGTTATGCTCTAAAGCAAACTGCATTGCTCTCACTTTAGAATCTGGTAAATAGGCTATAAAATCTGGTTTTACTAAGGTTTCAATTGAAACATTTCTACCCAGCATACGATGAAAATCATATCTTGCATCTACTAGATTATTACGTTTTGCTGTAAGATTTGAGCGCGAAAGTGCTAAAGAAGACTGTATCTTATCTAGCTCACTTCGTGCAGCTACTCCTGAGACATAAAGCTCATATACCTTGGCATAGATAAGTTCATTGTTTGAAACATTCTCTTTTGCAGTGTTATATAATTCATTAGCACGAAGCAAGTCAAGGTAAGCTTTTGTAGTTTGCAGTGAAACATCATCTGCTTTTTCTACATAATCATAAGCTGCAGAAATTACTCTTGCTTTTTCATATGAAGCAGAATAAAGTGTTTCAAATCCATTAAATAAATTTTGACGAATAATAATAGCACTATTGTAGGTATTATAGTTACCATCGACAACGTCTTTATTGAAATGACCTTGTGTTTTCCAACCAACACCTCCAACGATGTCAATAGTTGGCATATATCCTGAATCTGCAATACTTAGATCTTCTCTTGTAGCTCTATAGTTTTTAAGCCTTTCTTGAATAACTGGATGGGTTTGGATAACTTCACTTACAGTATCTTGTAGTGTCAGGGCATAAGTTGACGAAGATAATAAAAGCAGTAACGGTGTGATTAATAATCGTTTCAAATTAAGATTCCTCATTATACTTTGTAAAATTTATATTTTTATTATATCGAATTAAACTTTAATTAACATCTCTCAATCCACTTGCAAATTTAAGCACTCTGAGTGACTTGTTATTTGGAATTTGCAAGTGGCTCGTATGCATTGAGTTCCATATTAAAAGATTCATTTTTCAACTTATTTTTCAATTATAATCTAGTTGGCCCTAAATTAAATGCTCTAAATATCTACATTGTCTCTAGAATGTCTGAACTTTAATTTTTTTTAAAAATCAATAATAATCTTTATTATTTTAGTTCTTTTATTGTATAATTGCATTATGAATAATTATACAGAGATATTAAGAGCACACAATTTAAAAGCGACACCACAAAGATTAGAGATAACTAATGCTTTGTATACAAATGGACATATGAACATAGAAAACCTCTATGCTATGATGCTTGAGAAGTTCAACTCTATCTCACTCGCTACAATTTATAAAAATATCAATATTATGCTTGAAGCTGCTTTTATACAAGAGGTAAAAATTCCAAATACTAAATCTGTATACGAACTTACAAAAGCAAGCCACTCACATGCTGTATGTTCAAACTGTGGATATATCGAAGATATTACACTTGACCTGTCTTCTATCCAAAGTATGGCAATGCAAGTTACTGATTTTCAGATAGAAACTTCAGATTTAGTTTTTTCTGGTACTTGTAAAAAATGTCAATAAATTTTTCATTTTAACAACTCCTCAGAACAATTCTAGTATAATCGCGATATATATTTTTCCAAAAAGGAATTCCTATGCGTGGTTATAAAATTTTTGCTGGAACAGCCAGTGTTGATTTTGCAAAAGAGATTTGTAGTGTTTTAGATGTTCCATTAGCTAAAGCTGATGTGAAAAAATTTAGTGATGGTGAGATTTCAGTGCAAATTGCTGAATCAGTACGTGGACGCGATGTGTTTATCATTCAATCTACTGGTGCTCCATCAAACGACAACCTTATGGAACTCCTAATTATGACAGATGCACTTAAACGTTCATCTGCTCAAAGTATTACTGCTGTTGTTCCTTATTACGGTTATGCTCGTCAAGATCGTAAAGCAGCTCCTCGTGTTCCAATTACAGCAAAACTTGTAGCAAATCTTTATGAAACTGCAGGTATTGACCGTGTTGTTACAATCGACTTACATGCTGGACAGATTCAAGGTTTCTTTGATATCCCAGTAGACAACCTTTACGGTTCGGTAACTTTTGAACAATACATCAAAAGTAAAAATCTTAAAAATCCAATTATAGCTTCTCCAGATATTGGTGGAGTTGCACGTGCAAGATACTTTGCAAAACGTATGGGACTGGATATGGTTATAGTAGATAAACGCCGTGAAAAAGCAAACCAAGCCGAAGTGATGGGTATTATTGGTGATGTAGAGGGCTATGATGTTATCATGATTGACGATATGGTAGATACTGCTGGAACGATGGTAAAAGCTGCAACTGCACTTAAGAATAAGGGTGCGACATCCGTTATGGCATGTGCGACACATGGTGTTTTAAGTGGTAAAGCATACGAAAACCTAGACAATGGCGAACTTGATGAACTTATAATTACAAACACTTTAGATACCAAAGAGCACAAAAAGATTAAGGTGCTTACAGTTGCACCACTCTTTGCAGAGGTTATCCGTCGCGTTTATCATAACGAAAGTGTTAATTCACTCTTTGCATAATAAAAAATTTTCAACAGGAATATAATTGAAAAATATTAGAAACTTTTCTATCATTGCACATATCGACCATGGTAAATCAACACTAGCCGATAGAATCATACAGGAGTGCGGTTCTGTTAGTGAACGTGAAATGAGTAGCCAGATGATGGATACGATGGAGATCGAACAAGAGCGTGGAATTACCATCAAAGCACAGTCTGTAAGACTTGATTATGTCAAAGATGGACAGCATTATATCCTCAACCTTATTGACACACCGGGCCATGTTGACTTCTCCTATGAGGTAAGTAAATCTCTAGCCTCTTCTGATGGAGCACTCCTTATCGTAGATGCTGCACAAGGTGTAGAAGCACAAACTATTGCCAATGTTTACTTAGCATTGGACAATAACCTTGAGCTTATCCCTGTAATCAATAAGATTGACCTCCCAGCAGCTGATCCAGATAAGGTAGCTGAGGAGATTGAAGAAGCGATCGGTATAGATGCTACAGATGCTTGTTTGGTATCTGCAAAAAGTGGTATAGGGATTCGTGAGCTTATCGATGCTATTGTTGATCGTATTCCTGAGCCTGTTGGTGATCCGGATGCTACAACAAAAGCGATCATCTATGACTCATGGTTTGATTCTTACCTTGGAGCACTTGCACTTGTTCGTGTCTTTGATGGTGATATTAGAAAAGGGCAAAATATCAAACTTATGAGTAATAACGAAGAACATACTGTTCTGGATTTGATGTACCCACATCCGATGAAAAAGATCAAAACACCTGCTATTAAGTCTGGCGAGATTGGTATCGTAGTTCTTGGACTTAAAGAGGTAAGTGTTGTCAATGTTGGTGATACTATCACTGATGCAAAAAAATCTACGGCACAACCTGTTGGAGATTATGAACCTGCAAAACCTTTTGTATTTGCAGGAATTTATCCTATAGATACAGACAAGTTTGAAGATCTACGTGATGCCCTTGATAAACTCAAACTCAATGATTCTTCACTTTCGTATGAGCCAGAGACTTCTGTCGCTCTTGGTTTTGGTTTTCGTGTAGGATTTTTAGGGATGCTTCATATGGAAGTGATCAAAGAGAGACTTGAGCGTGAGTTCAACCTTGACCTTATCGCTTCAGCTCCTTCTGTAGTGTATAATGTGCACCTTACTGATGGAACAAGCATAGAAGTACAAAACCCTTCACAACTTCCACCAGTGCAAAAGATAGACCATATCGAAGAACCTTATGTGAGAGCTACAGTAATCACACCAAGTGAATACCTTGGAAATATCATCACACTCTTAGTGAATAAACGCGGTACACAAACAAAAATGAGCTACCTCAATGAAGAGCGTGTTCTTTTAGAATATGAGATCCCTATGAATGAGATTGTTATGGATTTTTATGATACTTTAAAATCAATCTCAAAAGGGTATGCTTCTTTTGATTATGAGCCTATCGATTTTAAGACAGGTGACCTTGTAAAACTCGATATCAAAGTAGCTGGCGAAGCTGTTGATGCACTCAGTATCATCGTTCCAAGAAACCAAGCACTTCCACGTGGTCGCGTTTTAGTAAAGAATATGAAAGAACTGATCCCTCGCCAACTCTTTGAAGTAGCTGTTCAAGCATCTTTAGGAAGTCAGATTATCGCAAGAGAGACTGTAAAATCTATGGGGAAAAATGTTACTGCCAAATGTTATGGTGGTGATATCACTCGTAAGCGTAAACTCTTAGAAAAACAAAAAGCGGGTAAAAAACGTATGAAATCTATTGGGAAAGTCCAACTTCCACAAGAGGCATTTATGTCTGTTCTTAAAATGGACTAATAGGCTTTATCTTATGAAATGTATGATGTGTGAGAACTACTCTCTCACTCATATATGTCCCTATTGCCAAACTACATTTCTCTCACCTTCTCTGTACAAACGCCAACTTCAAAATGGGATCAAAGTCTACTCCTTTTACAAATACAAAGAGATCAAAGAGCTACTTTTTACCAAACATACCGATGTAGGTTTTTATATATATACCCTTTTAGCAAACAATAGTTTTAAAACATTTGCACAAAACTTTCTCTTCGATTCACATCTTGTTTCTATAGGTATAGATGAGAGTATAGAGAGTGGTTACTCTCATACAGCTATACTAAACAAAGCCCTAGAATCGAAAAACATCACTCCTCTCTTTGCTAAGATTCGTGCAAAAAACAAGTTAAAGTATTCAGGTAAGAGTAAAGCTTTTCGACTTGCAAATCCTAGAGATTTTGCACTAAAGAGATTCCCACAGAAACAAGTGATTCTCGTAGATGATATTATAACTACAGGAAATACATTACTAGAAGCTTGTAAGGTACTTGAAACTGAGGGAAAAGAGGTGCTCTTTTGCCTAACTCTTGCTGATGTACAACAAAAGTAAAACTACCAGATAATGATATGCCCTCTTGTATGCTTAAGATTTTTATAATCAGTCACCCAAAATGCATCGACTACATCAGAGACCTTAAAAACTGTTTTTTCTAAGACCCTATCATAGACATACATCTCGTGAGTTTTTTGATCTACATGCAGAAGCAATGCTTCAGCAACACTGTCTTTTCTTTGCTTTAAAGATGATGGCACAACACCATTACTTACTGTAAACACTTCATCTACAACAGTTGTTAATGGATGCCAAATTCTTAAGCGATACACATCATCCATCTTTTCATAAAAAGCTAAAACAAAATTTTTATCTATACTTTCTATATAATCAGATACAACCCATCCCTTTCTTCCATCAGAAAACTTTACTTCAGACCAATGATACCCTTTGGCTTCTAACTCTTGAAGTATAGTAATATTTGTTGCTCCTTTAGGAAGTGTAAATAAAACATTGTCCGTAATCTCAACAGAAGATCTAACATTAACATTTTTTACAATGTAATGGATCTGCTTTTGGCTTGCATATACAGATATACTCAAAAATAATATAACAAAAATTTTGAACATCATAGCTTCTTAAAATAGGCCTTTAAAGAGTTTATTTATCTCTTTTTTTACAGCTTTTTCTGCTTGTTTTTTCACTATTTTATTTGCATCTACACCAATTTTTGGATGGTTTACATTCCCTCTTACTGTTACACTTAAAGGGTTGCCATTTGCATTGATATCGATTTTAGAATCTATCACTTGTGTTTTAGAGTTTAGCTTTGTATTTTTAGAAACAATAGATGATTTACTTGATTTTAGATCAAGTGAAGCTAAGATATTTTCTTTGTTTATCTTTGCATTCACATCTCCTACAAATTTCTCTTTGTAAAGATTTATCCTTGCATACTGTTTTACGAGATCAAGCACTTGGTTTCTTGTAAAAGTTCCATCACTGAGTTTTCCATCAAAAGTTCCTTTTTCTTCTGCTAAATTGTACTTTAAATCACCATCTATTTGAGATTTAAACATTTTAGGATAGATGAGTATATCTAAGATATCAAGTGTTTGAAGTGAAGCTAATTTAGCACTAAAATCATCATTATGAAGTTTTGCATCAAGTTTTCCACCTGCAATATCACTATGCATAGTAAAATCTAAATCTTTAGCTTTTTTAAGTTCTCCAGTAGCTACAATGCCACCTTTAAGATGTCTTTGAGTAGCGAAGTAAAGCTTGTTAAGGTCTTTTACAGTTACTTTATAATCACTTACTAAAGATGCATCTTTTATATCAAATCTAGCCTGTTTAATATCAAATTTCGCTAGATTAGAATTAAAAATCACTTTTGTATCTACAAGATTTTTATTGAGTTTTGTAAGTGTTTTAGCATTAAATGCAGTATATGGCATTTTCGATTTAAACTTATACTCTTTTGTTACAAATTTTGTATCTACGATCCCTTTAGATATAGTTGAGACTACCGTTCCTTGAAGATTATTAGCATCTGCATTGGTGATATCTACATCTAGATCAAAGACACCATCTGCATAGTGTGGTTGTTTTACCATGTAGAGAGCATTTTCTAAACGAAGCCCTTGAATTTTTGCTTTTACAGTTGTTGGTGCGAAATCTTTTAAGAGTGCCACAAATGTTGTTTTAGAATCTGCAATATCACTACGTCCATCCAGTACTAACTTTTCTTTATCACCTTTGAGTGTCCCATTTAAACGTAAAGGTCCTCTTAGATCTGCTCCAGTTATAGGTTTAAGTACTGCTAATTCTTTTACATTAATACCATATTTTACATCTGTTTTTAATGGTTCTGGAACTACTGTACCACTTGATGAGAGTGTTGCAAGATTAGAGTTAAGAACATACTTATAGTTCACATCATCACCCGCCAATTTTGCATCAAGGTTCATTACAAATGCAGTTGCAGGAATTGTGATATTAAAATCTTTTTTCATAACAGTGGAGTTAAGTTTACCATCGACAGTATGAAGTTTCACCTCTCCATCTAACTGATGAGGAGTAATATTTTTAAAATTTACATCTACGTTTACATCAGCACTTGCATACGATTTTTGATTGAGCATATAGAGTAATGCCTCAAGATTTAAAGTGTCTACTTTTGCGATGATAGATGTAGGGTTAAGATCTGTAAGTTCTATATGGTAAGTGGTACTACTTTTTGCAACATCACTTTTTCCATCTACTTTTAAAAATGACATATCCCCAACAACTGTACCATCAGTATGAAGAGAACTTTGAAGCTGTGTTTGAGTCAGTGCTTTTAATGTTTTTAACTCCTCAAGGTTCACACTGTAAGAGATATCAAAAGATTGAGCAAATAATGAATAGTCTCCCTTAAGATGAATCATATTGTTTTTATTTAACTCAAGAACAATATCAAAATTACTCATCCCAAGCTGAAATGTTTGAAGTTTAGACGGTAGTTTTGTTTGTGCTTGAATCTTTGCTTCAATAGTAGGCTTGAGAAGTGAATTCCCAAACGATGTAAATGCAACTGTATAAACTATTGCAACAAGAACAAGGACTAAGCCCAAAAGATAAGATACTATTTTCATACAACTCTCCATTTTTTATTATAATCATACTCTCATAAACTTTAATTTTTGTATAGATGTGTATCATATTTTACAATTAATATTCATTTTATCACTTTTTTTTCGTTTTATCACAAAAAGATGATATTATAAGAAACTTTTATATTTACAAAGGTTTTTTATATCTATGCGTTTACTTCTTCTTTTTACTTTACTCTTTAGTTTTACTCATGCAAAAAGTAAAGACACCTGCTACACAGTCCAACTGACAAGTTTTAAATTTAAAAAAAATTCTCACTACGATTTTACAAAAAAAGGATATCCTGATTCTTGTAAACTCATCTCTTTTACCAACATCAATGCTGTGCGTTGTGGTTGTTATGAAAACTATGCAGATGCTTTTGAGGAGAAAAAAAAGCTTCAAAAAAACTATACAACTACCTTAATTACTACTACTTATAAGTATAGATTTGCTCCGAAAGAATCTTTAGCTACAAGAGTAACACAGGTATACCATGAGAAAAAACCTCTCAAAGAAACAAAAGAGATAGAACAAATAAAACCTCAGACTACAGATAAGATTCAAGAAGAATCTTTTTATGATCACCTCAGTGTGCAGGGGAATGTTAACCTTACTTCTCAGTTTTACCTTCAACGTCCAAAAGGTAAACATGCTCAAAACTATACCGCCTCTGCAGAACTTGAACTAGGTTATGTTCAAGATGAGATAGAGTTCAAAACAAAACTCTCTGCACAACAAGACTACTATGACCTCAAAGGAACACAGCAACAAACACAAAGAAGTTTTCTCCGTATTGATGAGCTCTATCTTCAATATGAGATGGAAAATGATCAGATTAAAGTGGGAAAAGATATCAAGTTTTGGGGAGCCTTAGAGGTAAGAAATATCACCGATGGATTTAATCCAACAGACTTAAGAGCAGACCCTTTTTATACTGACAAGCTTGGTGTATGGAATGCCTCTTATACACATTATACAGAAAGTGGAGAACTCTCACTTATTCTCAAAGCCTATGAGCAGAGTCGTGATATGAGTGCCTTTCCTTATGTCTACTACTATTTTCCAGAAACAATCAATACAAATTTTGGAGCAATACCACTACACTATAAAAATGAACTTATCACAGAAAATGCTAAAACTCGACCAACTCTTTATCTTAAATACTCAGGTTCAACTGATACGGAATATCCACTTGATTTTGCTGTCATTTTACAAAATGGTTACGATTCTCAACGCTATTACTCAACAGATTTTTCTCCAACTACAGGAGATTTTCAAGTAAAAGAAAATGCTTATATTGTCAATAAAATCATAACTTATAATACACTTGTAGTTGATAGCACTCTTTACAAGTTAGAGGCTGTCTATACCAATGTCAAAAGTTCCAATGAAAACAATGTTTCAGACTATATCCACCTAGGACTTGGAGTGGAACATACCCTCACTCAGGTTTACAAGGAGGCAGATTTAGGTTTAATCTCTGAGTACTACTACTATGACACTTTAGAAAAAGGAAAAAAAACCGACCTTGAACTCTTTGAACTTTTTCAAAATGACCTTTTTTTAGGACTTCGTTATAGTTTCAATGAAGGGAATGATGCAAGTATCATTACTGGTGCTATCCTCGATCTTGATTATAATGAACAAGTCTATTACTTTGAATATGAATCTCGTATTGCTGAAATTATAAAGTTTAACTTTGACTACCGCTATATTCAACCATCTCCAAACAAACAAACAGCCTTCCATCTTATGGGTGCACACGAAAGACTAAGCTTCAAGCTTGGCTATTACTTCTAAAGAGAGTTCATGAAAAAATTTGTAGACCTTATTATAAAACTACGATGGATAATTGCCATAGTAATCCCTATCATCACCATCCTTTTTGCCCTGCAATTTAAATATATACAATTTGATGGTTCCTATAGAATCTGGTTTGGTGAAAACTCGCAAACACTCAAACAATATGATGAATTTCGAGATATATTTGGCAATGATGATGCAATTATCATTGTTTTTCATGATGAAGATGGGGTTCTTAACAAAAAAGCTCTTGGGGTTATAGATAGACTTACAGAAAAATTATGGCAAACAAAGTACATTGCTCGCGTAGATTCACTTACAAATTATCAGTATATTCATGCTGATGAAGAGTACCCCGATGATATCTTAGTAGAAAATTTCATCGAAGATTATCGCTCCCTTTCACCTCAAGAGCTCAAAGAAAAAGAAAAAATAGCAGTGGATGAAACAATGCTTGTTGGGAAGATAATCTCCAAAGATGCAAAAACAACTATGATAGTAGGACGACTTGTTCCAAAAGCAAGTACTACACTCGGTTCTTCAAAGTTCATCAAAAATGCAGTGGATGGCTACTTAGAAGCAGAAAAGAAAAGTGGCTACAGATTTTATCTTGCCGGTGGTCCTGTAGTCAATCAAACATTTTCTTCTTTGGCCAAATATGACATGACCACCTTTACCCCTCTTGTTATTTTAATGGTAATGCTTCTTTTATGGCTTATCTTTAAACGGGCATCAGGGATGTTGTTAAGTATCAGTATTGTTATTTTCACCTTTATTATTGTATTGGCAACACAAGTACTTCTTGGGTATAAACTCAATAATTTCACAGCAAATATGCCTGTTTTTATCATCGCTATTGGGATTGCAGATGCCACCCACCTTTTTTGGGTCTATCTTTTAGCACGAAAAGACGGACTTGAAAATCATACTGCAATCCATTACAGTGTTGAAAAAAACTTTCTGCCTATTTTACTTACATCACTAACCACAGCAGTGGGTTTTGCTTCTCTTGGAATCTCTGAGATTATCCCTATCAAAACACTTGGTATTGCTACAGCAAATGCAGCACTTCTTGCCTTTGTTTTAACTATACTTTTTATCCCTGCACTTCTTGCCATCCTTAATCCAAAAATCACTCCAAGTGAAAAAAGACCAAAGGATGAGATTAGCTCTAGTATTGCCTCAAGATATGCTGCCTTTATCATCAAAAATGACACAAAAATCATTTTTACTTCTATTGCAGTTTTTGGCTTTATCGCTTTAGGGCTCTTTAAACTTCAGGTAGATTCCAATTCCATTCGATATTTTAGAGAAGAGGTTCCTTTTCGCTCAGCAGTAACCTTTATACAAAATAATCTCACAGGACCAATGGCTTATGAGATAGTGATAGATTCAAAAGCCAAAGATGGAATCAAAAACCCTGACTTTATGAAAGAGGTGGAAAAGTTTCAAAGAGAACTTAAAGCAAAATTTCCAGATACAAGACACACCTCATCACTTATAGATGTCGTCAAACGCTTCAATGAGATTATGGTTGGGAAGAATGAGGTGCCTGCTTCCAATGAGATTATCGCTCAGTACCTGCTTCTTTATTCCCTCTCTCTCCCTCAAGGTATGGAGATAAATGATAGAATGGATATTGATGAAAGACTTCTACGTTTAACTGCCTCCATGAATGTGGTAAACACTTCTTTGGACTTAGAGATGATTAACTGGATAGAGAACTGGTGGAAAAACTCACCCTATTCTGCACAGGTAAATGGACAAACGACAATGTTTGCTCATATGCAATCAGATATCACAGACACCCTTATACAGTCTATCACTTTAGCCATCAGTGTAGTTTCCCTTATGATGTTCTTTATCTTTAGAAAAATCAAGATGATTCCACTCTTTATAATTCCAAATATTTTACCTATTATTTTAGTGCTTGGTGTTATGGGATGGCTTGGAATCACCATAGACATAGGAGTAGCTATCTCTGGAGCTATCATTATAGGGGTTGCTGTTGATGATACTATTCATTTTTTAGTAAAGTATAAAGAAGCAAGACTCAAGGGGTATAACTTCCATGATTCTTTGACTTACATCATGAAGTATGCTGGATCTGCCATCATTTTTACTACAGTAGTTTTAAGTAGTTCATTTTTGATTTTTAGATTTTCAGACTTTATGCTCAATGTAAATTTTGGTATTGTCACAGCTATTGCACTTATTATTGCTGTTTTAGTTGATCTGTTTATGCTTCCTGCAATTTTAAGTAAGTATGATGGGAAAGAAAAAAGCTTTCTGAATTAATTACTTATAGTAACGCTATGGGTAATTATCATTTTTTGTGATAATATTGTGATAATATTATCATTTTTTTGACTATACTTATATAATTATTTATTATAAGGGTATCTA
>CAZFGS010000006.1:0-35055 GCA_964518545.1 uncultured Sulfurimonas sp. | reverse complement strand
GGTTCATCATGATGACCAACACACTCTACACATTTATCACCATATACATAGTAAATCTCTTCACCAGTTGGATTATCATCTTCATCTACAATTGCTTCTACTGGACACTCATCAATACAAGCACCACAGTTAATACATGTATCATTAATATATACTGCCATTATTTTCTCCTAAATTTTTGTTAAAGTAACTATACAATGAAGATTTTTAAATGTAGCTAAAATTGTTTGTGAGTTTGAAAAAAAGGGGAAATTGTTACACTATTTGAGTGTATAATAATATCAATGGCGATCTAATTCACCATTGATACCAAAGATTAAAGACCTAAGTAGTTTTTAATCTCCTCTGCACGATCTGTTTTTTCCCAAGAAAAACCAGATTCCTCACGGCCAAAGTGGCCATATGCAGCTGTCTTTCTATAGATTGGTTTTAGTAAATCAAGAGACTCAATAATCCCTGCTGGACTTAAATCGAAAAGTTCTTTTACACACTCTTCAATTTTATCTTCTTCAACTTTACCAGTCCCATGTGTATCTACCATAATAGAAACAGGCTGAACAACACCAATAGCATAAGCTACTTGAATCGTTGCCTTGTCACAAGCACCACTGGCAACAAGATTTTTTGCGACATAACGTGCTGCATATGCTGCACTTCTATCTACCTTGGTTGGATCTTTTCCAGAGAAAGCTCCACCACCATGAGGACAGCTTCCACCATAAGTATCTACAATAATCTTACGGCCTGTAAGACCTGCATCACCTTGTGGACCACCAATTACAAATTTTCCAGTTGGATTGATATGAAAAATAGTATTCTCATCCATCATCTCATGCGGAATAACTTCACGAATAACCTCTTCGATCATATCCTTGTGGATCTGCTCTTGTGTTATTCCATCGTGATGTTGTGTAGAGATAACCACAGTTTCCACTGCTACTGGTTTGTCATCTACATAACGCACACTAATTTGTGCTTTACCATCTGGGCGCAGATAAGGAACAATCCCCTCTTTACGCACAAATGCTAAACGTTGTGTAAGACGATGTGCTAAGTGAATAGGTAAAGGCATAAGCACATCTGTCTCACGACATGCATATCCAAACATCAAACCTTGATCACCTGCACCAATCTCGCCATCAGCTTGATCAACACCTTGATTGATATCAGGAGATTGCTCACCGATTCCATTTAGAACTGCTGCCGCTCTATAGTCAAAACCATAGTTTGCGTCAGTATATCCAATCTCTTGGATCACTCTTCTAGCAATCTCTTGCATAGGGGCATAAGCCGTTGTTTTCAGTTCGCCTGCAATTACACAAAAACCATTTGATACCAAAGTTTCACATGCAACACGTGCCTTTGGATCATGCTCAATAATATAATCCAGAATTGCATCACTGATCTGATCTGCCATCTTATCAGGGTGCCCTTCTGTTACAGACTCTGAGGTAAATATATACTCTTTCGTCATCGATTTTCCTTATTGAAATATAAGCTCTAGTCCTATAGATCGCCAGGATTATATCTAAGACTAACTAATAATAAAATTATGAATTACATATACTTAAATTTTTCTATATTTAGATCTTATATTTTCTCTCTTAGAACATTATTAATATTTTTCAGCTAAAATTACATCAATTTAAAATATACAAGGAAATTACATGATCGTAACTAACCCAGCTCCAGATTTTACAGCAACTGCAGTTTTAGCAGATGGCTCTATCGTTGAAGACTTTAAACTAAGTGAAAACTTTGGTGAAAAAGGTACAGTAGTATTCTTTTACCCACTAGACTTTACATTTGTTTGTCCATCAGAAATTATTGCATTCTCTCATAGATATGAAGAGTTCCAAAAACGTGGTGTAAATGTTGTCGGTGTATCTGTAGATAGCCAATTTTCTCACTTTGCATGGAGAGAAACACCAGTAAACAAAGGTGGGATTGGCCGTATCAACTTCCCACTAGTTGCTGATTTGACTAAAAATATTGCTCGTGATTATGATGTGCTTCTTGGTGACTCTGTAGCACTACGTGGTTCATTTTTAATTGATAACAACGGTGTTGTACGTCATGCAGTAGTAAATGACCTTCCACTTGGACGTAATGTTGATGAGATGCTTCGTATGATTGATGCTCAACAATTTACTGATGAGTTTGGTGAAGTTTGTCCTGCTGGTTGGCAAAAAGGTGATGAAGGTATGAAAGCTGACGCTGATGGTGTTGCAGATTACTTAGCAAAACATGAAGAAGAGCTATAAGCTTTTCTTCAACATTACTCTATTTCTTCCACCCTCTTTTGCTTCATACAATGCTTTATCAACTCTCTCTAAAAATTCTAATCTTGTTTCATTCCCATGATACACACCTACACCAACACTAATTGTCACATGATAATGACCATTGATAGAAAGATTTTCGATAAGTTTTCTTATCTTTTGAGCAGCCCTTAAAGCCTCTTGCTCTTTTGTATCTGGGAGCATAATCATAAACTCTTCTCCACCCCAACGTCCAAACCTATCTAAAGGTCTTAAGTTTTTAGAGACCTCTTTGCACACATCAATAAGCACTAGATCTCCTACATAGTGACCATAAGTATCATTAAATGTTTTAAATCTATCTATATCAAACATTATAAGAGCAAAAGGGCTATGATTACGATTATAAGATATCACTTGTTCATGTATGTACTTACTAATTGCATATCGATTACTGATCTTTGTTAATGCATCTTTTGTTGCTAATTCATGCAGCCTTTTGTGTGTAGTTGTTTCTTCTGTAATATCTTTACTCGTTGCAACAAAAGATTCCACTTTACCATTTGAGGAGATAGGGGTAATATTTAGTTCAACATCTATAAATTTTCCTGACTTTGTTTTATTGACAATCTTGTTATGGTAATTTTCTCCAGAAAGAATTGTGTTCCAAAGCTCTTCATAAAAATGATTATTATGTCTTCCTGATTTAAAGGTATTTGTCTTTGCTCCAAGAAGTTCCTCTTTGCTATACTCAAATGTGGATGCTAAGATATCGTTCACATAGGTAATTTTTCCATCTATATCAGAGATCATCAACATATAGTCAGTTTGCTCTAATGCTTGTGCCAATAAATGTAATTTATGCTTTTTTTCAATAACATCACTAATATCAACAACAGTACCTATACCACCATAACTTCCCTCATAATAAACACTCTCCACAGACAATCTAATACAGAGATCTTCCCCATTTTTAGTATGAAGTTGCACTTTTTCATAAGTGGAGGAGAACATCTCTCCTGCTAAACGTCGTTGTATATTTTTCTTTAGTTGTTTATGTGCAGAGGGTGTTGCCAACTCCCAGGGTTTCATAGTTTGTAACTCTTCAAAACTATAACCTGTCATTTTTAAGAAAGCTTCATTGGCATATGTATAGTATTCCTTATACATAAAAACACCAAAAAGGGAGTTATTTGAGATCTTTTCAAACTTTTCTAAACTCTCTTGAAGTTTTAAATCTTGAGAATTGTCTATATCTTCATAAGCTAATAAAAGTGTTTTATTTTGAAGTCTTTGAATCGTACCCTTATGGTACTTCTTTAGTTTATTTTTTTGATAAAAAGGGATATAAAGATCTTTTGTTATGCCTGTGCTATAGACACTTAGTAGATCTTCATAAAGACCAATTTCTACGAGATTCTCTACTAAATCATCTATCTTTTTTCCAAGAAAATTTTCTCGAGAAACACACTCCCTTTGAAGTGTTCTTTCATTTGTATCTATAACTATAAAAGTGGGCTCTTGATACTCTAAGATGATGGCATTAGATGGGAAATATTCTAAACTAATACCTTCAGTTTGCACTCTATTTTCCCTCTTTAGTCACATATTAAATAATAATTTGATATGTTTTTTTCCAACAATTATACACTACTTTTCTTTGTGTTAACTAAAAATCCTCCAAAGATAATTAATATTATTCCAAAAAAAGTGTAATTGTCGGGGAAAGGATCCCCTAGCATATATCCAAACCCTATAGCAAAAGGGATGTTAGTATAGCTTATAACCCCTACAATACTTAGGTTTGTAGCACTATAAGCTTTTGTTAGCAGCCACTGAGAGAGAGTTGAGATAAAAGCCATAAAAACAATAAGTAGCCAAATTGTCGCTGAATGTGGCATAACAAACTTAGGAAATAAGAAAGATAAACTTACTGGTGCCTCTACATAAATAGCACTTAAAAAAAGGAGTGCAGGAAGAAGTGTTCCAACCCCTACAAAAGAGAGTACTATCACTCGTGAATCATAAATATTTTTGATTTTTTTGATGGTTGTGTAAGCAGCTGCTGCGAAAAATCCACCCAATACACCAAGAACATGCTCATAAGAAACACTCATATCAAATGGTTTTGCAATCAATACAACTCCTATAAAACCAAACATAAGGGCTAAAAACACTTGCAAACTCAAATGCTCTTTAAGAATATAGTATGCCAGGAGTGTTACAAAGAATGGTGAAGTTTTATTGAGTGTTATCGCTTCACCTAGGGGTATAGTTGTAATAGTATAAAAAAATAAAATCATAGCCGAGAAACCAAAAAGCCCTCTTACAAACAAAAGGTGTATCTTCCCTCCGGTTAATTTCGGAGGAGTATGCTTGAGTGCATACAATATAAGAACAACACCTATGAGATTTCTAAAAAAAACAATCTCCAAAGCGGATATATCTTGAGAGAGTATCTTTGCTAGTGCACCGTTAAGAGCTGAGATAAGTGCTGAAGCCAGCATAAAAAGTATGCCATTATCTAAGTTCTTTATCAACTCTCACCTCTTACAAAATTCATAGCTTTACTATCAACATAGATAAGCTCATGCCACTGTCTTCTTGGAGCAATAAGGTTAAGATGAAGAGGGTTAGAACTTCTAGAGAGTGCTACATAAAACTGAGATGGGGCAAAGATCTCATTTGTTTCTATAATCAGGTCTGCTATAGACATCCCTTGTGACTTATGAATAGTTATGCCAAAGGCAAGTTTGATAGGAAACTGATAAACACTAAAAAGGTTCTCCTCAACAAGCTCTTTTTTTTCACCTATACTTTTTTCACTCCATCTTGCCTTGCTTTGTGCTGTTGGCTCTAGTTTTATAATCTTGGCATCACTTTTTTTGACATAGATACAGCTCTCATCTATATTGACTATCTCGCCGCGTTCTCCATTAAAATAATTCCAAGAGTTTCTTGTAAAAAGCACTGGTGCACCTATCTTGATATGAAGCTCTTTTTCTATCCTTGCATCGTTTATAAAACGCTCTATATCGCTCTCTTTGATTGATTTGAGATGCTTTATCACCTGAGCCTCTCTTATAAAAAGCTCCCCCTCTATAGAGTCTAGCTCTCTTTTGTTATGTTTGTCTGCTGAGATGTTTTTTCCAAAAAGAAAGGTAAAGTGCTTATACTCATTTGGGAGAGGTTTAATGTAGCTATTGAGTCTATTATGGACATCTTCATCAACATATCCAAAGCGAACATGATGAAGGAGTTCTATGAATGTTACATCATCAGTTCTATAGATGTGTGTCAGCTCTACCTTTGAAAAATCCATCTCTTGCCAAGCTAAAGATTCAAAAGCAAAATGTACCTCATGTGTACCTCTAACAACTGGAGGAAGTTGTAAGAAATCTCCAACAACAAGTAACACACCATTAAAATTTGCTTGAGTCAGTCTTAAAGTAATCATCTCAAAGAGTGTATCGCTTACCATACTGATCTCATCTATGACGATAAGATCCATAGAAACAATTAATTTTTTGATCTTCTTTTTAATCTCATACTTACCATTAGCTTGTAGTTTTTCTATATTTTCCGCTATGCCAAGATCAAAAAAGCTATGAAGTGTTTGACCACCTATTAATGTTGCGGCCATCCCTGTTGAAGCAAGTTTTGCTACTTTTTTGGCTTCTGCTTCAAAATCTTGGATCACCTGAGTAGTAATCGTTGTTTTTCCAACACCAGCCCCACCAGTTAAAAAAACATTTTGCCCCTTTTGAAGCTTATCAATCGTAACATCTAAATAATTCATCTATTCATTTTAACAATATTTACTATAAAAACAGATAAACTCCTATATAATCGTCTTATCTCACAATGGAGCTCTTAAGTATATGGAACGTATCCTCATCGTTGAAGACAATAAAACTTTAGCAAACCTCATCACAAAAAAACTACAAGATTCACTTGATTTCGAAGTCGACATTGCTTACAAGCTCTCAGAAGCAAAACTTTTTTTACATAAATATGATTACTTCATCACACTCCTTGATATCAATCTTCCTGATGCTCCTGATGGTGAGATTGTAGACTATGTTTTAAGTAAAGGACAACGAGCCATAGTTCTCAGTGCCAACATCGATAAAGAGTTCCGTAAAAGTATTCTTAAAAAAAATATCATCGACTATGTCAATAAAGGTGGTGTTGATGATATAAACTACATTATTCATACTATAGATAGACTCGATAAAAACCGAAAACACAAGGTCTTAGTAGTGGATGATTCTATGGTTTTTCGTAAACAGATGAATGGTTTTTTGGAAAATCTTTTTTACGATGTCTATACTGTTGCCCATGGTCAAGAAGCTCTTGGTATGCTCAATACACATCCCGATATCTCTTTAGTGATAACAGATTACAATATGCCAGTGATGAATGGCTTAGATTTAGTCTATGAGATACGTAAACAAAAATCTAAAAATGATCTTTGTATCATCGCAATCTCTGGAGATCAAGACGAAGAGATCAATGCACTCTTTTTAAAATATGGTGCAAATGATTACATTAAAAAACCCTTTTCTAAAGAGGAGTTTTCTTGTCGTATCAACAATGCAATCGAAGCACTTGAAAACATCCATATCATTACCAACCATGCAAACCGTGATTATTTGACGGGACTTTACAATCGTCGCTATTTTTACGAAAGTATGCAAGAGTATATGGAATCAATCTCACAAACAGGTGAACAGTTCGCTGTAGCTATGGTAGATATAGATAATTTTAAAAAAATCAATGATCAATATGGACACGATATTGGGGACAAAGTTATTGTGCAACTTGCAGATATTTTGAGATCTGGAACAAGCTATAGAGACTTAGTCTCGCGTTTTGGTGGAGAAGAGTTTTGTGTTGTCTTAAAAAACATCAATCGCTATAGTGCTGGTGATATCTTAGAACGTATCAGAGAAGAGGTTGCTTCTTATACTTTAGTTTTAGAGAATGAAGAGTATATTCAGTTTAGTGTTTCTATAGGAGCAACACTCCATACAGAAGACACGCTTGATGAGACTATAAATCTTGCTGATATGTCGCTTTACAATGCAAAAAACAATGGAAAAAATCAGCTAGTATTTAAATAAGTATCAGCTCTCCAAAAGGGATATCTTTACTTTGATGGCTCACCCATTTTACCTCATAGGAACTTGACTCTTTTGGAAAAATCCCCTCTAAATCTGTAAAGTATAAAAGCAGTTTCACATCATCAAAATTTTCTCTGATATAGGAAAAGACAGGACGAAAATCGCTTCCTCCTCCCCCTTGTAAATCAACACTGAGACTATCCCCACTATAAAAAGTTTTATGAGTGTGGATCTTATCATCACAGACTAAAAGTTCAATCTCATAATGATTCACTAAGCTCATCAAAAAGTTCACCTCTGTTAAAAATGTATTTAAAAGCTCCTCATCAACTGAACCAGAAGAGTCTATGGCAATCACAAGACGAAAAGTTTGTGAAATGCTAGAGGGAAGGTAGATACCGCTATAGAGAAGTTTTTTACTTGGAGGAAGAAGTGTATAATCATCTAAAAAATACTTTTGTAAGGCTACCCGAATCTCCTCTCTCCAATCCACTTTTCCAAAACCATCTATCTTAAAAAACCGCTCTATACTCTGAGGTGCATCGCCGCATTTAAGTTCACTCTCCAAAAGAGAGATAGCCTCCTCTGCTAGGAGTTGTTCTTGGAGTATCTCTTCTTGAAGTTCCTCTTGTGTTTGAGGCGACGAGGAGGATTCTGACTCTACATCATCAGCATTGTCTGCTTCATACTCTAAATCTTCATCATCTCTGAGTATGTCGGCCTTAAGTTCAGCATAGATCTCCTCAGCATACATCCCGCTAAATCTTTTCCTATACTCTGCTCCATAAGGCATATCGAGACCATTTTCTAAAAGCATATCGTTGATAGCAATATCTGTTGCCATTTGCCACAACCAGCCACTACGTTTTTCTCGACGTAACTGATGGGATAGGCTTGCATGCATCGCCCCATTTGCCAAGATAAACTCCACCTCACTAAGATCAAGTTCGCTTAAGTACTCTTCTCTAAACTCCAGTTTTTTTCCATTACTCTTAAAACTCTCTATATCATCATTGACAACAAGCTCTAGCTTTGCAGCTAATGTTCCAAAGTAGGGATAATCTACAAGAAGTTTTGCCTTGGCTTGAGAGAGTTTCGTATCTACTTGCATCATTAAGCTAACAGATAAGCAAACTTTTGTACCCACTTTTTAAAAAGTGGGCTGTGCTCCATAGATACACCATTTCGCTGCAAATCTTGCACAACCATAACAGCAAACTCACTCTTTAACTCTAAAGTATAAGCTAGCACATGCTCAAGTCTCTCTCTTTTTTGTAAAACACCACTCACCAAAGCAGATGCAAGAGCATACAAAACATCTATCTCCTGAGTGTACTCTTTGGAGTTTCCGTCTAAGATAGCTTCAATATCAGGAAGTCTATCCATCACTTTGATAAAGGAGAGGAAACTTACAGCAACCTCTCTTCCTACTGCACCACTTAATACCTCAAGTATGCTTGAAGCACTCACTTCGCTTTGTAAAATACTATCTACATATTCCCAAGAACGCGGTGTTGCAAAACTTTTACTTTCACTTTTGGCATCAAAAGTAAAAAGGTGCTCATGTTTCGAAGATATATAGGCGATTATCCTATTATCAAGCTCTTGAGTATAAGCCCAGTCTCTCCAGTCATCAATACTCACCTCCATTTCAAAATGAACAAAACGGTTTGCAAGAGGTGCTGGCATTCTATATGTTACACCTCTATCACCCTCACGATTTCCCGCTGCCACTATCGCCCAACCATCAGGAAGCTTATACTCCCCCACTGCTCTATCGAGTATCAGTTGGTATGCAGAAGCCTGTACAGAGGGAGCAGCGGAGTTCAATTCATCTAAAAATAAAATTCCCTCACCCTCACGAGGTAAAAAAGCAGGAGGCGCCCAAAGTGCACTATGGCTCTCCTTATCATAAAAGGGGATCCCTTTGAGGTCGGTTGGATCCATCAATGCTAAACGCAAATCAATAAACCCTATCTCTTTCTCTTTTGCAATTTGTTTGATAATTGAAGATTTTCCAATCCCTGGAGCACCCCAAAGAAAAGTGGGTACTCTCTGCTCACTTAAAGCTTCTATGTTTTGTTTTAACTCTTTTGCTCTCATCTATACTAACCATCCTATATTTTCGCTTTGTATATGCTTACCAAATGCTTTATTTGTTTTCACATAGCGTTCATACCTGCTATCGAGTTGTAACTGATACAAAATCTCTACCGGTGTATTTTCATTTTTTGCAAGAGATGTATAGTATTTCCCCTCTTTATAAGCCTCTTCAAGAAGTTCTACTGCCATTGCTGTATTTTCATATAAGGCTGATTGTATCAACTCATTTGATTCTTTTAAAAGCCTTGTTAATACACCCTCTTGTAAGTTCGGGTTATGTGCAAGGGCGAGATAAATCTCTTGCTCACTGGAGTCTAATAGTTGCTCTTGCATCTTCAAAGTCAAGCTAGGATTTGAAGCCAAACAAAGAGCAAAGTTTTGTAATTTCTCAAACAAGATATCATGAAGCTCTCTACTTTTTGCGACATTACACCCAAGTCTTTCCTCTTTCATAAACTCATCTACGAGAGATAAGGAGAGATTTTTGTTAAAAGAGAGAGCTTCGTCTATCTTCTCATCGCGTTTTTTATGCAACTTTTTTTGCATCTTCTCATCACAATATCTACTCATGGCAATAGCCATCATAATCTTTGGATGATAGGAGAGAGGCTCCAGATCAGCAATAGCCTGAAGAATCTCAGACGACTTTGCCTGTAAGACCAATTGAATAAAACCACTTGTTGCATACTGAACATTATGATTTCTCTCTATATTTTCATAAAAACGCGATATAAAAGCAGCGCTTACATCTCGATTGTCATCATTTTCAAAAAAGTCCTCTCCACTCCAAGAGTAAAGCTTGAGAAGCTTTAAAAATAAACTATCAGAGATACAAGAGTTTTGCAAGAAGCTCTTGAGTCTCTCTTTATCGTGAGAAAGTTTTAGGCTCATAAGAAGAGTGTCATCCTCTAAAGAAGCTGCTAAAATCTTTTCTAAAATATCAATATTGATGGACTCTATCTGTTTATTTTCATACAGATCATCACTCATATTTTGCTCATAGGGAGTCATCATCCTCCCCTCTACCAAAAGATCTACATCTTCATGATACTCCTCTACAAAATGGAGCTTGTGATGTTGTATTTGAGATTGAAACTCCTCATGGGAAAAAGCACGCGGTTTTCCAAACATAAGAAGTGTTTTTACTTGTAAGTCTTGTAAATTCATACACAAATTATACAGAGATTTTTTAATTTTTCTCTTCTTTGTTATAATAGAGCCAATATATTAAGGAAAAAGAAATGAAACTCTATGCACCTTGGGAAAAAGCCTTTAAAAAGATAGCTACCCCTTTTGAACACTTTATACACTCCCAAACCACAACAGGTTTAGTCTTAATGCTTATGACAGTGCTTGCACTCGTCCTTGCAAACTCCCCATTTGCTGATATCTACACTCATATTTTTCATACTAAGATCGACTTTAATGTAGGAGAGTGGAAACTCTCCCATACACTTCATCATTGGATAAATGACGGTCTTATGGCAGTCTTTTTCTTTATAATTGGTCTTGAGATAAAACGGGAAATACTTGTTGGAGAGCTCTCAAATATTAAAGTTGCCATCCTTCCTATCCTCTCAGCTATTGGTGGTATGGCACTGCCTGCTCTTATATACACTAGTATCAATTATGGGGGAGAGGGTGCTTCTGGATGGGGTATCCCTATGGCTACAGATATCGCCTTTGCCATTAGTGCTCTTGTTTTGTTGGGAAAACGTGTCTCTCCTGCTCTTGTAACCTTCTTAGTTGCTCTTGCCATTGTAGATGATTTAGGTGCTGTTTTAGTGATTGCTATCTTTTATACTGATCAGATTCAGTTTGTAGCACTTAGTCTTGCCGGTGCGATGTTTGGTATCATGATCCTTTTTAATCGTTTTGGTATCCATGCCATACTTCCTTATTTTGTGGTGGGTATCTTTATGTGGTTTTTTATGCTTGAGTCTGGAGTACATGCTACCATAGCAGGTGTTATCGCTGCACTTACTATCCCATCTCGTCCAAAACTCACCCCAACATCTTTTACAGCACATACAAGAAACCTTCTTGATGAGTATGATAATTATCCTGTCGCAACTGACCATACTATGCATGAAAATCAAAAAGCGATCTTACTTAATATTAAAGATACCATTGATTCAGTGAGCACCCCCTCTGCAAGACTTGAACATGACCTGCATCTTCCTATAAGTCTTATTATTATTCCACTGTTTGCACTTGCTAATGCTGGAATTGCCATAGATTTTTCCTCCATCACATCTACTATTGTTGAGCCTGTCTCTTTAGGTATTATTGCTGGTCTTGTTTTTGGAAAAGTTCTAGGTATTGCAGGGGTGGCATGGCTTGCCATCAAGCTCAAAATTGCTAAACTTCCACAAGAGAGTACAATGAGCCAAATCTTTGGTGTTGCCTTTTTAGGTGGTATTGGTTTTACTATGAGTATCTTTGTCGCAGACCTTGCCTTTGTTGGTAATGATGCACTTATATTTCAAGCAAAAGTGGGTATTTTATCTGCTTCACTTTTTGCTGGTCTTTTTGGCTTTGTATGGTTGCGATTTATTGCAAGTAGATCTTAAGTATATTCTCCATATAATTATATAAACTCAAAGAAGCCTCATATAAAAAGGTAGTAGACTCTATGAATATTATACCAAAAGACCATCAAGTAAAGTTCGATCAAAACTCGCTTCTGGTTACAAAAACCGACCTCAAAGGTAAGATTACTTATGCTAATCGTGCATTTATGCAAATAGTTCAGATGGGTGAAGATATATTGGTGGGTTCCCCGCACAATATTATTCGCCATCCTGATATGCCAAAAATTATCTTCAAATACCTCTGGTCCTATCTTCAGAATGAAAAAGAGATCCATGCTTATGTAAAAAACATCTGTGCAGATGGCTCTTACTATTGGGTTATGGCAAATGTTACACCATCGTATCTTGATGGAAAGGTTGTCGGCTACCATTCATCACGTAGCACCCCTACAGATGAAGCACTCAATATTATTATTCCTCTGTATCAAAAACTACTTCAAGCTGAAAAAAGTGGTGGAATCCCTGCGAGTGAAAAGATCATGCAAGAACTACTTTTAGACAAAGGAATGTCCTATGACGAATTTATCCTCTCTTTCTAAACTCCATTATGCCAACTATGCACATATAGCTGTAATATCTTTAGCATTGCTCATTTCATCAATATTTTTTGAATTTAATGTAGTTATTTTTATATTTAATCTTTTCAATATTGCGATTGCTCTTTATATTTACAAACAGCTACATATTACAAAAGAGAGTATTGAAAAATCTTCTAACATCATAGCCTTGGCAAAAGATGGGAACTTTGAAAATCGACAGCACCATATTAGAGGTGGTGGAGCGCTTGAAGATCTTGCATGGAACATTAATGATATGTTTGATCAGATTGAAGGTATTATGAGAGAGATTAACACCTCAATAGAATATGCAGCTGCAAACAAATACTTCAGACGTATCAATACTACAGGATTAAATCCTCTCTTTGTAAAAACAGGAGAGCTGATCAATACCAGTATAGATGCTATGGAAGCAGAATACAAAACACAAGAGCGAGTAAAATGTATCAACGAACTTGCAAAAACAGGTAAAGGGCTAGTTCATAGCTTTCAAGGGATACAAGAACAGATTAGCGACACTAATGATGCTCTCTCAAAACTCGCTATAGATTCTCAAGAAACCGCTTCACTATCGCGTTCTAACAATGCTGTTGTAGATGCAATGAACTCTAACTTTGAAAAA
This sequence comes from uncultured Sulfurimonas sp., assembly GCA_964518545.1. Lineage (GTDB taxonomy): Bacteria > Campylobacterota > Campylobacteria > Campylobacterales > Sulfurimonadaceae > Sulfurimonas. The sequence continues at coordinate 21,792 of CAZFGS010000006.1, read as the reverse complement.
CTCTCACAAATCATTGCACAAAATGATGAGTCTATTGAAGGTGTATCTTCACGAACAGCAGAGATCACCTCTATCATTGATCTTATCAAAGATATAGCTGATCAGACCAACTTACTAGCCCTCAATGCTGCCATAGAAGCTGCACGTGCTGGTGAACATGGTCGTGGTTTTGCCGTTGTTGCTGATGAAGTACGTAAACTCGCGGAGCGTACCCAAAAGGCCACTAACGAGATCACTATATCCATCTCAACACTCCAACAAGAAGCCAATGGGATGCTTGATAACTCCAAAGAGCTCAATAACATTGCTTATGAATCAACTCAAAGTGTTGGGACACTCTACTCTTCACTTGAACAGTTTAATACCACGAGCGAATCAGTTCTCGCTTCAAGCCGTTTTATGAAAAACAAAAACTTTATTGTCCTTGCAAAAATTGACCATATACTTTTTAAAGCAGATGCTCTAGCACATATAGAGAAACATGATCTTAAAGAGTTTGTAGATCATAACCATTGTCGCTTTGGTCAATGGTACAATACAGAGGGCGTGACACAATTTAAACATGCAAAAAGTTTTCAAGCCATTCTTGCACCTCACCAAACAGTGCATGATAGCGTTCGCAACACCTTTGAGATACTTAAAACAAAAACGCTTACAGATTGTGATATAGCGATTAAACAAAACTTTGTTACTATGGAAGCAGCCTCTGATGAACTCTTTGAATTGATGGATAAGATGCTAGAAGAGGAAGCCACCTATCAAGAGAGTAGTATCTCTGAGGGTGATTTAGAACTTTGGGATGAAGAATAATTTTCTAAATCTTTTTTTACCTCTTGCACAATGCTACTGTCTTGTGCAAGATCAATCCATCTAAACTGTGAACCACTTTGACTTACACCTTTGAGTAGGTCTCCACTCTTTCTAAATTTTAAATCCAAGTTTGCTATATCAAAGCCGCTTGTCGTTTTAACAAACTCCTCAAGTCTTGAAGATCTCTCTTTATTTGTATATAAAAAACAGTAGCCTTTGAGCCCTGTACGGCTTACTCGACCACGAAGTTGATGCAGAGTGGAGAGACCTAACCTCTCAGCTCCTACAATCACTACAGTACTGAGTCGAGGTAAAGAGATACCCACCTCCACAACAGTTGTAGCTATGAGGATATCCCCCTTTTCTCTAAAATTTTCTAAGACCTGCTCTTTGTCTTTATCTTTACCATGAGTGATATAAACATTCTCAAAATTTTTCTCCCAGTAAGCTCGTGCTTCATCTATACTTTGGTACTCTAAAAGTTCACTCTGCTCCACTAAAGGGTAAACAATTAAGACTTGATTCCCCTTAGCTATCTCATTTTTTATCTGCTGAATTAAAGAGTGAAAATCCTTTTTATGGATTACTTTGGAATCTATATCTTTTTTAAAAGGGGTAGAGGTTATAAGACTTACATCTATATGTGCTGTTTCTATCATCGCTTGTGTTCTTGGTATAGGGGTTGCAGAAAACTGTATGAAATGGGGCTTTTTCTCCCCCTCACTTACAAGTTTTTCAAGCATATTTCTCTGCTGTGTTCCAAAACGGTGTTGCTCATCTACCATCACTAGAGCAGCTTGAGGTAAGTCTCTATATAAAAGTGCATGCGTACCGATGATAAAATCATACTCTACAAGATCTACTTTTTTTGTTTTATTTGTTACAAGTGTTACTCTCAAGCTAGGGAGAAATTTTTGAGCCTCTTCATAAATCTGTTTTGCCAAGATAGTCGTAGGTGCCATAAGGATAGAGCGATTTTGTGCCATCATAAAAGCAGAAGCTAAAATCACCATAGTTTTTCCACTCCCTACATCGCCTACAACCATCCTTTTTGATGCTATTGGTTTTGAAAAATCTGTTTGTATCGCTTCTATCGCTTCTATCTGCTCAGGAGTTAGTGTAAAAGGAAGTCTATTTGCCCACTCTACATAACTTGCATCTAGGCTCATAAGTGCCTTAAAGTATCTTCGTTTTGCTGAGAGTAGTTTCATATAAACAAAAAGCTCTCCATATTTAAGTGCATGAAGAGTTTGTGGACTTAGCTCTTTTAGATTGAGTTCTGCTGTAGGAAAATGTAAACTAAGAAGCTCTTGTGCTATCTCTTTTTTTAAGCCTTCATCCGCTAAACTCTCTTCACTCAAAATACTCCCAACAAAACGCGACATCACATCAGTTCGAAGTGCTGTTTTATACTTAGGAGTAATTGAACCTATGGTAGTTATTTTTCTTGGCATACTCATACTACAATGCCCCATCTTGCACTCTATAACTCCATAAAAATAATCTCTGCTGCCCACTTGAAACTGGTGCATCATATATGGCTTAGGGCGAAAAAGTACTCCTGTAATTTTAAAACCAAAATTGTGAGCAAAAAAAGTGATTTGTATAGAGTTTGGGGAACGAAAGACGGACTCTATCGTTGCATCAATAAGTTGAGCCTTATGCTCTTGTAAGGTATCGTGGAGTCTATAATCTTCATACGAGTGTGGAATACAAAGAGCAAGTTCACTGAGAGTATGGATACCAAGCTTAGAGAGTTTCTCTTTTTGAGCTTTCGTATAAGACATACTCTTTACTCTTTCTTCTCTTCAAGTTTTTCACTCGGAAGATTGTTAAGATAGTCCATCTTAACTCCTTTATGGGAATACAGCAATTATAATAAAAAAATCAAAAAACTTTATAAAAATATAACAAATTGTCATATTTTTAAAGAATTAGCCGTGTATACGTTTGTTGCGTTCTTCCTCTTGAGCTTTATAAAGTTCTGCACATCCACGTGAAAGTTCACGAATCTTTAAGATGTAGTTTTGACGTTCTGTTTGAGAGATTGCCTTACGAGCATCAAGTACATTAAAAGTGTTTGAAGCTATCATACACAAGTCGTATGCTGGGAGTGGCAAGCCAGCTTCTAGTGTTTTTAAACACTCTGCAGATTTTGCTTCAAATTCTGCAAAAAGCATCTCAGTATCGGCTACTTCAAAGTTGTATTTTGAAAACTCTATCTCACTCTCTTTATGTACATCTTTATAAAGTGTTTTCTCCCCTTGTGGGTTAATATTCCATACAATGTCAAAAACACTGTCAACACCTTGAAGATACATTGCAAGTCTCTCTGTTCCGTATGTGATCTCAGCTGTTACAGGTTTACACTCTATACCACCCACTTGTTGAAAGTATGTAAACTGTGTTACTTCCATACCATTCAGCCATACTTCCCAGCCAAGCCCCCAAGCACCAAGTGTTGGTGATTCCCAGTTGTCTTCGATAAAACGTATATCGTGTTGACTTACATCAAGTCCTAGATACTCTAAAGATTTTAAGTAAAGCTCTTGAATATTATCTGGTGATGGTTTGATGATAGCTTGAAACTGGTAATATGATCCAAGTCTGTTAGGATTTTCTCCATAGCGTCCATCTGTTGGACGGCGTGATGGTGCTACATAGGCTGTTGCCCATGGAGTAGAATCGAGTGAGCGAAGAAAAGTTGCAGGATGGAATGTTCCTGCTCCTGCTGGGATATCATAAGGTTGTACAATATTACATCCCTGTTTCATCCAAAATTCTTGTAGTTTTAGTAACATTTCACTAAAAGTTATCATTATGTTGCTCTCTTTTGTTTTATTAGTGCAATTATAGCTTAATTGACTTTTTTAGGATTTAAACTCATTTATTTTACAAATAATATCGCCCACATTAGCACCTAAAGAGGAGGCAACAACATCACATTTTACCTTGAGTAAAAAGCAGATATTTGAGCGATGTGATGGAGATAAACACTCATAATTACCCATCCCTTTACTTATCACTAAGTCGGCATTATCAAAAAGTTCTTGTGCATAACTATTCGCACGAGAGTAAGTAAATCCTGGTGTATTGACTCCACTATCAACAAGTTCACACAGCTTATCAAAGCCTGCTTCTTTTGCCTCTTGCATTGTCACATCATTGATGATTGGATTGCCTCTTACCATATAACTAACATCAATATCTGGGTAAAGCTCTTGGAGTGTTTGTATGAAAAGATAATCGAATATATGCTCCCCTACATTATCTCCAAGTACTACAACTTTTTTTACTTGTCTTTGTTTGAGTTGGGCTTCTAGGTAGGCAAAATCATTATGACTAAACTCTGTGTGAAAAATCTTCTCAAGCTCCTCTTCTAGGTCAAACTCCACAGCAGCTGCGAGATCTATAACATTCCCAGCTACTGCAATCTTTGTCGCTACAAGAAGTTTCTCTGAAGAGTTTTGAAGTTTCTCTTTTAAAAACGGAATGAAAGTGAGTGCCTTTTGAGTTGAGAGTGTTTTCACCTCATCATAGAGATCCTCTTTTTGTGCTAAAAGTGCCATCTTCTCATAAACATCAGCAGCAATCTCTGGCGGACTTAATTTAAAAGAGAACTCTTTACTCATATTTGTAATAGTTGTAGTGAGTTTATTTGTGAGTGTTGTATCGGCATCAATCGCATCTGCGACTTTGATACTTTGGTTGATTATACAGCTAACACAGGCTTCATCAATAAACATTACTTAGTATGTTCATCTATAGCTTTGTTCCACATAAGCTTGTATTTTCTACGCATAAACTCCACCTCTTGCTGGGAGAGTTTAAGCTGTTCTTGAAGGGTATGGATCGTTTTTCTATCTTCATCATAAAGTTCTTGCAGCGAAGAGAGTGCCTCTCTTAAAAACTCATTTTCTATTTTAACAGCCTCTATGGTCTCATCTTTGGCATCAAGAACTTTTTCATGAAGATTGATGATAGTCCCGATTGTTTTTTCAACAAATTCAGGTTGCACTATCATCTCATGTGTATTTCTCGCAGAGAGCTCTTTGAGTTTCTCAGGGATAACAACTTCAGTAGCACCTTTAGATGGATTGATGAGTCTCACTCCATCTTCCACTTTTACACTCAGTTTACCAGCTTCAATTAAATCTTCAATTGAAGCTATATCTAAACCGGTTAAACTGCTGTATTCCTCTTCGCTCATCCAAGTCATTATCTTACCTCTCTGCGTTTTAGGCTTACTTGATGATAGTTTCTATCTCTAAAGAATCCATCTCAACTTTTTTCGCCTTAGCAATTCTATCTTCTTTAAGTTTAATTGCTAACTCTTCATTATCTAGTGCCATTATCTGCATCGCTAAATATGCAGAATTGATTGCACCCGCTTTTCCTATGGCAACTGTAGCAACTGGCATTCCAGCTGGCATTTGAACAGTTGAGAGAAGTGCATCGATTCCACTTAGTGCAGAAGCTGACATTGGAACACCAATAATAGGCTTCACAGTTTTAGATGAAAGAACACCCGCTAAGTGTGCAGCCATACCAGCAGCAGCGATAAACACCTGTGCTCCCTTAGTCTCTGCAGTTTCAATATACTCTTTCGTTCTCTCTGGAGAGCGGTGAGCAGAAGAGATAACCATCTCATAATTTACACCAAATGCTTCTAATGTGTCAGAACATGACTTCATCACTTCGTAGTCACTTTTTGACCCGATTACAATACTTACAAATTTCATTTTTATACCCTTAGATTTGTTTGGTGAAATTATACATTATTTTTTCGGATATGTGCCCATATCTGGATGAGAAGGTATTCTAAAAAATGTAAATGGTGGAAACTTTGTTGGAAGCTTTATAGGGTTTGTGTTGCCACTATGCACAGCTTCAAGGATTTTACCATTTTGAGCTTGCAGCTTTTTAAATTTCATAAAAAATCTTCCATCTTTCTCATATGTGGAACCAAATTCATTCTCAACTTTTTCTATTTCAGATTCAAGTGGTGCTACCACCTCAAGCTCATCCTCTGGAAGTGTTTTAAATTTACACATAAAATACTCACCATCGTCAGTACTTACACCACTCACTTGATGTGTTCCAAGTTGCATAGTAAAATCTAAACTTTGTGTATCGTGGCGTTCAAATGGACGTGATACCAAATAAGCATCAGTATAACCACGGTTTTGTAAAGATTGGAGTTCATACTGGTACTTCTCATGATGGAATTCACCAGCATAATAATCATCTATCGCCATTCTATAAGCTTTTGCTGTTGTTGCAGCATAATAGGCAGTCTTTGTGCGACCCTCAATCTTTACAGAATCTACAACACCACTGTCCAAAATCTCTTGCATATGTGAAGCAAGATTAAGATCTTTTGCATTCATGATATATGTTCCTACACCCTCATCCTCTTCAAGGCGAAAAAGTGTTCCAGTTTCAGGGTTGGCTGCATACATCTCATAAGGGAAGCGACAATCATTTGCACAGCTTCCACGATTTGGAACGCGACCAGACTGTAGTGTAGAGATAAGACAACGTCCAGAGTATGCAAAACACATAGAACCATGAACAAATACTTCAAGCTCCAAATCTGGTAAGGCTTCTTTGATCGATACAAGATCTTTTAAAGAGATCTCGCGAGCTGTAATGATACGAGTCGCACCCATCTCATGGTAAATTTGAGCATCTAAAACATTCATTACATTGGCTTGTGTTGAGAGATGCAGTGGCATATCTGGTACTAAATCATGACACAGCTTTAAAACACCAGGAGTTGCCACAATAAATGCATCAGGTTTTAATGCACCCATTGCAACAATATGTTTTTTTAGAAGATTGAGTTGGGAGTTAAAAGGAAACCCATTGATGGTTGCATAAACTTTTTTGCCCCTTGCATGTGCATATTCTATCCCCTCTTGAAACTCTTCCATAGAAAACTCTTTCCCTGAACGAATACGAAGAGAGAAATGACTTACTCCACCATATACAGCATCTGCACCAAAATCAAAAGCAATTTTTAACTTCTCTAAAGTCCCCGCAGGGGATAATAATTCAACTTTCTTAGCCATTATTGTCCAAACTGTGCAAGAAGTGCTTCAATATCATCCGTAGAGGCAACATCATTATGAGTGTCTCCAGCAATGTGTTGTGCCGAAGAGACACGTTTTTCATCATCAACTTTACCCTCAAAGAGTGTATTCATATATTTTGAAAGGGCGCGCATCACATTGATAACACGCTCAATTTTTTGACGGTGAATATCCTGGTACTGCATAATATCCATCACACTCATGATAGAGTCACCACTCGTTTGAAGTGATTCTAAAGTGCTATTTGCAGCTTCTAGTGCCTCTTTATTTTGTGCTAAAGATGTTTGAAAAGCTTCAACTTCTGGAAATTTTTTACTAAGTGTTTCAAAGAGTGCTATATTTGCAGTAAATGTATCTATAGATTTTTGAACATTTTCCTCTTTTTCCATAAGGTCATTAGAGATGTTTTCTATAATATCAAAAATCTCACTTGCTTTTTCCTCACTCTCTTTAGTAACATCATCGAGTTGGTGTACCATCTTATTTTCATCAGTAGCAGGAAGTGGCCAGTGATGAGCTGTCTCTTCAGAGTAGCCTTCTGGAGCATCATCAGAAGGTTCTTTCTCTTTTGCAGCAACATCTTGAGCTATTGACTCTGCAATCTCAGTCTGTTCATCCGTAGGATCTTCTGTAGATATCTGCTCCTCTTCAAGAGCATCATCCTCTAAATCATCTAAATCTATCTCTCCGCCCATCAAAGCATCTAATTCTTCTTGTGTCATACACTCTTCTCCAACGTAAAAATTGCATTATTTATTAAATTAACACTATAATAGCATAAAAACTATAAATATGGAAAAACAATGGTAGTAGATTTACACAACCACACACCACTTTGTAATCATGCCGAGGGGAAGATGCAAGAGTATATTGAGGCTGCCATTGAGGCTGGTACTCGCTACTTTGGTTTTGCTGATCATGCCCCTATGGATTTTGATCCAAAGTACCGTATGAAGTTTTCTCAGATGAATTCTTATGAGGCAAAAGTACTCCAAGCAAAAGAAACTTACAAAGATAAACTCACCATATTACTTGGCTATGAAGTAGATTATCTTCCTGGACATATGGATGAAAGAGTTTTAAAATCTGATGTTGATTACCTCATCGGTAGTGTCCATTTTTTAGAGGGATGGGGCTTTGACAATCCTGAGTTTATTGGTGGATGGCAAGAGCAAAATATAGATGAAATTTGGCAAAAATATTTTGATACAATTGAAGAGATGGCCAAAAGTCAGCTTTTTGATATTGTAGGGCATTTAGACCTTATAAAAGTGTTTAAATTTATGCCAAGTAAAAAGATTGTTCCAATGGCAAAAGCTGCCCTAAACGCGATTAAAGATGCAAATATGGTCTTAGAGTTAAATGTCGCAGGCTACAGAAAAGAGGTGGCAGAGGCTTACCCATCTAAAGAGCTTTTAGAGGCAGCTTTTGAGCTTAAAATACCCATCACATTCGCTTCAGATGCACATAAACCTGAGCAGGTAAATCTTTATGAAGAGAAGATTATACAACTTGCACGCGATGTTGGTTACACTGAGTGTACTTACTTTCTCAAAAGAAAACCGTACACTCTCAAGTTTTAGTCTTCAGTATTGACTAACCACATAGAAAAGATATCTAAATAATCCCAAAAAGATTGGATGTATTCTGGGTTAATCCCCTCATCTTCTAATGGTTCTAAAAGTTGAGCATAGAGCTCAAGCCAAACGCGACGACCTTTCTCATCTATACGAAAAGGTGCATGGCGTCCTACCATTTGATGCTCACCACGCTCCTGAGTAAAGAGAGGTTCTCCACCTGAAATCTCATACAAAAATATAAATGCATGATGCTTTGCCTCTTCAAAATCTTCCTCATCTAAAACAGGAAACAAAAAAGCAATCTCACTTGTTTCTATAAGCTTATAATGATCGTACACAAGCTTATGAAATCTCTCTTTACCCACCTCATGTAAAAAACCTGGATGTGGTTTCGTAACTGGTGGCCTTACACCAATTTTCCCATCCGTTATAGTTAGTTTCATTCAAAACCCTTTGTTAATTTGCTAGAATTATACAGATTATTAGTAAAAAAAGATTAAAAATGAATGTATCACCAAGTTTTTCACCACCCATTGGACTGATGAGGCCATACTTTATACTCAGTGCAGTTTTTTACATACTAAGTATGTTCTCACTTTTTTTTATGGATCCACAAAGCGATTTTAAAGATTTTCACCTTATAGGCTGGGTACATCTTTATATGCTTGGTTTTGTAATGATGGCTATCTTTGCAGCGATGGCTCAACTAGGTCCCATAGTAGTAGAGAGTAACCATGTCTATGTCAAAATATTTCGCTATCTTCATGTTTTACTTACATCTGGACTTCTGCTAATGCTCTTTGGATTTTTTCAAGACCTTACTTTTTTACTCTTGGGTGGCATTTTAGTACTTTTAGCCATGCTTATCTATGCTATTGAATTTCTCCTTAGTATTAAAAATTCTCGACGAAAAACAAGTATCACTAAAGCGATGAAGATGAGTAACTTTTTCTTACTCTTAGGGATTATTACAGGACTTGTAATGGCTGGTGCATTTAATGGACAGATCAACATCAACCCTCACAATATTTTAAATATCCATACCTTTGGTCTTGTTGTTGGCTTTGTCATCTTACTTATTATGGGGATCTCTATCATTCTTATTCCCATGTTTGGAAGTTCTAAACGTATTAGTGATAATGAATTTTCAAACTCTTTCATCACTATTGCTCTTGGTGTGATTGTTATGATGCTCTCACCATTTTTTTATACAGAGATTCTAGAAAAACTCTCTTATGCTATCACTACACTTGCTATCATTTTATACCTTTACCAACTCTACAAGATGACAAGCTCACGAGCAAGGGTAGAACACAACATTTGGGCAAAATCTATGTATGTAGCTTTCACATCATTTATACTCTCTTTTCTTCTACTGCTTAGTTTTATTGTTCATGGAGATGAAACTTTACTAAGAGTTGGGATGTGGCTACTGTTTATAGGCTTCTTTGGTTTTGTGATTATTGGTAACTTTTATAAAATCATCCCTTTTTTAGTTTGGTTTCATATCTACTCACCTCTTATAGAAGAGAGAGCTGTTCCCATGTTACATGAGTTACTCCCTAATCGTTTAGCACACCTACAATGGTTCTTGAGCTTATGTGGCTTACTCTTAAGTACCCTTGGACTTCTTCTAAAAGAGAAAGAGGTTTTCACCGGCGGTGTTGTACTTTTAACACTTGGTGCTCTTATATTTTTCATAACAATTGAGAAAGTTTTAAAAGTAAAGATATAATTAATCATTGCACTTGTATAATACTTCAAACATAAAATACAAAAGGATTTACTTATGGGTAAATATATTGAATTAACTGGTGCAGATTATAAAGCAACTATCGCTGAAGGTGTATCTTTAGTAGACTTCTGGGCTCCATGGTGTGGACCTTGTCGTATGATCGCTCCTGTTATCGAAGAGTTAGCTGAAGATTATGATGGAAAAGCAAAAATCTGTAAAGTAAATACAGATGAAGAACAAGATATCGCTGTTGAGTTTGGTATCCGTTCTATCCCTACGATCATCTTTTTTAAAGATGGTGAGATGGTAGACCAAGTTGTTGGTGCTCAAAGCAAACAAGCTTTAGCTGACAAAATTGACGCTCTTTTAGCGTAACTCTTTAAAAGTCTAAAAGTTGGCAAGGAAAAGAGCTAAAAGTCTCTTTTCTCTCTCCACTCTTTTAGCATCTTTCTTTGGTGCAGCTATGATAGCTGCTGCCTTTGCTTACTTCAATTACAAATTTTCTGAGTACAAATTTATCGACTTTAAAGAATGGGTTTTTTACGAAAAAAGTGATATTTTTACACCTACACAAGAAAAATACATTGTTGTCTTTTACTCATCAAAAGAACCAAGCACTATGGATAAACTAGCCAAAGTAAATCTAAATATTCCAATCATCGCTATAGACTACTATAATCAAGTACGAAAAAATTCTAAAACAACTACATTTTTAAGAAGTGGAACCAACACCTCTTTAAAATTTATTCAACGTTTTAATATTTACAATTCCCCATCTATTTTCTTTATAAAGAAACACAAAGATTTTCTTTATAAACAAGATAGTATGATACGTAAATTAGATAATTTAGATCAGTTATCCAAAGAAACAAACAACTTATAAAAGGAAGTTAAATGTCAGTTTTAGATTGTGCAATTATAGGCGGAGGTCCTGCTGGTTTAACAGCAGGTTTATATACGACACGTGGTGGACTTGAAAATGTAGTTATGTTTGAGAAGGGGATGCCTGGTGGTCAAATCACTAACTCTTCAGAGATAGAAAACTACCCTGGTGTTACAGGCGAAATTACAGGGATGGACCTTATGGCACCTTGGCCTGAACAATGTTCTAAATTTGGTTTGATTCATGAGATGGTGAATGTAACCCGTGTAAGTAAATCAGGTGATCTCTTTACTATCCATAAAGAAGATGGAACAACTACAGATGCACACTCAGTTATCATAGGTACAGGTTCACGTCCACGTCGTGCAGGATTTACCGGAGAAGATGAGTTTTTTGGTCGCGGAGTCAGTACCTGTGCTACATGTGATGGTTTTTTCTACAAGGGTAAAGAGGTCGCTGTAATTGGTGGTGGGGACACTGCACTTGAAGAGGCTCTCTATCTTGCTAAGATTTGTTCAAAAGTTTATCTCGTGCACCGTCGTGACACTTTTCGCTCCGCTCCAAATACTATAGAGCGTGTAAAAAACACTGAAAATATTGAACTTGTTTTAAACTCTGTACCTGATGAAGTTTACGGTGACAAAATGGGTGTAACAGGAATCCGTGTAAAAGATAAAGAGGGAAATACTCGCAATATCGATCTCCCTGGAGTTTTTACTTTTGTTGGAAATGATGTAAACAATCAAACACTCATCCAAGAAGATGGGAGCTTTTTATGTGATATGAATGAGCAAGGTCAAGTTATCGTTGATATAAGTATGAATACCTCAGTACCTGGACTTTTTGCAACAGGCGATATGCGTATTGCAGCTCCAAAACAAGTTGTTTCAGCTGCTGGTGATGGTGCGGTTGCAGCACTACAAGCTATCTCATATGTAGATGAGCTTTTAAACTAAAATTCGCTATCATTTGAAAAAAATTTATAAGAGGCAAAATTATGATTAAAGTTGGTGTATTTGGAGCTAGTGGACGTGTTGGAAAACTTCTTTTAGAAAATCTCAAAGAGATTGAGAATATGAGCCTTAGTAGTGTTTATGTAAGAAACTCTCTAGATTTTACAATAGACCCATCTGTTTTGGTAACAGCCGACTTACAATCCTTTCTTAATGGTTGTGATGTTGTAGTCGATTTTTCACTTCCAGATGCTTGTGAAAGCTTACTAGAAGCTGCACTTAGCACACCAAAAGCCTTAGTTATTGGGACAACTGGTCTTAGTGTTCATCAGCTCAACCTTCTCAAAGAAGCAAGTCAAATGATGCCTGTACTCTATGCTACAAACATGTCTTTAGGTGTAGCACTTTTAAATAAGTTAGTACATCAAGCTTCAGCTGCTCTAGAGGGATTTGACATAGAGATTGTTGAGATGCATCATAAACATAAAAAAGATGCTCCTAGTGGTACTGCACTTACACTTGGTGAGCATGCTGCACGTGGCCGTGGTCTAGAACTAGATAAAGTACGTGTAAGTGGGCGTGATGGAAATATTGGGGAAAGAACTCAAGATGAGATTGCCGTGATGGCAATTCGTGGTGGAGACATTGTAGGTCGTCATACTGTTGGCTTTTACAACGATGGTGAATTCTTAGAGCTCAACCACACAGCAACATCGCGTTCTACCTTCTCAAAAGGTGCTCTTCGTGCTGCATCTTGGTTAGCAGATAAAGAAGCTGGTCTTTACACTATCGCTGATTGTTTAGAACTAGACTAAATCTCTTTTGCAGATTTCGCTAAATCTGCCCAAGGAGATGATGGGTCTGCATCTATCGCTTCTTGATAAGCTTTTTGTGCTTTGGTGTCTCTCCATAATTTACTTAGTACTGTTCCAAGAAGATACTTTTGACGTGCTCTCTTTGTTTTATCAAGTGTGACATCATTTAAGCTCTCTATAACATCTAAGGCTTTTTCATACTCTTTAAGATTCATATATGCCTGATAGAGTGTAAACTCTAAGTAAGGACTTTGAGGATGAGACTTGGAAGCTTTTTGAATTTTTAAGGCTTCTTCTCCGTATCTTATAATGATATTATCATCATTTCTGTCACTTCCCAAACTTACCATAGCAACATACCTATCTAAATCTTTATAGTCTAACTTAAACACTTTTTGTATATTGGCTATGGCATCTATCATTGCATCACTCTTCTCCAAACGCTCGTATGTATCAAAGAGATAACGATATACTTCAACATAAGGTTCTTCTTTACTTCCCTCTATAAGAGTTACAAGATCTTTGGATGCTTCTATCACATCACTGTAGTTTCCGGTTGTGAAATCTATTTTAATATATCTATAAAGCCATTTTTTTCTTTGCTCTAAATCTTTAGAGTTTAGATTTTTTCTTGCAACCTGACGAGAGAGTTCATAATCTCCCCCTTTCATTCCACACTCATAAATCCCATCATCCCATTTATCTGAAAGTGTAATATTGTAATCTTTAGAGATACTAAGTACATTATGGCACTCTTTCTTCTTAAGAGAATTTTCCATAGCACCAATTGCTGCTTCATGAATCATTTGAGGGATATCCGTATAGATCTCTTCATCTAATTTTTGTAACTGCTCTTGAAAATCTAAAAAGCCAAGGTAGTGTTTATTTTGTAATAATAATTTTGCTTTTTCATAAATAGCACGCTCCCCTATACTATCGCCTGCATATTCTTGTATAAGTTTGTCATACTCTTGAAGTTTAATTGTTGCATTAAGATCTTTTTGATCAAAAAATAAAGAGTCTTTGGCAACTTGAATGATATCTTGATACTCTCCATCTGGATAGGCTTTAAGATACTCATTAATAGCTTTGAGTGCTTCTTCTTTATCTTCTGTCTTACTTAGCCATAAAGCTCTATCTTTGAGTATATTTTCATAGTTTTCATCATCTTTAGGCATCGAAGCTAAAAGTGCTTTTGCCATCTTAGCAGCTATCTCATAGTTTGAAGAATCTGCAAAAGCATACATCATCTCTTTTGACTTTTTCAAGTGCTCATACAAAAAGGATGGTTTGGCTTTAATAATTTTTTCCATGTATGTAACAGCTTCTTTTTTGGAATCTGTCATATATATTTTCACAAGATTAAAAGCAGCATTCACTGCTACATCCAAGTTTTGTGTCTCTTTTAAAGCTCTTTTATAGAACTTGATAGCTACACTTACTCCACCTGATTCTTCGAGCATCTCTCCCTTATATATATAACCCCATTGAGCATACACACTTTTGGCATGTTCACTAAAGAGTCTATCAAAAAAGTAGTCTGCATCTCCATTTTGTCCTATAAGAGAATAAGCTTGTGCAATCAAAGATAGCACCTCTGCAACATTCTCATCTGAAGAATATTCTCTTAAAAAAAGTTTTGCATAATCAATTACATTATCGTTATCTTTGAGTTGCTTATAAACTTTTATCTTATAATATGTAAGTTCCGCTTTAAAAAGAGTATTTTGGTATTCATCCAAGACTGTATCTATAAGATCTAAACACTGTTCATACTTGCCCTGAGCATAAAGTTTTTTAATTTTTAAGTAGTCGGTAACATCTTCCACTTTTTTTATATAAACAGGGTTCCCTTTTATATCTAAACTTCCTACATAAGGGAGCTTGTCTTTATCCATAAAAAAAGGAAAATTGATACCAAGCTGGGATCTTTCATCTTTATGAATAAGGGGAAGTTTCTCTTTGTAACCAATAACCATCCAATAATCTGAGTATGTAACATTTGGTTCATATACAGAATTATCTTGAGTTAAATCAAATACTTGTGGAACAAGTTTTATCTTATAAAATGGTGTAATTACTAGAAAAAAAGTTTCTTTTTGTATCATCGTATCGATTTTAAAGAAATCATTTTGTAATTTTTGGATCACTTTGTCAGGCTTCTTTGAGTAAGCACAAACTATTTTTGTAGTAACTAAGAAATCATTTTTTATCGCTTCACAAACAAAATTTTGAGAATCTTTGAGGTGTAATATAGAGTATCTTTGATGATCTTCTACTCCACTATCGATAGATATCTCTAGTGCAGTAAGATGAAGAGTAGAAAGTATAAGGAGGGAGAGTATCCATTGTTGCAAATTCTCTTCTCCTTATATTTTGTTTATTTTTTAATATCCACTGTTATAAACAAAGGCTGTAATAAACTCTAAAAGTGGGTTTACAGCTATGACAGCAAAAACAGTTCCCACTGCAGCAATACCAATAATAGTTTTAAGGGCATTTGTTGCATTTGCAACATAAACTTCACCATTTACACCAACAACTGGTTCTTTCATAAACATATATACAATCAGTTTAAGATAATAATAACCTGCTATTGCAGAGTTTAATGCCATAACTAGTGCAAGTACTGTGTAACCACCAGTTACTGCAGAACTAATCATATATAATTTACCCCAGAAAAGTGCAAAAGGTGGTAAACCTGCAAGACTTAACATAAAGAGTGCCATAACAACAGCAGCCATTGGAGATGTTTTAATCATCCCTGCAAATTTATCATAACTATGGTCACTGCTTTGTCCATCTGGAAGATGTTTTTGACGAGAGATCCATAACATAGAGAAAGATCCAAGGTTTGTAAAACTAAACAGAATCCAGTAAAGGAAAAGTGCTGAATTGGCTTGTGTTGTACCGATTAAAATAGCAGCCATAACAAAACCTGCATGAGAGATAGAAGAGTACGCAAGCATACGTTTCACATCCGTTTGCACGAGAGCCCAAAGGTTAGCAGCTGTCATTGTGATAACAACAAAAGCATACAGTACAACTTCTAACCAAACAACACCTGAGTGAATTAAGAATTCAAAAAGTCTCATAGCAACAATAAATGCAGCGATTTTAGGTACGATTGACATATACCCAGCCATTGCAGCTGAACTACCTTCATAAACATCAGGAGCCCAAGTATGAAATGGTACGATAGAAAGTTTAAATCCAAATGATGCAAGCATAAATACTACACCAACAAGAACATAACCTATATCTGCATATCCATTCCCTGCAAGAACTGCAGCAATTTGATTAATCTCTATACTTCCTGTAAGTGCATAAAATATCATTGACCCAAAAGAGAAGAAACCTGCTGCTAATGCACCCATAGTAAAGTATTTTACTGCCGCTTCAAATGACTTGTCACGGTTATGCATTGCAATCATAGTATAAAGTGCAAGTGATGCAGTCTCAAGCCCTACAAAGATAAGGATTAAGTTATCAGATGCAACCATAAACTGGAATCCACCAATCATAAATAAGAATAGTGCAAAAAATTCAGGATAACTAAACTCATGGAAACGCTTATGAGTTAATGCTAATGGTATAAATAGCATTGAAGCAATAACAATAATAAATTGTGAAAGTAGTGCTAAACCATCTATAAGCATTACATTAAATACACCAAGCATAGTGCCATCTTGAGCAAATATAGTTGATGCATCATAAAGTGCGAAGAAATCCATAAAAAGGAATAATAAACTAACACCTACATATAAGGTCTTATCTAAATTACTTTTAAATAGATCAATAACTAAGATTAATAGTGCACCAACGATTGGAATCAACATTGGTGCTAGAGTCATTAAATTTAATGACTCTAATGAAACATTTACTGGCGCTAACATTAGTGTGCCTCCCCTGCTGGTGTTCTAGTAATTACAATACCCTCTATAACATTAGGGATTCTAGTTTTAGCTTCTACACTTGTTGCTTTATCATGCATAAGTTGTACAATAGACTCAACTGAGTTATTGATTGGACCAAGTAGTGGTTTAGGATAAACACCTAACCAAACTGTGATGATTGATAATGGAATTAAAGCTAAAAGTTCACGTTTATTTACATCTTTTAGACTTCTGTTTTCATCTTTTGTAATCTCACCAAAGAACATTTTTTTGTATGCTGCTAGCATATAGATAGCACCAACAATAATTGCAACACCTGCTAGAAGTGTTAATATATGAGATTGTTGATAGAATCCAAGTAAACTTAAGAACTCACCAACGAAGTTGATTGTAAGTGGCATACCAACAGAAGCCATAAGCATAATACCAAAGATCGTCGCATATCTAGGCATAACATGTGCTAAACCACCGAACTGATCCATCATCTTCGTATGGCGTCTATCATAGATAACCCCAACGAGTAAGAACAGAGCACCAGAGACAACACCGTGAGCAATCATTAAAAAGATTGAACCTGAGATACCCTCAACATTTAATGCAAAAGTACCGAGGATAATAACACCCATATGTGAAACTGATGAATAAGCAACAACCTGCTTCACATCTTCTTGAGCATAAGCAACCATCGCAGTATAGATAATCATAATGATCGCAAGAACCGCAATCGGATACATATAGAACACTGATGCATCAGGGAACAATGGTAATGAAAAACGGATAAATGCATATGTACCCATTTTTAGTAAAATAGCTGCAAGAATTACAGAACCGATAGTTGGTGCTTGACCATGTGCATACGGTAACCATGTATGAAATGGAAACATAGGAACCTTAATAGCAAAACCAATAAAGAATGCTGCAAATAACCATAACTGAAAACTCTCTGGCAAGATAAGTCTATACCAATCAAGAATTGCAAATGACCACACACCTGTTGCTTGGTAGTAAAAATATGCCATGAAAAGCATACCAACAAGCATCACTAGTGAACCTGCAAAAGTATAAAGGAAAAACTTTACTGATGCATATACACGAAGTGGTCCACCCCATGCTCCAATGATATATAACATTGGTACAAGAGAAAGCTCCCAAAATACATAAAATATAATCGCATCAAGAGCAGCAAAAACACCAACCATTGTCATTTGTAAAAATAACAATGTAATAATCATATTCTTTACATTTTTAGTGTCAGTTAAAGAAGCGATACCAATAAGTGTAAAGAATGCTGCAAGGATGATGATAAATAAAGAGATACCATCAACACCTAAGATATAGTTAATTCCAAACGATGGAACAACTGGAATAAGCTCCATAAACTGCATGCCAGATACATTTGAATCAAATGCAAACCATAGCCACAATGCAAGTGCAAATTCAATTACAGAAACGGCAATACCATAAGCACGCATACTGTCTTTATGAATTATAAATCCAAACACAGCAGCCACTGCTGGAAAGAAAATTAAAACTGATAATATATGATCAATCATCTACTAAACTCCTAAACCTGATAAGATCGCTAAGATCGCATCAGAATATCTAACTGCTAGTCCAAAAACCACAGCTAATGATAACAGGCCAATTGTACCTGCAACCATCCATTTTAACATCGTAGAAAGATTACCACTCTGCATATCTCTTGTTCTTTCACCAGTACTATAAAGAACACCTGCAATTCCATCTACAGTTGCATCTACAATTTTAAGATCCACTTGTTTCCAGAATACTTTAGAAAGTTCTCTATATGATTTTACTATATACTCTTCATAGAAATAAGGAATATAGTATTGGTTGATAAGTAGTTTATATCCAAAACTATTTTCCATTGCTGATGTACCATCTGGAACAGTAACTTTAGCGTTTGCATATTTTTTATAAGCATACACAATTGCTAATATAACAAATAGCTGCGTTCCAATTGTCATAATCCAATACACTAAGTGATTATGGATATGGTATTCAGTTGCAGGAAGTAATGCTGTTACCATCTCATAGTAAGTCATTTTTAAAGACCCTGCAATAATTGCAAGAAGTAAAAGTGGACTCATAGCGATAAGCATAAATTTATATGCTTCATGTGGGTCAATACCAAAAAGTTTATAACGCTCTTCACCATGGAAGATAAGTGCAACAAGTCTAAATGAATAGAATGCCGTTAAACCAGCAGTGAAAAGAAGTACACTATAGATAATAAAGTGATGTTCAACAAATGCTGACTCCAAGATAGCATCTTTAGAGAAGAAACCAGCTAGTGGAAAGATACCCGCTAGTGCTACCGATGCTAAAGTCATCATCACAGCAGTTGCTGTCATCTTCTTCTTTAATCCACCCATTTTAAATGGATCGAGTTCATCGTGCATCGCATGCATAACATTACCAGCACCTAAGAATAAGAGTGCTTTAAAGAATGCGTGAGCCATAAGGTGGAAAAGTGCCACCCAGTATGCACCAAGACCAGCTGCTGCAAACATATAACCTAGCTGTGAAAGTGTAGAGTATGCAATGATACGTTTCATATCACGATTTACTAAAGCCATTGAAGCTGCAAAGAGTGCAACAAATGCACCAAGACTTGCGATAAATAAACCAACATTAGGGATTAAATCATAAAGTTCATTTGAGCGAACTACTAAGTAAACACCTGCTGTTACCATTGTTGCTGCATGAATAAGAGCCGATACCGGTGTAGGACCTTCCATCGCATCTGCAAGCCAAGTATGAAGTGGGAACTGAGCTGATTTACCCATAGCTCCGATAAATAAGAAAATACCGATCCAAGTAAGTGTCGCTGTATCAAGTGTAGCAAATGCTGCAAAAGCACCATCGTATTGTAATGTTCCAGTATTCCAATATACTAAGAAGATACCGATAAGCATACCAAGGTCAGCGATACGATTCATAATAAATGCTTCATTAGCTGCCCATGTAGCAACCTCTTTATGGAACCAAAAACCAATAAGACCCCATGAACAAAGACCAACACCTTCCCAACCAATGAAAAGACCTGCATAATTATCACTCATAACAAGTATCATCATAGAGAATACGAAAGCCGATAACCATGAGAAAAATCTATTGAAACCCTTGTCGTGATCCATATAACCAATAGAGTAGATATGTACAATCGTAGAAACTAATGTAACAACCATCATCATAGTTACAGAAACTTGATCCACTACAAAACCAAATGGAATGTATAGGTTACCAGTTGCCATCCATGTCATCATCTCTACATGTACAGGAGTTCCTGTAATTAAAATCTCTGCAAGTAAAAAACTACTACTTACAAATGAAGTAAAGATGAGAAGTGAAGCGATAATACCAATAAATTGTTTCTTCGGTGTTGCAGTAAACAGTGCTGCAAAAAGAGAACTAACTAAAGGTGAAAATAATGCGATATATAATAAATTTTCCATCTATTTATCCTCTCATACTTGTCATAGTGTCAAGATCAATTGTACCGTGGCGTTTAAACCAAACGATAAGTAGACCAAGTCCAACAGCGAGCTCTGATGCAGCAATTGCTATAACAAAGAAAGCAAACATCTGACCTGTTAAGTCACCGTAATAATGTGAAATCGCAGCAAAAGCGATATTTACCGCATTGAGTAAAATCTCCGTTGCGAAAAACAGTAAAAGAAGGTTCTTTCTTCTCATTACACCCACTAAACCAATAGCGAATAAAATCGTAGATAGAACAAGATAGTGATTTAAACCAATTTCCATCATGAAAGTACCTTTTTATTTTTTTCTTCATTTATTTTATGAATCTCATCAGTATTCATAAGAGTAAGTGAAAGATCCATTTTTTTACCTGCAAGTACAATTCCTGCTACCATAGCAACAAGAAGCATCACTGCTGCAACTTCAAATGGGATAAGGTATTTTGTAAAAAGTACCATACCAACCTCTTGAGTATTTCCTGCACCAACACTAGGATAGAGTGCTACAATGTTATCGCTTAGTATTGGAGCAGAGAAGATTGCAACAACTAAAACAGCTGCTACAGTCGCCATACCAACGACGATAAACTTGTTTCCTTGCTTCTCTTTTACATCACGTGTAGAATCAAAGAACATCATTCCAAAAGCATAAAGTGCCATAACAGCACCAGTATAAACGATAATTTGTATCGCACCTAGAAAATCAGCACCAAGGATAAAGAAAAATGCTGATATAAAAATCATTCCTGCTGCTAAAGCAGTTAATGCATGTAACGCTTGTGATGTTGTTACAGTGATGTAAAACATACTAATCGTTAAAAATGCAAACAAGTAAAACGCTATCGCTTCAAACATAATCCAAACTCCTTAATACGATAGAGGTGTTTTCTTAACACGCTCATCTTCATGTGGTGTAATAGCACCAAAACCTTCAAACTCTTTTTGAGCATTTGCTTTCATAGTGTCTAGAGGTGTTAACATATACTCATAATCAACAAAATGTTCACGTTGATCAGATGCATTTTCATACTCACCACCATGAGTGATTGCTAGCTCAGGACACACTTCAGCACAATATCCACAAAAGATACAACGACCAAGGTTGATTGTGTATTCACTTACCTCTTTGCGAGACTCTTCATCAATACGAGTATCCATACGAATACAATCAGAGATACAAATCTTCTCACATAGTCCACAACCAATACATCTTTCAGTATCACTTTCCCAAAGACGCTTCATCTCATGAACAGCACGATAACGTGGTCCAATAGGCATCTTCTCTTGTGGATACTGAATAGTATGGATATCAAAACGGATCATCTCACGAAGTACAACCCATAATCCAACAAAAAGCTCACCTCTAAATGATCTTTTTACAACACGCTTAAACTTACCCCAACCATCAGTAGGATAATCTTCAATGTCAACTAAGTAGTAGTCACCCTCAGTTACATTTCTATTATTAAATGCTTCCATTTTCATTCATATCCCCTTAAAACATCATCACAAAGCCAGT
>CAZFGS010000005.1:0-35440 GCA_964518545.1 uncultured Sulfurimonas sp. | reverse complement strand
GTAGAAAATACCCTATAATACGAAACAAATTTAATTAAGCGAGAATTCAATGGAAGTTATTCAATCAACTGATGCTTTTAAAGCACTTATAGACAATATTAAGACAAATACAGAGGGCTACAAAGATCCTTTAGCATTTGGTGTATGTAGAGTAGACTTAGGTCAATTAAATGTAGACAAATCACTTCAAGCAACATACCCGTTAATCAACTGGGATGAGAACTTTGGAAGTGCAGCAATCTTCATCCAAGCACTTGAAGAACAAGGTATAGCTATAGACTTTTCTCAAAATGAAGTAGTTTGTGATATCAATGTAGAGTTTTTAAAGAGCTGTTTAAATGCTTTTACTCCATATAGTGACGAAGCACATGGTGATGCACATAAAAACATCCAAGTGATCTCTGCACTTTACACTCAAATCATCAACTCTGGTTCACTAGAGGGTGAATTTAAAGTATGTTTTCTATTTGAAGATGGTGCTTGTGAGTCTGTTGAAGCAACTTACCTTAAGCTTTATGCTATCTCTCAAGCAAAAGTAGGACTTCGTGAAATTAATCTCAATGGTGCATTTGGTGCACTTCCAAATGTTGCATGGTCTGCAGGTCAACCAATCGAACTTGATTACCTAAGAGAGTTTGAAATTGAACTTAAACTTGCAAACGAGTATCCACATATCGACTTTGTAGATAAGTTCCCAAGATTCTTACAACACATCATTCCAGCTGATAACACACGTATCTTAGATACTTCAAAAGTACGTTTTGGTGCACAGCTTGCTGCGGGAACAACTGTAATGCCAGGTGCTTCATACATCAACTTTAATGCTGGAACAACTGGTGTAAGTATGGTTGAGGGTCGTATCTCTAGCTCCGCTATCGTTGGTGATGGTAGTGATGTTGGTGGTGGTGCTTCTATACTTGGTGTACTAAGTGGTACTGATGGCAACCCAATCTCTGTTGGTAAAAACTGTCTTTTAGGTGCTAACTCTGTTTGTGGTATCCCTTTAGGTGATGGTTGTATCATCGATGCTGGTGTAGCAATCCTCGAAGGTACGAAGATAGCTATCTACCCAGAAGAGCTTAAAAAACTTATGGAAGTAAACACAAACATGAAAATGGAAGGTGAGATTTTCAAAGGGAAACAACTTGCAGGTCTTTACGGAGTTCACTACAGACAAAACTCTATGACTGGTGAGATTACAGCTTCACGCTCAACAAGAGAGATCAAACTTAACGCTGATCTTCACTAATCTTTCTCTCTAATCTCCTCTTTAGCTTATAAGGACTATAATTGTTCTTATAAGAGGAGAACATTATGCAAATATCTAACAATATAGCCTCACTGCAAGCTAATCAAACCTTTTTAAACACAAATGCAAATAATGTAGCCAATGTCAATACTGATGGTTTTGTACCTCAGGACACAAGAGTTACAAATAGTGCCAATACTCCAGTTGCGAACACAAGAACAGTAGATGATAATGGATCAGCTAAGAGTCAAACAGATCTTGCAAAAGAGATACCTGATCAAATCGTAGCTGGTGGAGTAGCAGAAGCTAATGTTAGTGCCATCAAAACTCAAGATGAGATGTTTGGTACACTTTTAGATATTAAAGCTTAAAAGAGGATATTAAAACTTTTTAGATTTTGAAGCATTGAAGCATCTTTATCGTAGTTTTTTAGTTCATTTCCTAGCTCAAGGGTGCTAAATATTGTCTTACCGACAATATATCTCCCCTCTTCTGCATTCTCTTTCGTTTTTACACCCCAAATATTTTGCAAAATTGTGATTTTTCCATCGACTACACCTGTATAAAGTACAATATGACCTCGTTTATAGAGAAGTGTTTGAAAAGGTACAGCTTTTTTCTTTATAAGTTCTTGCTTCTCTTCATTTGTCAGCTTATCTAAACTTACAACTTCACCTACTTTGCTTTGTTGGTAAGAGTTACGCGGCAACCACAATCCAAACGGAGCATAAAAATCTCTTAAAGTGGAAGAGCAATCCCTCTCATTATACATACCACCCCAACCGTATTTTCGACCAAGAAATTGAGGAAGTATCTTGCTGATATTTTCTTTACTAAAAGCTAACGAGCCCTTATGTACAATATCTTTGTTTATCTGTACTTTCAAAAAGAGTGGCTCAGCAAATTTGTAATTGCCTACACATAAAACTGTATAAGTTTCTTTATCTTCATCTATAAGAGCGAACATCATCCCTAATTTTGTCTTAAAAAGGAAATCACCCTCTTTTGTATACAAAGGAACACCCTCTTTTACTACAACAGCCTGTTGTGCTTTTTGCCAAAGCTTTGTTTGATAAGGTTTTAAAAGTGCTATATCTTTTGTTTTGACCCAACCAAAAGCAAAAGAGCTTAGTACATGGGCCCACTCTTTATCTTTTGAATAATGAGTCACAAAGAGAGGTTTGTTTGCATGAATGGTAGAGTTTTGCATATAATCAAAAGGGAAACCCTCCCCTGCAATCTTTGGATTGCGAAGAAGTGGTTTATTTGTAGGGAAAGCTCTAATATTGAGTTCACAAAGTGATATCGCTGGCTTATTAACACTCGAGAAATGCTCAAAATTTGCTTTTTCTCTCATATCAGCAAAAAACTCTTTTTCTATAAGCTGAAAATTTTCTCCATAACTTTTACCATATCTAAAAGCATCAAAAGCCCACATCAATTCTTTTGGAGTCTTTTTACTCTCTTTTATATTCCATACGGCAAAGTAATTTTTTTCATATTTTTCTTGAGAGAGTTTAGTTTTATTGTCTTGAAATGTTTCTAGATATTTTTCAATATCTTGAGAAAGAAGTGTAATCATTTGCTTCTTTTGTTCTTTTTGTATCTCTTTTACTGTATCTGGCACAGTTTGTATAGGTACTTTTGTAGAACATGAAACAAAGAATAAAACACATACAAGACCACTAACTACTTTCACACTCTCTCCTATATCTTAATCCACATCTCCAAATCTGCTTACAACACGACCAACAACTTCAACCTCTTGAGGATCAAGTGTTTGTATTGAGTAAACTTGGTTATCTGAGATAATATCTAACTTTCCATCAAGGCGTTTTTGCACTCTTTTTATAAAAAGACCCGCTTCAGTACGGATGGTAAAGACACCACCACGACCAAGGTCTGTTTTACTACGGTTTATAAATACTATATCATTATAACTAAAAGTAGGCTCCATTGAGTCACCAGAGACATTAATAGCCTCAATATTTTTCAACTCTCTCTCCCCACCTAGCATAAATACAAATTGCTCAGGAATTTCAAGCTCTTCAATCTCTTCTACTTGATCATCAGCTCCACCACCAGCACTTGCATTGACATCATTAAAGTATTTCACCATATAAAACTTATTTGTAGCCTCTACAAGGCTCTCAGGTGATTGTCCATATAAAAGCCAATTGATACTAATAGATTTTCTTGCACAAAAATCTAAAAGGGCTTCAAATGGAACTTTATTACGTTTTTTCATAGTTGCAAAGTTCATTTGACTTATGCCTAGTACATCTGCTACATCTTTATCAAAGATTTTTTTTGAATCAAACTCAGCTGATACTATACTTTTAATCTCTTCAACAATTTCTACAAAACTATTCATGATATTTCCTTTGTATTTTTTAAATTATAGTGATATTTGGCATAAATGTCAAAGATTATATGACAAATTGTCATACTTTTATAGAAAAGATTACAAAAAGTGTAGTATTTACAAAATTAACTAAAGGATTTGAAATGTCAATCTTATTAAAAAATGCAGAAAGTTTATTTGAAAGATTTGAAAAAGTGGTTGAAGAAATAGCAGAGAGAGTTTTTTAGTCTCTCTTATTTTTAGCTTCTAACTCTTCGCGTTCACGTTGCTCTTCACGCTGTGCCGATTTATTTTTATGGTATCCACCAAAAATAAAAACCATAAATAAAACAAAAAGTGCAAGCATTACTACATCTACATATCCATTCATATCTAAAAGCCTTTTAACTTAATACTCAAAACTAGAATAGTTTTGTCTTATAGCATCATAAAGAACGATACCTGTACTGATAGCAAGGTTTAAACTTCTACCCTCTTTTGTCATAGGGATAGTAATGTTTTGAGACTTATACTTGTTGAGTATATCTTCAGGAATCCCAGCTGTTTCACTTCCAAAAAAGATATAATCTCCATCTTTAAAATTTGCTTCAAAGTATGGTTTGTCTGTTTTTGTTGTAGCAAAGTAAGCATTATCTTCAATACTGTTTTGTTCAAAAAATTCATCAAGTGATTCCCAAACATGCAAATCAAGTTTATTCCAGTAGTCAAGCCCTGCACGACGAACTGCTTTTTCATCTATATCAAATCCTATAGGCTTAATAAGATGTAAACAAGCTCCCGCATTCACACAAAGGCGCCCTATAGCCCCTGTATTGTTCGGGATTTGTGGGTGAACGAGTACAAGATTAAAAGCCATTAAAAGATTACCGTTTTGTTTGCATACACAAAGATTCTATCTTCAAGTGCAAGTTTAAGTGCTCGAGAAAGTACAACCTTCTCTACATCACGACCTGAACGTTGCATATCTCTCCATGAGTAAGCATGATCAACATGTTTAATCTCTTGAGCGATAATCGGACCTTCATCAAGGTTATTGTTCACAAAATGCGCTGTTGCACCGATAATTTTCACACCTCTGTCATAAGCTTGTTTATAAGGGTTTGCACCTATAAATGCAGGTAAAAATGAATGATGGATGTTGATGATTTTATTTTCGTAGCGCTCGACAAAAGTAGGTGTTAAGATGCGCATATATTTTGCAAGAACAATATAATCTACATCTTCAAAACCATCTATCGCTTCAATCACCTTTGCTTCATGCTCTGGTCGCTCAAGATTTTCATGAGAAACTGTAATATATGGAATATTAAACTTTTTCACCAAAGATTCAAGTTTATCATAGTTAGATACTACAGCTAAAATATTTGCTTCAAGCTCACCAGATTCGTGACGAATTAATATATCACCAAGAGCATGAAGCTCTTTAGTGGCCATAATAATGATATTTTTCTTCTTTGGTTCAATAACTTTTACACTTGAGTTTTCAGGAAGTACTGCATCTATCGCATCACTAAGCTCTTTTTTATTGATATCACCATCAACGACACTGCGCATAAAAAATTTATTGTTCTCTTTATCAACAAACTCACTATTGGAAAGAATGTTTAAATCGCTTTCAAAAAAAATGGTCGATACTTTATGTACTAAACCTTTTTCATCGTTTGCATCTATTAAAACGCGATACTGTGCCATTAATGGATTCCTTTTTCTAACTTTTCTAATCTTGAGTCAATTGTTGCCAATGTATATTCTAAAAAGTTAAGAGTCATATCTACTTTTGCTTCTATATTGACATTGTTTGGTGCTTGAAAACCTTCAAAGAGAACAAGAAGCCTCTCTCTAATAGAGTTCAAGTAAAGTGTTTCACTCTCAAATGAATTTACAGGTTCAGATGCTTGTATACTCTCTTCTTTAGGCTCTTGGCGTATCTCAAGGTTTTTTGTTTCTTGAACATTAAAGTCATTTGTGTTTGAAGCAGTCTCTACCATAGGCACTTCATCTTCCATCTCTGCTAAAGTTGAGAGTATTACATCTTTTAATTCCATGATTTTAGTAGCCACCTTTCAAACTCGTTAAATTCCACCTCTGTGTCCATCTTTAAAAAAAACTCTTTCATTTGAGGGTTTACATTTAAAAATTTTCTTCGCATACCCGAGAGTCGTCTTATAGCAATTTTTGCATCACTATTTTGAGGATCACGACGAAGCACCTCTTTATAGATCTCAAGTGCTTCCTCTTTTAAACCTTGTAACTCATAAATATTTGCGAGTGTCAGTGTCTGCATAATGCTATTTTACTATTTATCTTACTATATAGTTAGCGATGATTGAACCCATCTCTGAAGTTGAACAGATCTCTTTTGCATCAAACTGAGCTAAGTCTCCTGTTCTATACCCTTCACTAAGAGCTTTTTTGATTGCAGCATCTATCTTGTCTGCTGCTTCGATCTCACCAAGTGCATAACGAAGCATCATCGATGCAGAAGATATAGTAGCGATTGGGTTTGCAATCCCTTGACCTGCGATATCTGGAGCAGAACCGTGAATAGGCTCATAAACACCAATCTTCTCACCAACAGAAGCTGATGGTAAAAGGCCTATAGATCCACAAAGCATAGAAGCTTCATCACTTAAGATATCTCCAAAGATATTACCAGTAAGCATTACATCAAATTGACGAGGATTCAGTACGAGTTGCATCGCTGCATTATCTACATACATATGTGAAAGTTCTACATCTGGATACTCAGCTGCTACCTCAGTTACAACATCTCTCCATAGTTGAGAAACATCAAGTACATTTGCTTTGTCAATTGAGCAAACTCTTTTTTCACGTTTTTGTGCGATTCTAAAAGCTTGGTGAGCGATGCGTACAATCTCTTCACGAGTGTAAACCATAGTGTTCCACCCTTTATCTTCTGTACGACCTTTAGGCTCACCAAAGTAGATACCACCAATAAGCTCACGTACTACC
The DNA here is from genome assembly GCA_964518545.1 of uncultured Sulfurimonas sp. GTDB lineage: Bacteria > Campylobacterota > Campylobacteria > Campylobacterales > Sulfurimonadaceae > Sulfurimonas. The sequence continues at coordinate 28,853 of CAZFGS010000005.1, read as the reverse complement.
ATAATATCTACACCCTTGATAATCTCAGGCTTTAATGATGATGCATTAATGAGTTCATCATATACAACAGCAGGACGGAGGTTAGCATAAACACCAAGCTCTTTTCTAAAACGAAGGAGTCCACTCTCTGGACGTTTTTCACGTGGAAGCTCATCCCACTGTGGTCCACCAATAGCACCAAAAAGTACAGCATCTGAGTTTAAAGATTTTGTGATTGTCTCTTGTGGAAGTGGGTCACCTGTAATATCATAAGCAATACCACCCATAAGCGCTTCATCATACGAGAAGTGAAAATCACAACATGATGCTACAGCATCAAGTACTTTTACTGCTTCATCTACGATTTCAGGACCAATCCCATCACCTTTTATAAGTGTAATATTATATTTTTTCATTCTATTGTCCTTTAATTTCGTTTTGTGCGAAGTTCATAAGTCCACCTGCATCTATAAGTTCTTGCATAAATGGAGGAATTGGAGTGAAGTTGTATGTTTTATTTGTAGATTTATTTGTAATCGTACCTGCATTCATATCTATAGTGATCTCATCACCCTCTTTAATCTCGTTTGCTTCTTTAAGCTCAAAAATAGGAAGCCCCATATTGAAAGCATTTCTATAAAAAATTCTTGCAAATGTTGGAGCAATAACAGCAGCAACACCAGCAGCCTTAAGTGCAATAGGTGCATGTTCACGACTTGAACCACAACCAAAGTTTTCATCAGCAACGATAACATCACCTGGAGTCATTTTGTTTACAAATTCTGGGTCTGCATCTTCCATAACATGTTTTGCTAATTCTTCAGGCACTGAAGTATTTAAATAGCGTGCAGCGATAATCAAGTCTGTATCAATATCTTTACCAAATGTCCAAACTTTTCCATCAATATTTGCTTTTTGCATATAAAAATCCTATTTGTTTTTTACTAAAATAATTTTGCGATTATATCTAAAAAGTGGTTTGTATTTTATAAAGAGAGAAAAAAAGTAGTTCTTTCATCTTAAAAATTAACGATTTAAGATGAAAGAGCTATTAGCGTTTGAGGTTATTTACAGTTTGGAGCATCTCATCTGATGTTGTAATCACTTTTGAGTTAGAATCATAAGCACGCTGACCTGTAATAAGGTCAGTAAGTTCTACAACAAGTTCTACATTTGAAAGTTCCACAAAACCTTGACGAAGAATGCCAAGACCATTAAGACCCGGTGTTCCTTCTACTGGTTGTCCAGAAGAATCTGTCTCTATAAAAAGGTTGTCACCCATAGAATGAAGTCCCGCAGGATTGATAAAGTTTGTTGTATTTATTTGACCAATTTGTGTTGCTTGTGCTTGACCTGCTTGTACAACAGTTACAATACCATCAGAACCTATACTGATATTTGTAGCATCTTCAGGAACTGTAATCTGAGGGATAAGAATATATCCATCACTATTGACAATAGTACCATTTTCATCAAGTTTAAAAGCACCATTTCTACTAAAAACTTCAGTTCCATCTGGAAGTTCCATCTTAAAAAAACCTTGTCCAGTGATTGCCATATCAAGCTGATTATCTGTCTGTTTTAAAGAGCCTTCAGAGAAAATTTTGTTGATAGCAGTTGGACGAACACCAAGACCCACTTCAATCCCTGTTGGAGATTTAGTAACATCTGAAGTTGAAGTTCCTGCATATTCCATAACATGGTACATAAGGTCAGCAAATTCAGCACGAGATTTTTTAAATCCAATCGTGTTTACATTGGCAATATTATTGGCTGTAGTATCTATCTGTGTTTGCATCCCGAGCATTCCCGTAGAAGCAGTATAGAGTGATTGCATCATTGTTTTAGTCCTTTAATTAAGCTTTTTTAGCAAGTTTTTCAATTGCATCTCTGTTCATATCGTTCATCTGTGTATCCATAACCTTTTGATACATCCCAACTAAGCGATTTGTTTCTATCATCTGTGTCATCATACTTACAGCATTTACATTACTTTTTTCAGTAAAACCCTGTTGGACAGCTCCTGTAGATTCTAAAGATGTTAAAGATGTGATATTGTCCATCTTGTATAAATTATCACCCTCTTTTTGAAGTTTTGAAAGATCTTCAGGCTGTGCTATAAAAAGTTTTGACTTTTGAGCTAGTTGAGCAGTCCCTGGAATATTTGCATAAATTTGTCCATTTTTATCAACTTCTATAACTGTATCTTCCTCATTGAGGTTTATACTGTTACCACTTTTAAAGTAATCATTAGGAAGTACTTCATAGCCCTGTTTAGTTACAAGTTTTCCCTCATCATTTTTTGTAAAACTACCATCACGAGTGAGTCTCACACCTTGAGGTGTCTTCACAGCAAAGAAGAGTCCCTCACGAGAGAGTGCAAAATCAAGAGGATTAGAGCTTTGTTGCATTGTCCCAACACTAAAGTCTGTGTATTCATCAACAACTTGTGGAGCTCTTGTCATGGTTCTGTTAATAAATGCAGCACCCTCTTTTGTATTGTTATCGAGTGCTAAGTTATCTCGTGCTTCTTTATATACACGCATAAAATCACCAACCACGACATTGTCTTCTTTAAAACCTGTAGTATTTACATTTGCTAGATTATTTGCGATAGTGTCTAAACGATTAAATTGTGTAACCATTCCTGCAGTCGCACTGTAGTAACCTGCTTGCATTTGCTTCCTTTTTAGGGTTATTGAAAAGTAAATAGCAAAGAGTGTTCCAAGTTTATTTTTATAAAAAAAGAGATTACTTTAAGAATATTTCGGTATAATCCACCTTTTAAAAACCTTAAAACATTACTGGAGCAACCTTCCATATGACAGCAAAAGAACTCAACAAAGCCATAGAGACCTTCTTTAGTGAACACAAATCGAAAGATTGTTTAACTTATGAATCTCTCATTGAGCTTTTTTTATAACAACCAACAGCCGCTCAGGCGAAAAATATCTACAAACTTATACAAAAAAACAAAAGTTGTATCTATACTTCAAGTGAACATGCTAAACGCATGAATGATAAAGAAGCAGAAGCTCGTCGTGATGCACAAAGAAAGATGCTTGAAGATAACGAAACAGATAAATTCGACATCTTAAAAGAGCATGAACTTCTTGAGTGGTCGCGTTCTGATTCTCCTGTACGTATGTACCTTCGTGAGATGGGACAGATTCCACTTCTTACTAAAGAGGAAGAGATAGAGATCTCTAAAAAGATAGAAGGTGGCGAAAGTATTATCATCGATGCCATCTGTTCTGTACCTTATCTTATAAATTTTATCTTAGATTATAAAGAACCTCTTATCAACCGTGAGCGTCGTGTAAAAGAGCTTTTTAAATCTTTTGAAGATGAAAAAGAAGATAGCGACGATACAACTGATGATAGCGATACAGAAGAAAAAACTCTTTCTGCAAAAGATAAAAGCAGAGTAGAAAAAGTATCTACTAGCTTTAAAGCTTTGGAAAAAGCAAAAAAAGACTGGTTAAAATTTGCTGAAAAAGCTCCTGAGAATTTAGATGAACTTAATGAAGAGGTGATCTACTACTACCTAGGTGTAACTTTCAAAAAATCAGTTCTTAAAGAAAAACTTTTAGATCTTGGACCAACTTCTAAACTTATCAATGAACTTGTAAAAGCTATGGAAACTGCACTAAAATCTGATGAAGGGTATGATAAAGAGCTTAAACGCCTTGAGTATAAACTTCCACTTTTTAATGCAACTCTTAAAGCAAATCATAAAGTTTTAGTAGAAAAGATTCAAGAACTCACAAAAGAAGATATCGCCAACATGGTTCCAGAAGCTACTATGGTTTCTACATATATGGAGATCAAAAAACTTGTTCAGACAAAAGAAGCATCAAAAAACTCTTTTGATATGGAACCAGAAAAGCTTGCAGATATTTTAGAACAGATCAAACGTGGTAAAAACATCTCTGAGATCTCTAAAACAAAGATGGCAAAATCAAACTTACGTCTTGTTGTTTCTATCGCAAAACGCTATACAAACCGTGGACTTCCATTCCTTGATCTCATCCAAGAGGGTAACATTGGTCTTATGAAAGCTGTTGATAAATTTGAATACCAAAAAGGTTACAAATTTTCAACTTATGCTACATGGTGGATTCGTCAAGCAATTTCGCGTGCTATTGCAGATCAAGCTCGTACAATTCGTATTCCTATTCATATGATTGAGACTATTAATCGTATCAATAAGATCATGCGTAAACATCTTCAAGAGCATGGTAAAGAGCCAGATGTTGATAAAATTGCACAAGAGGTTGGATTATCAGTAGAAAAAGTAAAGAATGTAATTAAAATAACAAAAGAGCCTATCTCTCTTGAAGCACCTATTGGTAGTGAAGAGGATGGTCGTTTTGGTGACTTTATTGAAGATAAAACTTCTTTAAGTCCATCTGATGCAATCTTAAAAGATGACCTTCGTATTCAAATTGAATCTGTTTTAGAACAACTCAATGAGCGTGAAAAAGCGGTTATTAAGCTGCGTTTTGGAATCATGGATGATGAGAGTGATAGAACTCTTGAAGAGATTGGTAAAGAGCTTAGTGTAACACGTGAACGTGTTCGCCAAATCGAATCATCCGCAATCAAAAAACTCAAACACCCTAAAGTTGGGCGTAAACTCAAAAATTATATAGAAGAATAAGCTTTATACAATGACTTTTGAACAGCAGTGGATCGAGTACGATTTTAACCCATTTATCCTTTTTGATGCAAATGGGAAAATTCTCTCTGTGAATTCAGAAGCACAGTTCCTTTTAGGAACTGCTACAGGATCTGAGCTTTTTGAGCTTGCTAAAGCTTATGCAAATATCACCTTCGGATTTAAAACAACATTCGTAGACCTAGAGTTTGGTCGTTACAAGTTTTTTGGCCTTACTGTTGGGTATGAAGATGAGGATCAGATAGGGATCAAACTTTATCAGACACCATCTTTTAAACTCAATGCAAAAAAACCAGAAGGTGAACTTACAAATATTTTTACACTCATAGACCTATGTATCTCTACAAACTCTATAAGTTCAGATATTAAGTACACAAAAGAGTATGATCCAACTATCCCAGATATCATTATAAACTCCAATAAATTCATCAAAGTACTCAATAAAATATATACTTGTTTTTTAGAAAATAAACATATAAATACAAAGGTATTTTATAGAATTGGGGAGCATGTTATACTTGAAGACAAGAAGTATAGTATCTTCTCTATCTCTATACGAGGTGAAAATCTAAACGAGGACAAAGCAACAGAGCTTAAAGCCCTCGCTAAGATAAATAATTTCTATATAGATATAAAAAAAGATATAACACTTAATATTCCAATGATTACTTCATAAGCCCTTTTGAGCTTAAAGAACCCACTATGATACCTATAAGTAATGAGGGTAGATAGACTGCAAGATTGAGCAGTTCATTGTTTTTCAAAGCTATAAAACCCAATGCTAAAAATAGATAAGGTACTATTCTAAAAGCTGAAACACTTCCTTTAGCACCATGCTTCATACTCTTCATGCTAAAGGTTTTAATCTTTGCTTTCTCCTCTTTCACTATCTGTTTAAGATCTAATTCTTCTATAGGAGCCTCATTGAGAGGTGTTTCATCATAAAGTTCATATGGATCTTCTATATCATCAAGTAGATCGCGTTTCTCTTCAAAATTTTCTGAGGCAAGTTGTGCATTTACCATCTTTTTGTAAGCATAAGATGCACCCAAGATCACAAAAAGTGCAGAGAGAAATGCCACCTGCATATTGATAAAGTATTCAAAAGAATAAAAGTAAAAAGCAAAAACGAAAAGTTCCGCTCCTAGAATGATTTTAATACTTTGTTTCACCATAGTCCTCATCATCTTCATCATCTTGAAGTTGTTTTTTTATAGCATAACGTGGCTCTTTTGCAAGTTCTTCATACTCTTTGTATTGTTTAGAATAAGCTTTATAAACATTTAAAATGGCAGCAGCAATTCCAATGAAAACTCCTATCCAAAAAGTCCAGTATATCCCACTAAGGTTTTTGAGCAGCCAACCAATACCGACACCCATCACAACAGCAACAACCATAGAGATGCCAAGAGAAAGGTTATCTGCTGCTTCTATAACAGGCTTGATTCTTGGCTTTTGATTTGCTTCTTTTTCTTCTCTTCTCTCGAGATTGAGTTTTTCATCTTCATTCTTAGCCATTTTTAATAGCTTTAAATACTTTTGCAGAGGCTGCGATAGTCTCATCTATCATAGCATCTGTTACAGCACTAGAGATGAAACCTGTCTCATAAAGTGAACAAGCAAAGTAAAAACCTTCCGCTAACATTCCTGCATGAAATGCTGCAAATAGTTCGGCATCACTCTCACAAGCATCTGCAAAGTTTTTTACAGGTTTTTCATTGAAGAAAAATCCAAACATAGAACCACGGGTATCTATCTGCATTGTAATGCCCTGCTCTTTGGCTGCATTTTGCATCCCCTCGACAAGTCTTTGTGCTCTTTCATTCAGTACTGCTATCACTCTAGCATTTTTTCTAAGTTTTGAAAGTGCTGCAAATCCTGCTGCCATTGCTACTGGATTTCCACTAAGAGTTCCCGCTTGGTACACTGGACCCTCTGGACTAAGCTCTGCCATAATCTCACGACGACCGCCAAAAGCACCCACGGGCATACCACCACCTATCACTTTTCCAAGTGTTACAAGGTCAGGTGTAACACCTGTAATACTCTCCGCACCATTAACTGATCCACGAAAACCACTCATCACTTCATCAAAGATCAGAAGTGCACCATTAGCAGTACAGAGTTCACGAAGCTCATGTAAAAACTCTTTATCTGCTGGGACAAGTCCCATATTTCCTGCAATTGGCTCAATGATAACACAAGCGATGTTATCTGAATCTGCAAAACATTTTTTGACAGACTCTATATTGTTGTACTCAGCTAAGAGTGTATGTTTAGTAAAGTCTGCTGGAACACCAGGACTTGAAGGATTACCAAAAGTTGCAGCGCCACTTCCAGCTTCCACTAAAAGTGCATCAGAGTGACCATGGTAACAACCAGTAAATTTTACAATATCATCACGATTTGTATAACCACGAGCAAGACGAATAGCAGACATTACAGCTTCAGTTCCAGAAGAGACAAAACGCACTTTATCTATAGAGTCAAAGAAACTTATAACAAGTTTTGCTAACTCTGTTTCAGCCTCTGTAGGTGCACCGAAGCTAAGTCCATGCTTAACAGCTTCAATTACAGCCGCTTCGATACTCTCATCTCTATGGCCAAAAAGAAGTGGACCCCAAGATTGTACAAAATCTACATACTTGTTTCCATCTACATCTTTTAAGTAAGCGCCCTCACCTTCTGTTATAAAAATAGGTGTTCCCCCTACACTTTTAAATGCACGTACTGGAGAATTTACTCCACCTGGAATCAACTCTTGCGCTTGTTCAAATGCTTTCTTTGATGCTTCTGTACTCATCTATAAACCTTGTTAAATATTTTTCTTATTATATCGAACTAGTATTAACATTGATTTGGTATAATCTACGAAATTTAATAAATTATAGGATTTTTTTGAATAGATCTACCTTCGCACTCTTTGTTGCCATCCTTATACATCTGCTTATACTTATGTTATTTTGGGTACTTGGCACTATAACACCAGAGATAAAGAAGGTGCAAAAACCAAAAGAGAACAAGATCAAAATCTCTCTCAAAGAGATGCCTAAAAAACATAAAAAATCTGGATTAACAAAAAAACAGGTTCCCCCACCGAAAATAGCTCCACCTATGCCTAAAGGTTCTCAACTTAAAAAACTTACAAAACAAAATACTTTCAAACAAAAACCTATAAAATATGAACCAAAAAAACCACTAAAAAAGACAAAGCTCAATAGACCGACAAAACCAAAAGCTAAACCCAAACCAAAACAGAAAAAAGTTAAACCACTACCACCAAAAAAACCGTATATTCCTCTTTTAGCTAAGAAAAAAGATCTAAATACTACAAAGATAAAGAAAAAAACTCAAACAGCAATGTCATGGCTTTATGAAGATCAATCAAGTAAAGAAGAGAAAAAAGAGAAACAAACTCAAGCTTCTGGAGCACAGATTGGTGGCAGTATAAAACAGATGAAAGAGCTCTATGGAAGTAAATGGGGAGAACTTACTCCAGGGCAACAAAAGTATATGCTTGATAATCAAGAGATTATGAGACGTATCACCCAACAGGTTCTTACCCGTGTTGCAAGTGTCAACCTTTCACGAGACCTTCATGTCAACAAAATCAATATAATAGAGTTTTATCTTCATCCAAATGGAGATATGACAGACTTTAAATTTTTGAAAAAAAGTGGTTACTATGTACTTGATGAAACTACAAAAGAGACTATAGAGTATGCTTACAGTAGATACCCCCGTCCAAAAGAAAAAATTCTGATACGTTATAATGTCTATTATAACCTTGCAAGATATTAAAAAAAGATTTTTTTCGATATAATCTTTAACAATAAAAAATTGTTATAAGGTTTTTCAGATATGTCCAAAGCATCTACATTTTTAAGCACTCTCTTTCTCTCCTTTGTTTTCTTACTTTCTGGTTGTTCTCAAGAAAAACAAAAAGAGGTCAAAAAACAGGTTCCTCCTCTCTTAGTAGAAGTGATCAGTGTCAAAAAAGAGGCTGTGCCCATTTGGAAACGATACACAGGCATAACAAAAGCAAGCAGTGATCAAGAGGTTCGTGCTCGTGTTTCAGGAATTTTAGAAAAGTGCTACTTTAAAGATGGTCAATTAGTAAAAAAAGGGCAAAAACTCTTTAAAATAGAACAGAGTAAATATATTGCTGCTCTCAATGCAGCTAAAGCAAAAAAAGCACAAGACGAAGCTTCTTTAGCACTGGCAATTGCAGATGTAAACAGATATGCCCCTCTAGTAAAAGAGGGGTTAGCTCCCCGTGCTACACTTGAACAGTATCAAGCACAAAAACTTGGTCTTAAAGCTGCTATTGCAGGAGATATTGCTCAAATAAACAAGGCAAAATTAGAACTAAGTTACACAATTATTAAAGCTCCTGTAGATGGTCGTGTAAGTGCAAGACATATAGATGTAGGAAATCTTGTAGGTCAAGGGGAAGCAACACTCTTAACTACTATTGTTAAAATTGATCCTATTTATACTTATTTTTCCCCTTCGCAAAGTGATGTTCAACTCTTTCAAAAATATAGAAATAAAGACAAACCTGATGCCTTTATAACTGTTTCAGGAAATATGGAAGAGTTACGACTTAATGGTTTTGTAGACTTTGCAAATAATAGTGTTGATCCACTTACATCTACTATTACAATGCGTGCAACAATTAACAATAAAGAGGGAAAAGTACTACCAGGTACTTTTGTTTATGTAAACCTTTTTATAAATGATAAATACAAATTTTTGATGATTCCACCTGAGGTTGTGTTTAATGATCAACTCGGTAGCTATGTGTACATTGTAGATGAAAATTCAACTGTAAAAAGAGTAGATATCACAACAGACTATTCAAGCAAATACTATGTAAGTGTGCATGATGGACTCAAAGATGGTGATAAACTCATCATTTCGGCACTTGTAAAACTTAAACCAGGTCGTAAAGTCACAATCAAAGATGTTACAAAAACAAAAGGGATACGAGCCATACTAGAAAAAAATAAACTTATTCCAAAAAGGGACTAAGATATGTTTTCAGTCACTTTTATTAAAAGACCCATTCTTGCGATAGTTATCTCACTTATCATCATTACAGGTGGACTTGTTTCTATGCTTGTGCTTCCTGTATCAGAGTACCCAGATGTTGCCCCTCCTACGGTAAGTGTGAGTGCAACATATACAGGAGCAAATGCTTTTGTTGTTGAAGATACTGTCACTCGTGTTTTAGAAGATAAACTCAACGGTATCAAGGGGGTTATCTATATGGACTCCTCTTCAACATCAAGTGGTAGTAGTAATATTAATGTCTACTTTGAACCGGGTTATGACATAGACATCGGTGCCGTAGATATACAAAATAAAGTCTCAACAGCTACAGCATCCCTACCTGCTGAAGTTGTTGCACAAGGTGTTATCGTCGATAAAAGAAGCCCTTCAATAGTCTGTTTAATCACCATTAGTGGAGATGATAGATATGATGGAAGTTTTCTCTCGAACTTTATAAATATCAATATTCTAGATGAGATTAAACGTATTCCCGGTGTTGGAAAAGCGGAAAACATGGGTGAGAAAAAGTACTCTATGCGTATCTGGCTTAACCCTGACAAGATAAAAGCCCTTGACCTTACACCTATGGATGTTATAAATGCCATCAAGTCACAGAACAAACAAGCTTCACTCGGCAAGATAGGTGGTAATCCTACTTTTGATGATCAAAAACAGGAGTTTACTCTCACAGCTGAGGGAAGACTCAGTGATGTTAAAGAGTTTGAGAAGATTGTCATTAAGTATAAAAAGGATGGCTCTTTAGTCTACCTTAGTGATGTTTCTCGTGTTGAACTTGGAAGTGAGTCTTATGACTGGAATGCTATAAGTGCGAAAAAACCTACTGGTATCATTGGTGTTTTTCAACTTGGTGAAGCAAATGCACTTGATATTCGCCAAAAAGTAGAAGAGACGATGCAGAGACTCCAAAGTCGTTTTCCTGATGGTGTGACATACTCTATACCTTACGATACAACAAAATATGTAAAAGTTGCAATTGATAATGTTGTTGAAAATCTTTATATGGCTATTGGGCTAGTTATGCTCATTATCTTTGTATTTCTTGGTTCTTGGAGACCCACTATTATTGCTGCTGCCACTATCCCAGTATCTCTTGTTGGTGCTTTTGCAGCTATGCAGATTGCAGGTGGATTTAGCATCAACTTTTTAACACTCTTTGGGCTTATTTTAGCCATCGGTATTGTGGTTGATGATGCTATTTTAGTTGTAGAAAATGTAGAGGTTGTTATGAAAAAAGAGCCTGAGCTTACTATGCCTCAGGTTGTCAAAAAAGCAATGATAGAGCTTATAGGTCCCATCATATCTACTACACTTGTTTTAGTGGCTGTATTTATCCCTGTATCTTTACTTCCTGGCATTACCGGATCTTTGTATCAACAGTTTGCTCTTACCATCGCGTTTGCTGTTATAGTATCATCCCTGAATGCTCTTACTCTCTCCCCTGCTATCAGTGCTATTATAATTAAACGCCAAAAAGATGGTGAGAAGAAGTTTGTAGCATTTAGAGTTTTTGACTCTTTCTTCGAGTGGCTTACTCTAAAGTACAAGATGGCGATTACACTTTTTATCAAGCTTCGCTACTTTATGATTTTAGTTATGGCTGGTATATTTTTTCTTATGTATTATCTCTTTAGTATTACACCAACAGGTTTTGTTCCTTCAGAGGATAAGGGTATTCTTATGGTATCTGTAAACTTAAAACCGGGTACTTCTATAGCACAAACAAAGAAAACTCGGATTGATGTGGAAAAAATTATTTATGGCATAGAAGGTGTTGCAAACATAGAGAGTATTGAAGGGTACAATATTATCACCTCTTCACTTGACAGCTCCTCTATTGCGATGTTTGTCTCTCTTACTGACTGGAGTAAAAGAACAACTCAGCAAAATAGTGTTTTTGGAATTATCAAGCAGATAAAAGAGAAAACCACATCTATAAATGAAGCAAATATTGCAGCATTTAATATACCTGGTATTCCGGGTGTTGGTAATGTTGGTGGATTTGACTTTAGACTTCAAGATTATCTATCAGGTGATTTAAGTACTCTTGAACACTATTCAAATGAGATAATAAAAGCTGCCTTTAAAGATCCTAGAATTGCTTATGCTACTACCACTTTTGCAACAAACTATCCTATGTATGACATAAAAATAGACAGAGAAAAAGCAAATGCCTTAGGAGTGAATATGTCTGATCTTTTCACAACTATGCAAGCCTATTTTGGTTCTATTTATATTAATGATTTTACTAAGTTTGGTAAAGTATTTCGTGTTTTTGTACAAGCTGATAAAGAGTACAGAAGTTCAAAAGAAGATATTGACAAACTATTTGTAAAAAATAGAGAAGGAAAGATGGTACCAATGAGTGCTATATTACAAGTTAAAGAGAAGATAGGACCACAAAATCTTACTCACTACAATATGTATAGAAGTATTCAGATTAATGGTGCAGCAGCTCCAGGATATAGTTCAGGTGATGCGATGAATGCAATGCAGGAGATAGCAAAAAAAGTACTTCCATCTAGCTATGGTTATGAATGGTCTGGTATGAGTTACCAAGAAACACTTGCTGGAAATGCACAGGTTTATGTTGTATTTTTTGTTCTTTTAGTTGTTTTTCTTGTTCTCTCAGCACAGTATGAATCATGGATACTCCCACTTATGATATTACTCTCTGTTCCTATGGTTGTTACAGGTGCAGTTGCAGGGCTTCACTGGAGTGGTTTACCTCTCAACACCTTTGCCCAAGTAGGTTTAGTACTACTTGTTGCCCTTGCAGCAAAAAATGCCATCTTAATCGTTGAGTTCGCTAAAGAGCAAAGAGAGAATGGTATAGGTATTATCGAAGCAGCTATAAATGCAGGAACGCTGCGTTTTCGTGCCATAATGATGACAATCCTTTCATTTTTATTTGGTATTTTTCCTCTTGCATTTGCGACCGGTGCAGGATCCATTACACAACAATCAATTGGTATTGTACTTATGTTTGGTATGATAACTGCAACTTTTATCTCAACACTTTTCGTGCCTGTACTTTATGTACTACTTGAAACATTAAGAGAAAAGTTTGTAAATGTAGAAGAAGAGATAGCAAGAAGGGAATCAGTATAATGAAAAAAACATTACTTAGCTTAACACTACTTACTTTAAGCACTTTTATTTATGCACAAGAAAATTATACAGTTGATGAGTTACTTTTAAAGTCTTTGGAAAACTCCCCAGACTTACAGATCTCTAAACTCAATTATGATGCCTCTCAAAAACGCTATGACAGTGCATTTTCAGGCTACCTTCCAAAAGTAGACTTAAGTGCTTCTGCAGGAAAAGTTTCACAGAGTGAAACATACAACCTTCACTCAGCAGATGATACAGTTCTCATTGGGAAAATCTCTTTAAATCAACTTGTCTATGACTTTGGAAAAACAGGTGGCAATACAGATACACAAAAGTTTTATTCAGAATCTTACAAAATGGAAAATATGCAAAAAATTTCTGATAAAAAAAGAGATGTAAAAAATGCTTATTATAATGTTCTCAAAGCGATGGCACTTATCGATGTACAAAAAGAGAATGTAAAACTTAATAAAGCACAATTATACAGAGCTAAACGCTACTTTGAAGCAGGTATACGAACAAAAATCGATGTTTCTGATGCAGAGGTTCAAGTGATAAAATCAAAACTTGAACTTAACAAAGCAGAGTATAATCTCAAACTTAGTTATGCAGAACTTGATAAGGTAGTTGGTTTTACTCAAACTACTCAAAACTACTCACTTTACAGTGAAAAACTCGATTTAAATACTCTCTATGATTCTCTTCACCCTTATGATTTAAACCTTAAAGAATCGATTGACTTTGCTTATACAAACAGGTATGAAATAAAAAAAGAGATTGCAAATATCAAAGCTTCTCAAGCTCAAACAACTACAGTTGATGCAGAGTATTACCCCTCTTTATTTGTGAGTGCGAATTATCTTTCACAAAAAGCAGACAACTATCAAGTATATATCCCAAAAACAAAATGGGATGCGATGGTTAATTTAAACTGGAATCTCTACAAAGGTGGAGATACTAGTGCAAAAATAGAGGAGAAAAAAATAAACCTCAATATCTCAAATGCCAAGCTTCTTAATACAAAACTTCTTATCAAGAAAAATATAACAACTGCATTTATCAACCTTTATAAAACAAAAGACACAATAGAACTTGATCAAAGTTTACTCAAAGTATCTAATGAAAAATTTGATCAGGCAAGTAAACGCTACGAACATGGTCTCTCAGACTATATAGAACTTCAAGAGGCTCGTCAGAGTTACATAGATGCCAAAGCAATGCTCGTAGTAGATTACTATAACTACTACATAGCAATAGCTGAACTTGACAATGCCATAGGAAAATAGATGACAGAGAAAATAGCACCTGTACTAAAAAAGAACAGAGTTGAAATCCTTGATGTTATCCGTGGATTTGCCATTTTTGGGATTTTAATCGCCAATATTCAATCATGGAGCGGCTATAAGTTTATCCCTTTTGATCATATGGCTACACTCCCCTATTATGACTATAATGAACTCTTACATTATCTTTTTATGTTCTTTGTTGACACAAAGTTTTATACCCTTTTTTCTCTTTTATTTGGTATAGGATTTTACATACAATTCAACAAACAACGCGATAATCAAGTACCCTTTATGAAAACATATAGAAGAAGACTTGGTTTTCTTATGATGTTTGGAGCAATCCACTCCTTTTTTTGGTCTGGTGATATTTTACTTATCTATGGTGCAGTAGGACTTGTATTTGTTATGTTTAGAAATCTGCAAGGGAGTACTCTTTTAAAACTAAGTATCTTTTTGTATTTTTCATGGCTTATCTATGATGTTATCATCGCTCTATATTTTCCACAGATTTTAAACTATGAATACACTGCCTATAAAACATATCCAGATATGGCTCCAGTAGATTTAACAGCCATCTTTCAAAATGGCTCTTTTTATGAGGTACTCCAAGCAAACTGGCATAACCTTTACTATCGCTATGTAGATCTTATCCCCTCTGGACGTTTAACGAAAGTTTTAGCTCTATTTTTACTTGGATTTTATCTTATGAGCATAGATTATTTTACCACTTATGCAAAATCTTTGAAACTTTTTGTGTTTTATTTTATCTCCGGTTCACTCATTACATACATCGCTTATGAGATTGGTGGAAGTATGGCATCATTTTCCCATAACATCACAAATGTAGCTTACAAAGCACTTGCAGTGACAGGACAGATACTCCTTGCTCTTTCTTACATTAGCATCTTAGCTATTTTAGATGAAAAAGCATTTTTCAAGAAGTTTTTTCACCTCTTTGCTTATGTAGGGCGTATGAGTTTTACAAGTTACCTTATGCATACCCTCTTAGGCTACCTAATTTTCTACCCTTTCTTTGGTGGTCTTTTTGGTACTATGGGATTATTTCAAGTTACACTCTTAGCACTCGCTCTTTATCTCTTCCAAATTTTCTTTAGTTATATTTGGCTAAAAATATTTAGCTTTGGTCCACTAGAGTGGGTTTGGAGATGTTTAACTTACGGAAGACTCTTTCCAATTATACGAAAAACAAAAGGGGAAATATAATGTCACATCACCCAAAAACAACACTCCATCAACACTACCTACAAGCGATTGTTCTTATCATAGGTTTAGTCCTATGGTTTATGCCTACACCTGATGGTTTAGAGACTCAGGCTTGGCACCTATTTGCCATATTTATCAGTGCTATCTTTGCTGTTATACTCAAAGCTGTGCCTATCTTCACCTCTTCTATTATTGCTCTTGCTGTAGTTGTTCTCACAGGAACACTTACAACAAAACAAGCATACAGTGGTTTTAGTGAAGATTTCATCTTACTAATCATCGTCGCGTTTTTAATCGCTCGTGGGGTTATAAAATCTGGACTTGGGAAACGTATTGCTTTTTTGATTATTCGTAAATTTGGAAAATCCTCTTTAGGGCTTGCTTATTCTATCATCGCAGCCGATATGTTTATATCTCCTGCATTTCCAAGTAATACTGCCCGTTCTGGAGTACTCTACCCTATTGTTAATGCTTTGAGTGTCGACAGTGGATCTAAGATTGCAGATGGGACAAGAAAAAAACTTGGTTCTTTTTTGATGATGTCCTCTATGGCTGGACTTACACTCTCTTCAACTCTCTGGCTTACAGCAATGGCGGCAAATCCAGCAGGTGCAAAAATGGCACTTGATTATGGTGTAACCATCACTTATGGTTCATGGGCACTTGCAGCATCTGTTCCTGTATTGGTTTTATTTTTCTTAGTTCCTTGGGTTATTTTTAAGATATTTCCACCAGAGGTAAAAGAAACACCAGAAGCTCCACTAATTGCACAAGCGGCACTTGATAAGATGGGGAAAGTTCATAAAAATGAGTGGATTATGGCTGGTGTCTTTATAGGGATGGTATTTTTATGGGTAATGTCAAGCACATGGCACCTTGATAAAACTGCCATCGCATTTTTAGGTCTTGGTGTTTTAATGGTTACAAATATCTTTACACTCGAAGATATGCGTCAAGAGGGAAATGCACTCTCCACTCTTGTATGGTTTTCAATACTTTTTGCAATGAGTTTATACCTCGACAAACTTGGATTTATGGCTTGGGTTGGGATGCATATCTCTGATATGGTAGTGGGTCTTTCATGGCCTGTTGTTTATGTAACCATAACTATAGGCTATGTTCTTATACACTACTTTTTTGTTTCACAAACAGCACAGATGCTAGCACTTTTTTCTGTCTTTTTAGGTGTGGCTGTCAATGCTGGTGTTCCGGCTGAGATGATGGCATTTATGCTTCTTTTTGCAACAAACTTCAATGCTATCATCACACCACAGGGTTCTTCCGCAAATGTTATCTATGCTGGTAGTGGGTACTTAGAACCTGGAGAGATCTACAAAGTTGGTGGTATCATCACTCTTATCAATACATTTGTATTTTTAACGGTTGGTACAGCATGGATGCTTCTCATCCTTTAGGAGAAACACTATGATACAAAAATCATCTCTTCCCTTCTAGCTCTTAGTTCTCTTTTTAGACATAATTAAAAAATGAGTTTTTAAAAGCCCTGTTTTTTTTAATTAAGTCGAAGCACTCTTTGCCATCATAAGAGATGCTTTGTATTATGTTCTATACTCATTAAGCAAGGCATTAAGTTGTGAAGTCATCTCTGAGAGATTATCACTTGCTTTTGTAATCCCTTCTACACTCTGAGTATTTTCAGAAGAGAGTTGATTGATATTTTCCACCTGTGCAATCATATGGTCAATCGTTTTAGAGTTATCTATATAACCTTCAACTGTTTTATCAACCTTAAGAAGTGAAGCTTCCATAGAGCCTACACTATTGTCAATCTCTGCTTCAACATCTTGTGCTGTTGTTGAAAGTTCTTCAATCTTTGTCGCATTTTCAGAGATCTGATCTGAAGTATCTTGTACTGACTGAACAATCACATTAATCGTAGCATTAATCTCTGTAAGAGATTTTTGTGTTCTCTCTGCTAGCTTACGAACTTCATCAGCAACAACTGCAAAGCCTCGACCATGTTCTCCTGCACGAGCAGCTTCAATCGCAGCATTAAGTGCAAGTAAGTTTGTTTGGTCTGCTATATCTGCTATTACAGTTAAGACATCCTTCACTTGTTGTGTATCTTGGGAGAGTTGTTGCAGTTTTGATGCCATCTCTGTTTCTACTTGAGAGCGTTCAAACACTTCTGATGCAAGTTCTTTGATGCTATTGTTTGCATTAAGAAGTTGTTTCCCAGTTTCATCAATCTCTTTTTTCACACTTTGAGCATCACTAATAGCAACCTGAAGCACCTCTTGAAGATTTGTACCTTCATTTGTTACCTCTTCAACTATTCGTGCCTCTTGTTGTGCTTTGGATTCTATCTCTTGAGAGGTAGTTGAGAGTTCTACAGCAATAGAAGCATTCTCCTGTGACATCTGTTTTGCTTTATCAACCGTAACACGTACCTTCTCTATAAATGCATTAATATTATTTCCAACCTCATGCATCTCATCACCCTTAGCAAGTTGAATTTGCTGAGTAAGATCACCCTCACCTTTTGCAAGATCATAGGCTGCATTTTGTAAAAGAGAGAGTTTGTTGACTATAAGTTTTTGAATACTCATAATCATCACTACAATTAATATGGCAATAATAACAAAAGCCATAACTGCAATTATATTTCTGGTACTTACCACAGACTCAACTGCTTCATCCTCATCCATTTTGACTATTACACCCCAATTTTCACCAAAAAAATCAACAGGAGTATAAGAGTTTAAAATTCTTACTCCTCTATAGTCTGTTGAGAGCATCACCCCAGATTGACCTTGCAATACTTTTTTAACAGCTTCACTATCAACTTTAAAAACACCTATAGTTGTGCCAAGCTTTTGAACTTTTTCATCTTGAATCTCTTTAACAAAACGACTATCTGTTTTCATAAGCATATCTTGCCCAATTAAAAATGCTTCACCTGTTTTTCCAAGACCAACTTCCTTAAATTTACCACCAAAATTCATCATATTGTTCAAGGTATTAATTGGAAGTTGAAAAACTAAAACACCCTCAAGATCTTCATGAAAATAGAGTGGTGTTGCTATAAAAGAAGCAGGTGAGTTGTAACTAGGTTCATAAGGTTCAAAATCATCAAAGGCGATCTCGCCATTTTTGAGTTTCATCGCTTTACGAAATGCATGAGAGAGTCCACTGTTTTTGTAAGGCCCATCAAGCAAGTTTGTTGCAAAATCTTTCTCTTTAAATACACTATAGACTACAACACCATCTGCATTTACTAAAAAAGCATCATAAAGTCCAAACTGATCTATAATCGCCTTATATTTTCTATGATAAAGAGCATGCTGTTTCGAATAATCATCTTTATAATTTTTATTTTGATTAAAAAGTTGTTTGCTCCCAATAGGATTTGGATTTTCCAATATAAAAAGCTCTTGTGCAAGTTTTCCGTTTTTTGTTTTTGGAAAATACTGCTCAGCAGGTTTTTTAGCTTCTACACCAGGAACAGCAAAATTTATTTTATTAATATAGTTTGCTTCATAATGTTTTTTAAGCTTACTTTTAAGGGTCTCCATGCTGATATCATCTCCAATATCATCTTCAAGAGCATCAAAACCATCACTAAGTGCCCACAAATCCTGTACTGTGTTTAAATCACTTGCAGTAGAGCGCAGAAGACCTTTAAGCATGTAAGTATATTCACTTACACCCTCTGCCTTACTTTCAGCTACACTTCTAAGCTGATCCATTCTTGCATTGAGCAAAGCTTCAGAAGACTTCTTAATCGCTACCATAGACACAGAGACACCAAGTATGATAAGACCTACTACAGTTAAGCCAACAAGTCTAATTTTAATACTTTTAAAGTTCATTTAAACCTCCAATATAATCACATAATTATGATTATATCATCAGTTTTTACGATAATTTCTTAAAATAAATAAAACTTATAAAATGTCTTTCAATAATCTCACAGCACCCTTGTATATAGGCTCATCTATAAAACCATATTCATCATCAACAAAGCCTGTAATACCCTCATCCCTATGCATCTCAAAAAGCTTCACAATTACCTGAGCACGAGCTATCTCTTGCTCTTTATCCACAAATGCTTTATTTGCTAATGTTACTTGTTTTGGGGAGATACAGGCCTTTGCATTATATCCCATAGTTTTTTCCATAGTAAGCCATTGTGAAAAAGTTTCAAGATCTTGAAACTCTTGGTATACAAAAGAGACAGGTTTTACACCAAGAGCTTTGGATGTGATAAGAAAATGTGAAAGCATATACTGTAATGTTGGATTATCTATATCTATTAATGATTGAGAAAGTCCCATATCTGCAAAAAGATCTAAGATACCAAGATAAAATGCACTCACTCTTTTGTTTACAGCCAAAGAGCTTAGATTGATCCAAGAGGAAGCTGTCTCTATAGAGAGATGAAGTTCAATATCATCATTGAGCAGGTGTAAAATGTCACGAACCTCTTTTTCATCTTGTATCTTTGGTACACGAATAGCATCTGGCATAAATTGATTTAAGTATGTTATCTCTTCATAACCACCCTCATCTAAAGCATTGACTCGAACAACAAGTTTTTTGTCACACTTTTGTAAACGCGAGAGAAAAATTGCAGCTAGGACAAGAGCAAATGGTTTATCCTCTTTCGCAACACCATCTTCAAGGTTTAAAATAATACAATCAGCTTCTAAAGATTCTATTTTCATGAGATGTTTGAGATTATGAGAAGAAAGCATTAAAGCTGAACGAAAATTGTTCTTTTTATTTAGTTCCCTAAAACATGGTGTTGCCAAGGTATCAAGAGCTTCTAAGTCGCGTTTAGTATAAGCTTCTTCAATCTTATCTAACATTTTGTTTCACTTTTTTATCATTTTTGTGAAGGTGGAGATAGAGTGCATTGACCTCTTTTTTTGTTAAAAAGTATCTTGGCATCCCTTTAATTCTAGAGTTCATAGCCTTATAAAAAGCATCAAATGGGATTTTATTTATAGAGGGGCCTATAAAACTTTTTTTTTGATTTTTATGCACATAATTAGCGATGAGTTTCCCCTCACCATTTTCACCATGACAATGCTCACATCCTATACCACGAGGGTTTTTATAGAGTTGTGTTGCATATTCAAGTGGTGTTATAAAACTACTTGTTGCATATAAAAAAATGGGAATTGTTAAAAAAAGTATCTGTTTCATTCTAAGTAACCTATCATTATTGAACCGATATAATATCTAAAATTTAATATATTGGTTCTGTAAATGAAAAAGTATCTGTTACTATTGATTTTATCTTTTCTCTTTTTTGGATGTTCAGCACCTATTCCCCAAGCTGTAAAAGTTGAAAAATCACAAAAGAGTATAAGCTTTTTAAATGATGTAAAACCTATCTTAGATAAACGCTGTGTAACATGTCACTCATGTTATAACTCCCCTTGTCAAGCAAAAATGAGCTCTTTTGAAGGTATAGATAGGGGAGGAAGTAAGATTGCTGTGTATGATGCTCTACGTTTAAAAGCAATAAACCCCACCCGTCTTTTTATAGATGCACAATCAACTCCTAAATGGAGAGACAAAGGCTTTTTTTCCCTTACACAAAAGTTTGATGCAAATGAAAGCTATAATGATTCTATCATGATTCATATGCTTCATGATAAAAAGATCCATCCCAAAGTAATAGGTTCTTATAAACCTGAAACAGACGAGCTTATCTGCCCTCGTAATCTTCAAGAGATGGGAGAGTATTTAGAAGAGAAACCCAACCATGGTATGCCTTATGGTTTTCCAGCTATTAAAGATAAAGAGTACAATACCCTTGTACAATGGATAACACAAGGGTCTCAAGGGCCAACACAAAAGGAACAAAAAAAGCTTACTACACCAAGTCAAAAAGCACAAAAAGAGATACAAAAATGGGAAAGTTTTTTTAATAATACTAATCCAAAATATACCTTAACAGCCAGATATCTTTATGAGCATTTTTTCTTAGCACACATCCATTTTACAGGTACAAGCACAAAAGAGTTTTATAAACTAGTTCGCTCCTCTACACCTGCCCCACAAAAGATACAGACTATTGCAACTGTCCGCCCTTTTGATGATCCAAAAATCAAAAAATTTTATTATAGATTTCAAAAAATTCACTCTACAATAGTACATAAAACTCATATGGTTGTTGAGTTTAATGATACTAAACTAGTAAGGATAAAAGAACTTTTTATAAAGCCCATATGGACTGAAAAACCTCATTATATGAGTTACGAAACCTCTTTGAGTGCAAATCCATTTAGAGTATATGCGCAGATACCACCAAAAAGTAGATATCAGTTTCTTCTCGATAATGCACAATATATAGTGATGACCTTTATTCGTGGTCCTGTATGTCGTGGACAAATGGCACTTAATGTTATACATGATCATTTTTGGGTGATGTTTGAAGATCCCAAAAGTGATATCTCCATTATTAATCCAAACTTTCTTATAGAACAAGCAGATAATCTCGCTATGCCTATTGAAACGAGTTCAAAAAGCCTTTTAGAAACTTTTAGTGATGCTTATAGAGAAAAATATCATCGATATTTTATTGCGAAACAAAAAGAATATAAAAAGTTTTATCCTCAAGGACAAGGGATAGAGTCTATTTGGAAAGGGGAAAAAGCAGATGATGCACCTCTTTTAACCATCTATAGACACTTTGACAGTGCCTCTGTGCATAAGGGTGTACTTGGAAGTCTTCCTAGAACAATGTGGGTAATTGACTATGCTCAACTTGAGCGTATTTACTATTCTTTAGTTGCAGGCTATGATGTTTTTGGCAATATCTCCCATCAAACAAATATACGCAGATATATGGATTTTCTCCGTTTTGAAGGTGAGTTTAACTTTATATATCTTTTACCAAAAGAATCTCGTATTCCAACCATAAACTCCTGGTATATAGGTACTACTGCTATTGAAAAAGTTGATGAAAATAGACTTACAGAGGTACCAACTAAGGTTATATATAAAACAAAAAACTTTAAAAATGAACTTCTTGAACAAATAGTAGAGCATCATATACTCAAATCTACCAATATCGTTTTTGATGATATTAACTATATTAAAAATACTCAAAAAGCCCCTCAGATGCCAACAAAATTTAAAAATCTTGAAGATTTAAAAAATGGTGCAAGGGCACTCAGTTGCCATGGGGAAGGCTTTATAAAACATGTTACAAATGGGGATGTTAATATTTTACTTGTTCGTATTAAAATGCCTCATAACAATGATGTTGTCACATCAATAGTGGTCAATAGATGGCATGATAATGTAAATTCCCTCTTTGGGGAGTCTAAAAGACTCAACCCCGATCTTGACACAATTGATTTTATAGATGGGTATGTAGGCTCTTATCCTAATGCTTTTGCAGTAGTTGAGTATAAAGATATACCAGATTTTTTTGATGTCATACAAAACTTTGATGCAAGTGAAAAATATATAAAAAAATTTAGAAAATACTATGTACCACGAACAGATACAAAATTTTGGGAAACATTTGATTGGTTTCAAAAAAACTTTGAAAAAAAAGAACCTCTACAATCAGGTCTCTTAGACCTAAATCGCTACTATCATAACTAAGCAGGTAAAGAGATGAAGTTAATCTCCTCTTTACAAATAAAAGGTATAATAACAAAAAAATATCTATAGAGGTTTAAATGCAAATTCTTGATGGTAAAGCACTCTCCAAAAAAATAGAAGCCAATGTTGCCCAAGAGGTGATTGAGTTAAAAGAGACTTGTGGATGTACTCCTGGTCTAGCGGTGTTACTTGTTGGACAAGATCCAGCGAGTGCAGCTTATGTAAACATGAAGAAAAAAGCATGCGACCGTGTAGGTTTTTACTCTGTAACACATGAGATGCCAGAGAGTATCTCTCAAGAAGCTATAGAAAACACTATAGAGATGATGAACCAAAACTCAAATATCGACGGTATTTTAGTCCAACTTCCCCTCCCTTCACACATAGACACTACAAAAATTCTAGAACTTGTAGACCCTGCTAAGGATGTAGATGGTTTTCACCCATTTAATGTTGGTCGCCTTGTGACTAACCTAAATGGTTTTGTACCATGTACACCTCTTGGTGTTATGGAACTTTTAGCAGAGTACAACATCGATGTAAAAGGGAAAAATTGTGTTGTTGTTGGAGCTTCCAACATCGTTGGAAAGCCTATGGCTTCTCTCCTTTTAAATGCGGATGCAACCGTAGAAGTTTGCCATATATTCACCGACGACTTAAAACACCACACTCTCAATGCTGACATTATCTTAGTAGGTGTTGGAGTGATTAATCTTATAAAAGAAGATATGGTAAAAGATGGTGCAATCATCATCGACATTGGTATCAATCGTGCTGAAAATGGTAAACTTGTTGGTGATGTGGATTTTGAAAATGTTGCTAAAAAATGCTCTTATATTACACCTGTTCCAGGTGGAGTAGGACCGATGACTATCGCTATGCTTCTGAGTAACACATTAAAGGCTGCTAAGATTAACGGTGCAGCAAAAAAACTCGCTCAAGAGGAAAAATAAACCTACATGAAAAACCTTTTTACAAAAGCTTATAGATTTTCAAACTCTTGGACAGGAACGATAGTTATCGTTCTTTTTGTCATATTTTTTATCGCTCAGGCATTTCGTATCCCTAGTGGAAGCATGAAAGATTCTCTTTTAATTGGAGATCATCTCTTTGCCAAAAAATTTGCTTATGGTATCTCTATGCCTCATATCCCATTTTTAGAAGTTTCTATCATGCCGTGGAGTGATGAGTTGCGTTTATTTGATGGAGATACACCTGCTCGTGGCGATATTGTCATCTTCCGTTATCCGGGTAATGTCAAACAACACTTTGTCAAACGTTGTGTAGCACTTCCTGATGATGAACTTTTTGTAGCAGACAAAAATCTTTTTATCCATTTTAGAGAGGGTGATGAATGGATCAAAGATCACTATAAAGGGTTTGAGATAGCTGTATATGAGGGGAAACTTTGGGTAAAAAATCCTTACATGAAAGCACACCCTGGTATCCATCATGATGATAAAATTGTCAATAATGGCCGTTACCCTACTCCTCTTTTCTTTGTGAATCCACTTCGTGTTGAAAAAGGGCACTATTTTATGATGGGTGATAACCGAGACCACTCAAACGACAGCCGTTTTTGGGGAACTGTTCCTTATGACAATATTGAGGGAACACCTTGGTTTATATACTTCTCTATCGATGACAACTGGGAGATCAGATGGGATCGTATCGGTAAAACACCAACAGATTTAGAAGAGTCTCCTTATCTTGATAAAGCAAGAGAAGAAAGAATAAGAACAGATAAAGACTTCCATGGAATTACTTGATATTTTAAAAATTGTTGCTGCAATCTTAGCACTTGCAGTTGCGATCATTGGACATGAGATTATGCATGGTTGGGTTGCTTATATGTATGGTGACACTACCGCTAAGAATGCTGGTCGCCTTACCATCAATCCACTCAGCCATGTGGATTTAGTTGGAACTATTATTGTCCCAGCTACCATGTACTTTCTTCCTATGCTTTTAGGGGGAGAAAGTGGCTTTTTATTTGGTTGGGCTAAACCTGTTCCTATAAATATGGCTAAGGTGATACATCGTGGTGGCTATAATGCTGCAATGCAAGTAGATTTAGCAGGTATTGTGTATAACTTTACACTTGCTGCTTTTGCTTCTATAGCTATTGTTGCTATGAGTCAACCTACAACAGCAGATGGGATAGCATATATTTTTACTTATATATTTATCTTCCAGTTACTCGTTATCAATGTAGTACTTGGGGTATTTAACCTACTCCCTATACCACAGTTTGATGGAGCACATTTTTTAATGCACCTAAGTTTAAAATATAAAATCAACAGTATCGCTGAGTTCTTTTATAAAAATGAACGCTACGGTATCATCTTTGTGCTTGTGGTTTTAATGACACCACTCAAAGACTACCTACTTATTTTGCCAGTTCAAACAATACTTGGCTTATTATTATCATAAAGGAAAAAAATGAAATTTTTTGTTGCAACAGACCATGCAGGGATTGAGTTAAAAGACTATACAGTAGAATTACTTCGTGCTAAAGGGCATGAGGTTGAAGATATGGGACCTTACTCTAAAGAGAGAGTGGATTATCCAGATTATGCACATAAAGTAGCAACTGCCGTTCTTGAAAATGCTGGTACACAAGGTGTACTTATCTGTGGAAGTGGTATAGGTATGAGTATGGCTGCTAATCGCCATGAGGGTATCCGTGCGGCACTTTGCCATGATGCTTACACTGCAATGGTAGCACGTGGGCATAACGATGCAAACATCCTTTGTTTTGGTGAGCGTATTGTTGGCAAAGGTGTTGCTGAATCTATCATCGATGCTTGGCTTACAGGTGGGTTTGATGGTGGTAGACACTGTGGTAGAGTAGAAAAAATCGAACTAAATTAAGTAAAAAAAAGGAGTTAGTATGTTTTGGGAATGGTCACTTTTAACACTGTTATCTATACTCTCTGTATGGCTCTTTGTCAAGATGTACTACTTTAAGAGTATTACAAACAAAGAGCAACGCAGTAATGACTTAATGAAACTCACACTCCAAGAGGCAGAGATTCTTATAAGAAAGTACCAAATTCAACTCCAACGAGCACTTGGAAATGTAGACATTTTAAGTGAAGAGCTTACAAAGCTAAGAAATGAGCTTAAAGTTCTCAAACAACGCAACTCAAAACATCGACAAGAAACAGACCGTCTCAATGGCAAAATCAAAGCCCTTGAGGGTCGTATAGATGCACTTCTCTAAAGGATAAACTATGACACTGACAAATACTGAACGTAAAATTATTGAAGACTCTATTAGAGATATACAAGACTTTCCAAAACCGGGTATCGTCTTTAAGGATATCACTACTCTTTTGAATAATAAAGAAGCTTATGGCGTTTTAATGAACCATCTTTATGCTCGTTATAAAGAGTACAACCTTGATTATATAGCAGGGATTGATGCTCGTGGATTTATCTTTGGAGCAGCACTTGCACAGATGCTAGGTCTTGGTTTTGTTCCCATACGTAAAAAAGGGAAACTCCCCTACACTACTATAAGTGAAAAGTATGCACTTGAATATGGTGTAGATGAGATTGAAGTACACATAGATGCCTTTGGTGAGCAAAAAGGTGCAAAAGTCCTCATCCTAGATGACCTTATAGCTACAGGGGGAACAGCAAATGCCGCTGCTACACTTGTAAACCAAACAGGAGCAGAGTGTGTTGAGTGTTGTTTTGTGATTGGACTTACTTTTTTAGATGGTATCAAAAAACTCGAAGAGACAACACAAGTTTATAATATAATAGAGGTTAATTAATGTATATTCCAACTCCAAGCAAATACGATCCAGACAACAATGGACACTTTGGAATCTTTGGTGGGCGCTATGTTCCAGAAACACTTATGCCAGCCCTACTAAAACTCAAAGAAGAGTATGAATCTATCCGTTTTGATGAAGATTTTTGGAGTGAGGTAGACTACTACTTAAAAGATTATGTAGGTCGCCCTAGCCCACTTTACTATGCAGCAAACATCTCCAAAGAACTTGGTGCAAAAGTCTACTTCAAGCGTGAAGACTTAAACCATACAGGTGCACATAAAGTTAATAATGTCATTGCTCAAGGGCTTATGGCAAAACGTCTAGGATATAAAAAAATAATCGCTGAAACTGGAGCAGGACAACATGGAGTAGCAACTGCTACCATCTGTGCTCTACTCGATTTAGAGTGTGAGATTTTTATGGGTGCTAAAGATGTTGAACGCCAAGAGCTCAATGTGTTTCGCATGAAACTCCTTGGTGCTAAAGTCAACTCTGTAGAATCAGGAAGCCGTACACTAAAAGATGCTATGAATGATGCAATTCGCCACTGGGTAACAAACGCGAGAGATACTTTTTATATTATCGGAACAGTAGCAGGACCTCACCCTTATCCTATGATGGTAAGAGACTTTCAAGCTATCATCGGTTGGGAAGCTCGTCAACAGATCTTAGAAAAAGAAAATCGTCTCCCTGACCATGTTATAGCATGTATAGGTGGAGGTTCAAACGCCATTGGAATGTTTCAGCACTTCTTAGAAGACAAAGAGGTTGAGTGTATCGGTATAGAAGCTGGTGGACTTGGTATTGAGACTGATAAACATGGCTGTTCACTAGAAAAAGGTCGTCCTGGTGTTCTTCATGGTCAGATGTCGTATCTTTTACAAGATGAAGATGGACAGATTCTTGAAGCTCATTCTATATCAGCTGGACTTGACTACCCAGGAATTGGACCTGAACATGCCTTTCACAAGGACAATGATTCGGTAAGCTATGACAATATCACAGACCAAGAAGCACTTGATGCTTTTGTATGGCTAAGCCAAAAAGAAGGAATCATCCCTGCATTTGAGTCTTCTCATGCAGTTGCATACCTTAAAAAACTACCAAACATAAAAGACAAACTCATCATTGTAAACCTTAGTGGTCGTGGTGACAAAGATATGATTCAAGCAAAAGATATACTTCACTTCGACTAAGAAACTTGAATACGACCGTATTCTTGTTTTTTTGCTTCTTTAAGAGCGTATTTAGAACGTTGTATCACTTCTTGAATAGTATCATCTTCTACAAACTCTGTTATTCCAAAGGCCATTAAAGGTTTTGTACCTTTCATAATATCCATTTTTGAAAGCTTTTCATTGATTTTTTGAGCTACAGTATATGATGCTTTAGCATTTGCATTGGTGAGAAGTATTATAAAATCTGATCCTGCCCATCTTGCTAATGCATCAGATTCACGGAGTATCGCTTTTAATTCTTTTGCAAAGAGTGCAATAAGTTTTTCACCTACCTCAAAACCAAATAATCCAACAATTTTATCTACATTGATTAAACTCATATAAACAACTGTTGTATCTGTCTTATATCGCTTATAATTACTAAGCTGATGTTTTAAGATAGCTTGCATATGCATTTTAGATGATGATTTGGAAAGTTGATCGACTGTTGCTAGGTTTGCTAGCTTATCGACACGTAACTTGTACTCTTTCATTTTTTGATACTGATTAAAATGGTACATTACACGAGAGATAATTTCATGTTTATCAAAAGGTTTCTTTAAGTACTCACAAACACCATAGTCAAAACACTCTTTTAACATCTTTTTATTATGATCTTTTTCGTTATCGATATATAAGATAGGTACTTTTATAGGAGATTTTTCATGAATCAAAGAGATAAGTTCTTTAGAATCTATGTAATTTACATGAGAATTTACAAGTACCAAATCAAAACTATCAATTTTCAATGTAGCTAAAGTTGCTTTTTCTAGGACTGCCTGGCATACAAAATCTTCATTTTTAAATAGACCCTCTAAAAGATCAAAATTTTTTTGATTATTTTCTAATATTAATATTTGTTTATTTATCATATTTATATTGTAACACATTTTTTAAATTA
>CAZFGS010000004.1:17499-38337 GCA_964518545.1 uncultured Sulfurimonas sp. | reverse complement strand
ATCTTAGTATTGTATCAAATATTATTATAATAAAATGCTTACTGACTAGTAAGTAAGCATTTTACACCTAGTAGACTTTTAGAAAGCTTAATAAAAATTACTATATAATAAAATATGAAAATATGGATATCTGATATACAAACACAAACACATCGACTTGTAAAACTAAACTGTGAAGAGCATAGTGATTTTAATTATCTTGGAGACTTGGATGATGGGGCACTTGAAGAATTTTTCTTGAGTATTGATAAGACAATAGATGTGTCAAAAAATATGAAATTAATAAAGTATTACGGTTACTTACATCTGTTTGTAATTAATAAAAAAGAGAATTAATGGCAAAACGTATCTTTATAACAGCGACAAATACTGATATAGGTAAAACATATACTACAAAAAAATTGCTTCGTGAGTATGCGGCTAATGGCGTTCGAGTGGGAGCAATCAAGCTTATAGAAACTGGGGTAGTAGATGGGAAAGCTCCTGATGGGATGGAACTTTTAGCAACACTCAAGGAACTTAACCCTGCATTTGAAAATGTTACACTTGAAGATATTGTTCCCATCACTTATGAGCTTGGAGCAGCTCCCTATGTGGCATCGCGTGCAACACCGCTTGATTTTGGACTGCTTCAAGAGAAGATAGAAAAACTTGAAACACTGTGTGATGTGTTGTTGATTGAGGGAGCTGGTGGTCTTTTAGTACCGCTTGATGGAAGTTTCATGATGATAGATTTAATTTTGTTTTTTCAAGCTTCAGCTCTTTTGGTAACACATTGTTCTCTTGGATGTATCAATGATACACTCTTAAGTTTACAAGCCTTGAAAAATAGAAATATTCCAGCAGTGGTGGCATTTAATTGTCGCGGTGGAGATGAAAACTTTGAAACATTAAGTGAGCCGTTCTTTTTAAATACTGGCTATGATGTGATGAAAGTAGATAAAGATATTGACACCATTTGTGATGTTTTGTATAATTTGTAAATAATGAAGAAAAGAGAGAAAATGGCACATTTAATTCGTACAGATGATTTTACTAGAGAAGAGATAGAAGAGATCTTGGCAGATGCAAAATATTTTAGTGATGGAAAGTTTGAGAGAATACTTCAAGATAAAATTATCATCACGCTTTTTTTTGAAAATTCTACAAGAACGCGAAGCTCTTTTGAGATAGCGGCTAAACGTCTTGGTGCCGATATGGTACACCTTGATGTTTCAAAAAGCTCTACGAAAAAAGGGGAAACACTTATCGATACTGCAATGAATCTTGATGCGATGGGTCCTCATGCCATCATTGTGCGTCATCAAAATGCAGGTGTGCCAAAAATCCTCTCCAACCATACTAAGGCGAGTATCTTAAATGCAGGAGACGGGGCACATGCTCATCCATCCCAAGCACTCTTAGACCTCTACACTTTAAAAGAACATTTTGGTGATGTAGAAGGAAAAAAGATAGCTATCGTTGGAGATATTAAAAATTCTCGTGTTGCAAACTCGAATATCGAGCTTCTCTCACGTTTTGGGATGGAGGTAATACTTGTTGCACCTCCACAGTTTTTACCATCAACTTCACTAAGAACTACACATTATTTGAGTGAGATTATCGATGAAGTAGATGTGATTATGAGCTTAAGAACACAAACAGAACGCCACTCTTCACAAAGTTATGCTTCACTTAAAGATTATGCAAGCGATTTCTGCATTACTGAGGAGCTTTTGGGTGAGAGAGATATTATACTGCTACACCCTGGTCCAGTGCATAGAAATATTGATATCACAGATGCTCTTTTAGATGATAAACGTTGTAAAGTACTTGAACAGGTTAGCAATGGTGTAAACATCCGTATGGCCATATTGAAAAAGCTTATTGCTTAGATTTGTATGTCATTTGAAAAACTTAATGCTCTTGGAAGGGAGCGAAAACCTTTTTTATTTCTCAGTGATTTTTTAGGAGAACATATAGAGGTTTTTCCTCTTGATACACTCCAAGAGGAAGATATAGAGTTTGAGATAGATGCTCATTACATCTATAAAGAACATCCACACACTTTTACAACTGAGCCCGTAAATTTTTCAGAGTATAAACAAAAGTTTGAGCAGGTGATAGAGAAGATCTGCTCAGGTGAGACCTATATTTTAAATCTTACACAGCCTACAAAGATACAGACACCACTCCCTTTACGAGAGATATATAGTTTGGCAAATGCACACTACAAACTTCGTTTTAAAGAGGAATTTGTGTGTTTCTCTCCAGAAAAATTTATAGGTATAGAGGATGATACAATTCACACTTACCCTATGAAAGGGACCATAGACGCATCTATGAGTAATGCTGAGGTAAAGATACTTGCCAATCAAAAAGAGATGGCAGAGCATGTGATGATAGTAGATTTACTGCGAAATGATCTTTCTATAGTAGCAAAAGATGTCAAAGTGGAACAGTTTCGCTATATTCAAAGTATCGATGCCGGGGAGAAGAAGCTTTTACAAGTGAGTTCTCACATAAGTGGAAAACTATCAGAGCATTGGCATGAAAATATAGGAACCATCCTAAAGAACCTTCTTCCAGCTGGAAGTATCAGTGGTGCTCCGAAAAAAAGCACCTTAGAGATTATAAAGCAAGTAGAAGGGTATGAGAGAGGATATTTTTCCGGTGTTTTTGGTGTTTATGATGGAGATACACTAGATTCGGGTGTAATGATACGTTTTATAGAAAAAACTGATAATGGTTATATATATAAAAGTGGTGGGGGTGTTACACTTGATAGTGATGTACTCTTAGAGTATAATGAGCTTCAAGAAAAGATATATTTACCATAAGAGAGAAGAAAGAGAATAATGTTACATAAATTTTTTACAAGTGGATTTAGTTTTGATGAATCTGAATTAGAACTAAGAAGTAAGTTTCAGATGGTAAATATCGCCATAGTCCTCTCCTCTATCTCTCTTTTATTTGGTATGTCAATGAACTACCTTAGAGCAACTCCAGATCTTATTCCTATGGAATCTTTTTTACTTTTGATTAATGCTGTTTTATTTTTTATTTTAAGACGCGATAAAACAAAGTTTACTTTTGTCTCGACAGTTATTACATCTCAGTTTACTTTTTTCTTTTTATATCTTGTGTATACCAATGAGCCAAGTTCACTTAAGCATATATGGCTCTTTACATATCCTATCATTCTTCTTTATTTACAACATAAAAAGTTTGCTGTGTATTGGTTTATGCTTACACTGTTTTTACTTCTAATTGCACCTATTCAGAACTTTGTAGCAGTTTCTTACTCTCCATTTCAGGTCTCTTATATAGCGGTTGTTTTGATTATTGTAACTTTAATTATTAATTTTTATCAGTTAAAGATGGAGGAGGCTAGATCTTTAGTACTCTCACAACAACTGAAACTACAAGAGCAGGTTGAAGAGATGATGAAAAAAGATAAGCTTTTATCTATTCAATCTAAACAGGCTGTAATGGGTGAGATGATGAGTATGATAGCCCATCAGTGGAGACAACCACTTTCAACAGTAACATTAAGCATCTCAAATATTCAGATTAAACGACTTCTTGAAGAAGATATTGAAGCAAAAGATCTTGATAAAACACTTGAAGATATTAGCAATACCATAATTTATCTTTCTGAAACTATAGATGACTTTCAAACATATTTTCAACCAAATAAAAAGATTGAAGAGGTGGAAGTACGTGAACTTTTACAACGTACCATCAATTTTGTAGAGCCAAGGCTGAAAAATACACAGATCACTATAGAGATAGAACCTTTTGATACATTATATATAGAGACATACCAAAATGAGTTTGTGCAGGTTTTGCTCAATATCTTAAACAATGCTATAGATGTACTTGTTTTTGATCAGGTGAGAAACCCTAACATTAAAATTAGTGTGACTCACATAGAAGATGAGCTTATCATAAAGATACAAGATAATGCCAGAGGTATTCACTTTGATGATATGACGAAGATTTTTGATCCTTATTTTAGTACTAAAGGGAAAAATGGAACAGGATTAGGTCTTTATATGTCTCAGATGATAGTGCAAAAACAGTTTAATGGCAATATTGATGTTGAGAGTTCTGGAAATGGGGCAGTATTTAGCATACGAGTGCAAAAAATACTCAATCAAAACTGATTATAAGAGATGTTTGTTTTTAGGTTTTTTCTTGTGTATCTAGGAAACTTTTTTTTAGTCAGTTTATTTACATTGAGTTTCTATGAGATATATTTTTTCTCTTTAATGGTTTTAGCTGGAAGTTTATATAAAAAAAGAGTGATTATTTGTGAGAAAGAGCTTTTATATTTTTTCTTATTTTTTTCTTTGATTGCTTTTATATATAGTTTTGTAGAAGAGGCACTTTATGATTTTTTTGTTGATTTTGGAATTGATATGATTTTCATCTCTATTAACTTAGAAATTTTTTTTGCATTAACATTTATACATCTTTTTATTTTATATTTACTTGGCTATAATAGAACAAAAATAATTTAGGGGTATCTATGTATATAGAAGAATTGAAGTTTTCGTTGTGGGCAGATTTTATCGAGAGAGACTATCTTGATCATGAGTTTAAAGATTTAATCAATGCCGGGACTATCAATGGAGCAACTTCAAATCCTGCTATATTTAAGAGTGCGATCTTAACATCATTAGCTTACAAAAAACAGCTTGCATCTTTGAATGGACTTAGTGCAAAAGAGAAGTATGAGGCTGTAGCTATTTACGATATCCAAAAGGCAGCAGATATCTTAAAACCTTTGTTTGATAAGGGAGATGATGGCTATGTGAGTATAGAAGTGGACCCTTATCTTTGTGATGATGCCGAGGCAACAATAGCAGAGGGAAAAAGACTTTTTGCCCAGATAGACAGACCTAATGTTATGATAAAAGTACCTGCAACACAAGCAGGCTATAAAGCGATGAAGGCTCTTACCTCTGAGGGTATCCCTGTAAACGCGACACTTATTTTCAAAAAATCTCAAGCACTTTCATGTGCAAAAGCTTTTGAAGCAGGTGTGAAAGCAAATGGTGCTAAAGTTGATACAGTCATAAGTATTTTTGTCTCACGTATAGATAGAGCCTTGGACACTCAATTGAGCGAACTTAACATAGATGTAGCAAAAAGTGGTATTTATAACACTGCAGATATTTATGTAGGGATAGAAGCGATGAATGTTCTTGGCTGTCGAGCTCTTTTTGCCAGTACTGGCGTGAAAGATGATTCTCTTCCTGCACACTATTACATAGAGCAACTCTTGGCATATAACAGTGTAAACACTGCCCCGGTAGACACTATTAAAGCTTATGTGAAAAATGGTGCTACAGAAAAAGCATTGCCAATTTCACAAGAGATTATTGATAAGCATTTTAAAAAGATTGATGCAGCAGGTATAGACTTCGAAGCTATTTTAGATAAGCAGATTCAAGATGGTTTAGATGCTTTTAAAGATGCATTTCAAGAGATACTGGAGGCATTATGAGTAATGAAGTAGATGTAAGTAAGCTTACCTTTGAACAGCTGAAAAAAGTACGTGCTTATCTTAAAAAGATGATAGATAACGGAGGGAGTGACCTCCATATCAAAGCAAACTCTGTTATTCGAGCACGTATTCAAGGAAATATTGTTCAGTTTTCTGGTGGTATATTATCTAAAGAGGATGCTCTTACTTTTTCAAAAGAGTTACTTAAGGGGCGCTACCCTGAATTTGTAGAGAAAAAAGAGATAGATTTAGTCTATCCATTTGATGAGCGTAATCGTTTTCGTGTCAATGTTTTTTTTCAGATGGATGGCGTTTCGGCAGTTTTTCGTGTTATTCCTGTCAAAATTCCAAGTTTTGAAGAGCTACATCTTCCAGAGATACTTAAAAGTTTTACTCAAAAAGAGCGGGGGCTTGTATTGGTAACGGGAGTCACCGGTTCAGGTAAATCAACAACACTAGCAACCCTTATAAATGAGATTAACTTAACAAAGAAAAAGCATATTATTACCATCGAAGATCCTATTGAATTTGTGCATAAAGATAGAGGTTGCATAGTCAATCAACGCTCAGTTGGACAAGATACTCTCTCTTTTGGTACAGCACTTCGTGCAGCCTTACGTGAAGATCCAGATATCATTTTAGTTGGGGAGATGCGTGACCGTGAAACGATCAACTTAGCACTTCATGCAGCAGATACAGGGCATTTAGTTTTTTCAACCCTTCATACTATTGATGCAAAAGAGACCATTAACCGTATTATTGCTCAGTTTCCAACAGAGGAGCAAAATCGTGTACGTCTCTCTCTTGCAGGTGTACTCCAAGGTGTTATCTCTCAAAGATTAATCCCTACAGTTGATGGTGGTCGTCGTGCTGCTATGGAGATCCTTGTCCGTACACCTCTTATAGAAAAATTGATTATGGAAAATCGAGATTTTGAGATTCGCGATGCGATTGAAAATGGAAAAGATCATTATAAATCACAAAGTTTTGATCAAGCAATTTTGGAGTTGTATAATGATGGTGTTATTTCAAAAGAACAAGCGATGGAAAATGCTACAAGTGCATCAGATTTAGAGCTTAAAATCTCTGGACTCAGTAGTGGTAAAATCACTTCTGCACCAAAAGATGGTGTGGAAGGTACGAGTGCTTCTATTATGAACGATAACGATATATTTGACTTAAAGTAATCTTTAAAATATAAGTGGGTATAATTGCGCCTATTTTTAAAAACACAAGGATTCAATATGTTAGAAGGTATTATTAGAGAGAGTATTGGTAAAAAGGGCACTAAAGCACTTCGCCGTGATGGTTATCTAATTGCAAATATTTACGGAAAAGGGCTTGAAAATATCAATGCCGCGTTTAAAGAAAACGAATACATCCGTGCTGTACGCAATAAAGAAACTTTAGCATTTCCAGTAAAAATTGGAGATAAAGAGATGAATGTTGTTGTACAATCATATGAATCTCACCCATTAACAGGAAAACTTTTACATGTTGACCTTATGGTAGCTCAAACAGGTGTTCTTACACACTATATGGTTCCAGTTGAAGCAGTTGGTGAAGCGATCGGTCTTAAAAACAAAGGTCTTGTAAATATCGCAAAAAGACGTTTACGTGTTCAAGCAAAAATCGAAGATTTACCAAAATCAATCGTAATTGATGTAACTGAGATGGATTTAGGTGATTCTAAACTTATCCGTGATATCGCTACAACTGAAAATGTTAGATTTACTGATGCAGATCGTGTATCTGTACTAAGTATCATTAAAGCTAAATAATTATGCTTATAGTCGGACTGGGTAATCCTGGCCCGAACTATGAAAAAACTCGTCATAACATAGGCTTTATGGTTGTTGACGAGCTTATTCATAGAAAAAATGCTCAAAAACTCTCCTCCTCATCTTTTGAAGGTGAACTTTTTAAATTCTCAAATCATTTTTTATTAAAACCACTGACATTTATGAACCTTTCTGGAAACTCCATAGTAAAAGTAAAAAAGTTTTATAAGCTCGATGAAGTTGTTGTAATACATGATGATTTAGATCTCCCTTTTGGGACACTTCGTTTTAAGCATGGTGGCGGTCATGGTGGACACAATGGACTTCGCTCCACCGATGAAAAAATCTCTAAAGAGTATGCACGTGTTCGTATGGGCATCGGAAAACCTGAACATAAAGGGGAAGTGGCTTCTTATGTTTTAAGTGATTTTTCACCACAAGAGCAAGAGCATCTCCCTGAGTGGATAAGCCATACTTGTGAAGCTGTGGAATTTTTGCTTACAAATTCACTAGAAGATACAAGTTCCAAGTATACAATTAAAAAATTTCAGCTAAAATAACACTCATGTTAGCATTTAAATATATTTCACTTCATTATCTTAAATATTTTCTTATTATCTTAAGTGCATTAGTACTGTTTTGGATTGGTTTTGATTATATGCAAAATGCAGAAAAACTCTCCAAGTCAGCAAACCTTCTTTTAATTTATTTTGTCTATAAATCATTTTTTGCTATTGATATGCTACTTCCCTTGGCTCTGGTTTTTGGAATGATATCAACGAAAATATATCTTATAAGAACAAATGCTTTAGTCTCCTTCTATTCCCTTGGATATTCACGAGTAGATGTTTTGCGCCCTTTTGTTGTTGTAGCTACTTTAGTCTCTTTTATTTTTATCTCTTTACACTCTTTTTCTAACTTTGCACGTTCAGCAGAATATTCTATGAATATCCGTAATAATGGACAATATTTAAGCCCTACAAGAGACCTGTTCTTTACCTATAAAAAGCAGTATGTTTACTTTGCACAGATGCGTCCTCTTCAAGAAAAGGCGATAGGAATTCGTGTGTTTAGTGTAAAAAACAACTCTTTAAAAGAGGTTTTAGTTGCTAAAGAAGCAACATATAGAGATGATTTTTGGCATATTAAAAAGGCGGATATTATCAGAAAACCTGATAATTTAGGTTTTGATTCTCTTGGTATAAAGGTAACTGAGGCTCAAGATTTAGATATTTTGGGTGGATTTAGACCAAAAATGCTCGATCAGGTATATGAGGGAAAAGTTAATTTTACCATTTTAGATGCCTTTGCTGCTATCAATATTTTGGATGAACAAAATGTAGATACAAGTAGTATTCGTGGAGCACTCTATAAGATATTTATCTATCCTCTTTTTGTTCCTTGTTTAGTAGTTATTATCTTCTTTTTTGTCCCTATCAGTGTACGTTTTTTAAATGTTTCTCTTTTTAGTTTTGGAGCAATTTTAGCGACTTTACTCATTTGGGGTATGCTTTTTATGCTTATAGAACTTTCAAATAATAAAACAATTCCGAGTGAAGTGGGTGTAATTTTGCCTGTATTTATACTCTTTTTAGTCGCTATAAGGCAATGGAGAAAATACAGACTTACAACCTCTTAAGGCTTTCTAAGCACATTTTAGATAAAATCACTTAAAAAATATTTGGAAATTTTTATGATTGATTTTAAAGCATTAACACAAGAGTACAAGACTCCCCTTTATGTTTATGATTTTGACTATATGGCAGCTCAATATGATGAGCTTAAAGAGGCTTTTCGTGGAAGAAAGTCTATTATTGCCTATGCAGTAAAAGCAAATTCAAATCTTAGTGTTGTCAGACACTTTGCAAAGATGGGTAGTGGAGCTGATTGTGTCTCTATCGGTGAGGTTCGCCGTGCCTTTTTAGCTGGTATCCCTGCATATAAGATTATTTTTTCTGGTGTTGGTAAGAGTGATGATGAGATTCGTGAAGCGATAGAGAGAGATATCCTCTATATTAATGTTGAGAGTGCAGCAGAGCTCGAACGTGTAGAACTTCTTGCCAAAGAACTTGGAAAAGTGTCTCGTATCAGTATTCGAGTAAATCCAAACATTGATCCAAAAACACACCCCTATATCTCAACAGGATTACATGACAATAAGTTTGGAGTAGATTTACAAACAGCAAAACGTATGTACATTTTGGCAAATAACTCTGAGTATTTAGATCCTGTAGGGATCCATTTTCATATTGGTTCACAACTAACAGAGCTTGATCCTATTCGTGAATCGGCTGAGATTGTAGCAGATTTAGTGCGTTCATTACAAAATATCAAGATTGAACTCAAGTTCTTTGATATTGGCGGTGGTTTAGGGATCAAGTATGATGATGAGACAACAATTAAGCCTTATGATTATGCTCAAGCTATTTTAGGGTGTTTAACTGCACTTGATTTGACAATTCTTTGTGAGCCGGGGCGCTTTTTAACTGCAAATGCTGGATATTTTGTATCAAAAGTACTTTATGAGAAACAAAATGGTGCAAAGAAATTTGTAGTGATTGATGGTGCAATGAATGACCTTTTACGTCCATCACTCTACAGTGCTTATCATAAAATAACAGCTTTAACAGAGTCAACATCAGAATCTCGTCCTGTTGATATTGTTGGACCTGTATGTGAGAGTGGAGACTTTTTTGCAAAAGATTACCCACTTCCAGAACTCAATCACAACGATTTAGTGGTAGTACACAGTGCTGGAGCTTATGGCTTTGGTATGGGCAGCAACTACAATACTCGTGGACGCTCAGCTGAAGTAGCATTGGAAAATGGCAAAGCAAAACTTATCCGTAAACGTGAAACATTTGAAGATCTGATTGCTTTAGAGAAAGAATTTTTAGAGGATTAGGGGAAAAGTTTGTATTTCATAGATGTTCAAGGTACTTTGATAAGCGATGTGGATAAATCACCCATTCGTGGTGCAAAAGAGTTTATAGCACATCTTAATGTCTCAAAAATACCTTATATGATTATTACAAATAATACAAAAAAAGCCTCACAAGAGTTTTATACATATCTACAAAGTATCGGCTTCGAATTTAGTTTTGAGCATTATTTAGATCCACTTATGCTCCTGGATGGAAGAGTTGAAAAAGAGAGTGTAGCAGCTTATGGAGCACAAGAATTTTTAGATACTTTGGTAGCAATGGATTATACTCTTGATTATAAAAATCCTCAAACGCTACTTGTGGCAATAAAAGAAGACTTTAGTGCAGATGAATATGCACAGATGATAGACTTTTTACTCTCAGGTGCATCACTTGTAGGGATGCATGAGACCTCAATTTATGCTAAAAACAACAAACGCTACCCTGGTGTTGGAGCGATATTAAAACTCTTGGAGTTTGCAACAAGTGTAAGTTATGATGTGGTTGGCAAGCCTAGTGTTGCATTTTATGAGGAAGCTCTTAGAAGGCTCAATATGCAAGGTGAACAGTTTGAGTTTAGCGACATAGAGATTATCAGTGATGATGTTAAAGGGGATCTTGGTGGTGCTAAAGAGCTTGGGATGAAGACTCTCTTTGTAACAAGTGGAAAGTATAAATCTGCTAAAGAGATAGTTCCTTTTTTAGATGAGAACCTTAAACCTGACCTTATATTTACTGATATGCAAGAGATACTGGAGAAATTATGAAAGCAAAATCACGATGGGAAACCCTACAAGATTGTAGAGATGCAATAGACACTATAGATAATGAGATACTAGAACTTCTCAACAAGCGTATGGAAGTTGTTGAACGTGTTGGTGAGATAAAAAATGATACG
The DNA here is from genome assembly GCA_964518545.1 of uncultured Sulfurimonas sp. Lineage (GTDB taxonomy): Bacteria > Campylobacterota > Campylobacteria > Campylobacterales > Sulfurimonadaceae > Sulfurimonas. The sequence continues at coordinate 27,240 of CAZFGS010000004.1, read as the reverse complement.
GGTGGAGCTATCTACCGACCTGAACGTGAAAAGATGATTATTGAGCGTTTAACACAGGTGAGTCAAGAGGGTGGTGGTATTTTAAACAAAAGTGCTATTGAAGCAATTTTCTTAGAGATATTTGCTGTGGCACGAAACCTAGAACTTCCAGAGCGTATAGCCTATCTTGGACCTGAGGGGAGTTTCACCCATCAAGCTGCAGAGAGTCGTTTTGGAGCGATGAGTGATTATCTCTCACTCAACTCCATAGAGGCTGTTTTTACAACACTTGAATCTAAACGTGCAAAATTTGGTGTTGTGCCTATAGAAAATTCTCGTGATGGGATTGTGGGTGAAACACTAGATCTGCTTTCAAAATCTTCTGTAAAAATAGTTGCAGAGCTTTATATGCCTATCCATGTAGCTTTTGCAACAAAGGCAAAAAATATAGAGAGTGTGACAAAAATCTACTCAAAAGATAAGGGCTTTGGTCAGACTAGAAAATTTTTAAGTGAACACGGTTTTGCCAATATTGAACAGATTCCTGTAGAATCAACAGCCAAAGCAGCGATACTTGCAGCAGAAGATGAAAATGCAGCAGCAATTTGTTCACATATAGCTGCAAAACTCTATGGTGTCCCTACAATGTTTGAAAACATTGAGGATGAGAGTGATAATGCAACACGTTTTGTCATTTTGAGTGACTTTAAAAATGGGATTAGTGGTGAAGATAAGACCTCTATACTTGTGCGTTTAAAAGATGCAGTAGAAGCAGGTGCACTAGTACATTTCTTACAAGATTTTGATGCACAAAAAATCAACTTGAGTAAGATAGAATCACGTCCCTCTAAAGATAAAGACGGTGGTTTTGACTATTGGTTTTATATCGATTTCTTTGGGCATATCGATGAAGAGAGAATACAAAAAGTTTTAGCAAAACATGAGGGTGAAGTTACATGGCTTGGGTCTTATGTTAAGGGTGAGGATTAAGATTGAAATTTAACAAAAAACTAGAAAATATAAAAACATACGAGGCTGGAAAGCCCATAGAATTGGTAGTGCGTGAGTTTGGTATTGAACCAAAAGATATAGTAAAACTCGCTTCAAATGAGAACCCACACGGATGCTCACCAAAGGTGCAAAATGCTGTAGGCAAAATCGTAGCAAATATGGCACTTTATCCTGATGATAGTATGATGAAACTCAAAGATGGGCTTTGTTCACGTTTTGAGATTCAAGATGAAAACCTTGTTATTGGAAGTGGAAGTGATCAGGTTATTGAGTTTTTAATGCATGCAAAGGCAGGTACAAATTCGAAAATTCTTATCAATTCTGTAACATTTGCGATGTATGAGATTTATGCAAAACATGTAGGTGCAGAGATTATTCGTACGGATTCTCAAGAACATAACTTAGAGGAGTTTTATACTCTTTATCAGCAAGAAAATCCCGATATTATCTTCTTATGTACACCAAACAACCCAACTGGTGATGCTATAGATGCAGAGAAATTGATGGCATTTATCCAAAAGATTGATGAAGACACTTTGGTTGTTGTTGATGGTGCTTACATGGAATATGCCGCATTTAAAGATCAGAAGAAGAGAGTAACACCAAAAGAGCTTATAGAAAAGTTTTCTAATGTGATCTACCTTGGAACATTCTCTAAGGCTTACGGACTTGGCGGAATGCGTACAGGTTACGGAATCGCAGATGCAAAGATTATCAAAGAACTTTATAAACTTCGTCCCCCTTTTAATATCACTACTCTCTCACTTGAAGCAGCAAGTGTAGCACTAGAAGATGAGGAGTTTGTAAACTATTGTATCGCTGATTGTTTTGAACAGATGAAACGCTATGAAGATTTTGCAAAAGAGCAAAAAATAGATATAATAGAGAGCTATACAAATTTTGTTACTTTATGTCTTAATAAGAACCAAAATTCTAAAGATTTAGCAGATGCATTACTAAGACAGGGAATGATTGTGAGAGATTTAAGTGGTTATGGACTTAATGCTATACGTGTGACAGTTGGAACAGCCAAACAAAATGATCGTTTCTTTGTTTTAGCATCAGAATTGATGAAGTAAGAGTGGGATTGAATGGATTTTAAAGTACTATTTTCACAGTTAGTTGTCCTTTATGCAAAACTAACAAAGCAGCAAAAGATGATTATTGCTGTAGCGATTGTGGGGATAGTAGCTTTTTTAATCTTTTTGGTTGTTTATAGTGCCAACAAGGCAGCACCTAGTAAATATGAAGTACTTTTTGACCAGCTAAGTTCTGATGATGCAGCCAAAGTTGTAGCCCAACTTGAAAAAGATGGTATTGAGTATAAACTTGAAGCTGACAATGTCATTAAAGTACCTAAAAATGTTGTTTACAAAGAGCGTATCAATATCGCTTCACTTGGTATTCCCAAAGATAATGGTGTGGGTTTTGAACTTTTTGACAAACAGGAGTTTGGTGCAACTTCATTTGATCAAAAGATTAAACATCTTCGTGCCCTAGAGGGTGAACTCTCCCGTACAATTAATGCTCTTAGCCCTATTGAGAGTGCATCAGTTTCTCTTGCTCTGCCAAAAGATTCCCTCTTTGTTTCTAAAGAGGCAAATCCTACAGCCTCTGTTATGGTACAGCTTAAAGAGGGAAGAACTCTTAGTTCAAAACAGATTCGAGGTATCAAAAATCTTGTAGCAGCAGCAGTTTCTAAAATGAATTCATCTGATGTGATGCTGATAAACTCTGATGGTGAAACCTTAGGTGATGAAGATGAGATGGCTCAAATGGGTGAACTCTCAAGTGTACAACAAAAGTTTAAAACGAAAGAAGAGAAAAAACGTCAAAAGAAAATTGTTGATGTAATCTCCCCTTTTGTTGGTGGAAAAAACAAAGTAGTCGCTCAAGTAACCATTGAGTATGATTTTTCAATCAAAAACTCAACAAGTGAAACCTATGATCCTGAAAATGTTGTAAGAAGTGAGCAGGTAAGTGAAGAAAAACGCGAGGGTGGCTCGCCAGAACAAGTGGGTGGCGTTCCAGGAGCTGTAAGCAACATAGGACCAGTGCAAGGGCTTAAAAGTAATCAAGTAAGTGAAAAGTATGAAAAAAATACAGGAACAACAAATTATGAGGTTGGAAAAACTGTAAGTACAACAAAATCACAATTTGCACGTATTAAAAAAATCTCAGCGGCAGTAGTTGTTGATGGTAAGTACAAAAATAAACTTGATGAAAATGGAAATCCAACAGATGAACTAGAATATGTTGCACTAAACAATACTGATATTGATGCTTTAACTTCTCTTGTAAGTCGCTCGATAGGTATAGATGAAGCAAGGGGAGATCAGATAAGTGTTCAAAACCTTCAGTTTCAAAGAGAAGCAAAATCTCCAGGAGTTGATGGTGTAACCAAGGCAATGGAGTTCAGCGAAACATACCTTGCACCGTTCTCTGGTCTATTTAAGTATATTTTTGTTCTTATTTTATTGCTTATACTTTATAAAAAGATTATTACACCATTTGCATCTAAAATGCTTGAGGTTTCTAAAGAGGAAGAAGAACTTGCTCGTCCGGTTCTTGAAGTGGAAGATGATGAAGATGAAGATCTTGTTGAAAAAGTACAAGCTATGCGTAAGAAAGTGGAAGATCAGCTTGGAGTTGGGCAAGGATTTAATGAGGATGAACTCAAATATGAAGTTATCCTTGATAAGGTACGAACAATGTCTGAAGATGCTCCAGAAGAGATAGCATCTCTGCTTCAAGCACTTCTGAGTGAAGAAGCAGGTGCTCCAGCAAATGCTCCAAAAAGTGCACAAGGGTAAAAGATGGCAAATATGACACAACAGCAACAAGCAGTTTTTGATGAGATGAATATGGCAGAGAAGATTGCTATTTTACTTCTTCAGCTTGGAGAGGAAGCAACAGCAGCAATTTTTTCCAATATGAATGTTGATGCTATTACTGAAGTTTCTAAATATATAGCAAGTAACTCTACCATAGACAGAGCAGTAGCAACAGCCATTTTAGAAGAGTTTCATGCTATATTCCAATCAGGGCAGTATCTTACTTCTGGCGGTATGGAGTATGCAAGGGAGCTGCTGTATAGAACATTGGGCTCAGATGAAGCAAAAAAAGTACTCGATAAATTAAGTAAATCTATGCAAAATACACAAAATTTTGCTTACCTCTCAAATATTAAGCCTCAACAGCTCTCAGACTTTATTGTCAACGAACATCCACAAACTATTGCACTTATCTTAGCACATATGGATGCTACTGAAGCTGCAGATACTCTTCAGTATTTTCCAGATGATTTACGAAGTGAAGTAGCGATGCGTATGGCAAAGTTAGGAGATATCTCCCCTTCAGTTATCAAGCGTGTTTCAGCTGTACTTGAATCTAAACTTGAGTCTCTTGCATCTTACAAGGTTGAAGTGGGTGGAACGCGAGCAGTTGCCGATATCTTTAACCGTCTTGGTGCGAAAAGTTCTAAAGCGACACTTGCTACTATTGAGCAGGTAGATGAGGAGCTTGCGACGATGATTAAAGAGATGATGTTTACTTTTGAAGATATGGTCTCTCTCGATAAAAATGCTATTACAGAGGTTCTTAAAGCTGTTGATAAGGCAGACTTGATGCTTGGACTGAAATCTTCACCAGAAGAGCTTAAAGAAAAATTCTTCTCTGCTATGAGTGAGCGCGCTCGTGATGCTTTTGAAGAAGAGATGCAGTTCCTTGGTGCTGTCAAAATGAAAGATGTTGAAGCAGCTCAGAGAAAAATTGTTGAAGTGGTCAATCAGTTGTCTGAAGCCGGAACAATTCAGATGGGTTCAACTGAAGAGATGATAGAGTAGATTATGGCAACAGTTATTTCTAGTGATTCTGTCGATATGCACAGTGTAAATAAGTACAATTTTAAAGTGATTGCTCTTGGCTCACAAAATGAAGAACCTCAAGAGAGTACCCCAAAATATACACAAGAGAACAATCCAAGACAACGTGCAAGTGATATAGACTCAAGTGAGCTCAGTACATCGTCAAAAGAATCACTTATAGAATCTTTAATGAAAAAAACAGATGAGATGAGCTCTAATTTTATTAAATTACAGATGAAACTTGAAGCGAAAGAGGAAGAGTTTAAAGTCGAACTTGAAAAAGCAAAAGAACAAGCCTTTAATGAAGGGATGGAAGCAGGCCGAGCAAAGGCCATAGAAGATGGAGAGATTGGTGTAAGTGAGGCGATCTCTCTCTTTAGAACATCTGTAAAAAAACTTGATGAGAGTGCTGAAGAGTTTGAACATGCTCTTGAGGGAATTAAAAAAGACTTGGTTTTAGCTGCTTTAGATATTTCAAAAGAGGTTATAAAGGTTGAATTGAGTACAAATTCACAAGAGGTTGCAAAACTTTTAAGTAATGAATTGATTAAAGAGCTTCAAAGTGCTTCAAAAATAACACTCAAAGTGAATCCTAAAGATCATGCAAGTGTATCAGAAGAGTTGGCAAAATTAGAGCACATTAGTGTCATATCTGATAGTGCAATCAGTCAAGGTGGTGTTGTTGTGATTAGTGATGCAGGTAATATAGATGCAGAGATAAATAAACGATTTGAACGTGTAAAACGTGCCGCATTAAGTGAGTAAAGAGATATATGAATATTAAAGACAAATCTACACAAGAACTCAATGCTCTTTGTAGTGATATTAGATCAGAAATTTTAAGAGTTGTAAGTAAAAATGGTGGGCATCTAAGTTCAACTCTTGGTGCTACAGAGATTATAGTAGCAATGCATAAGGTGTTTGACAGTAAAAAAGATCCTTTTATTTTTGATGTGAGCCATCAATCTTATGCTCATAAACTCTTAACAGATAGATGGGAAGCATTTGATACACTGCGCCAATTTAATGGACTTTGTGGGTATACAAAACCGAGTGAAAGTGAAGATGATTATTTTGTAGCAGGGCACAGTTCCACTTCTATCTCTTTAGGGGTTGGTGCTGCAAAAGCGATCGCACTTAAGGGTGAAGAGAATAAACGTATACCAGTTGTGATGATTGGTGATGGTAGTATGACTGCGGGTATGGTTTATGAAGCACTTAACGAGCTTGGTGATAGAAAATATCCGATGATTATTATCTTAAACGATAATGAGATGAGTATCGCTAAACCTATTGGCGCGATGTCACGTATGCTCTCTTCAGCTATGGCTTCACCTTTTTATCAGCGTTTTAAAAAAACTACAGAGAGTTTTGTAGATAATTTTGGTGATGGCGCTCACTATATCGCTAAACGTATGGAAGAGGGCTTAAAGCTTATCACTCCTGGTATCTTGTTTGAAGAGATGGGGATAAACTATATTGGTCCTGTTGATGGGCACAATATAGAACAACTTGTAGATATCTTTAAAACTGCAAAAACTATGGGCAAGCCTGTAATTATTCATGCACAAACACTGAAGGGTAAGGGGTATGATATTGCAGAGGGTAAAGAGGAAAAATGGCATGGTGTTGGTCCTTTTGAACTCAGCGATGGACATGCCAAGAAAAAATCTTCTACAAAATCAGCAACACAGATCTATACAGAAGCATTGATGCATCTTGCAGATAAAAATGAAAAAATTGTAGGTGCAACAGCAGCAATGCCAAGTGGAACAGGGCTCAGTGCTTTAATGGAAAAATATCCAAATCGCTTTTGGGATGTGGCTATCGCTGAGCAACATGCTGTAACCTCTATGGCAGCATTAGCTAAAGAGGGATTTAAGCCGTTTTGTACTATCTACTCTACATTTTTACAGCGAGCTTATGATCAGGTGATCCATGATACATGTCTGATGGACCTCCCTGTTGTTTTCGCACTTGATCGTGCGGGTATTGTTGGGGAAGATGGAGAAACTCATCAGGGTGTTTTTGATATCTCCTTTTTACGAGCGATTCCAAATATGACTCTTTTTGCTCCACGTGATGAGAAAAGTTTTCATCAAGCGATGGCATTTGCAGCAGAGTATCAACATCCATGTTCTCTACGTTATCCCCGTGGCTCTTTTGTAGAGAGTGATTTACCAGAATCTCTTTCATTTGAGAAAGGAAAGTCACAACTTTTAATCGCTAAAGAAAGTGATACACTCTTTATAGGATACGGCAATGGTGTTGGTCGTGCATATGAAACGATGCAATTTCTTGATGAAGAGGTGAGTTTACTTGATCTACGTTTTGTAAAACCTCTAGATGAAGAGATGCTTCGCTCTCTTGCACAAAAACATAAAAAATGGTTTGTATTCTCGGACAGTGCAAAGATGGGTGGTGTAGGTTCGGCTCTTTTAGAGTTTCTAGCAGAGAATAATATTACAGATGTTTTAGTGACAAGCTTTGAGTATAGTGATGATTTTATCACCCATGGAAATACAAAACTTGTAGAGGAATCTCTAGGGATACTTCCAAAACAACTAGCACAACAGGTGCAAGGTTTACTTGAGCATTAAAACGCCACCAAACCTTCCTGTTTGTCCCTCTTTTCTATAGGAGTAATACTCCTTAGTATTGCAAGCATTACATAAAGGGCTGAACTCAATATGCTCTTTTTTTATGCCCCCTTGTAGTAGTTGTTTCTCTAAGATAGTTTTAATATCAAGATAATACTGCTCCCCTTTTTTAAGTATTGCATATTCAAGTTGAAGCTGTTGTGCTTGTATAAAAATCTCTTCACCAACCTCATAACATTTTTGGCATATTGAAGGGGCGATAGTGACAAAAATATCTTCTACTCTCGAACCAAATTGAGTGCTAAATGTTTGGAGAGTGTTTCGTACTATATTGCTAAAAGCTCCAGTTCGACCAGCATGAACGACCCCTATGACTTTTTTTGTGTCATCATAAAAAAGTAAGGCAGAACAATCGGCCACCATTACCATAAGGGGAATATTTTTTTCATCTGTTACAAGTGCATCGCAGCTTGGTATGGAAAAAAAATCATCCTCTTTGCTTATAACCCTTACTTCATTGGAGTGAATTTGTTTCATATGGATCAGTTTTTTATAAGAGTAGCTATGTCTGTTTGCCAATGTTTTATGGTTTTGAAGCACCCTTTGCTCATCATCATTGACATGAAAAGCGATGTTGCCATCTTGCTTAGTTGTAATGAAGCATAAGAGATTGTTAAATTGCTTTAATAAACTGCTTTGATAAAATTTCATATAATGATTATAACAGAAATAAAGGGAAATTTTGAGTAAACTCAGTCACTACCCCATAACACTTGATGGCTTAAGCATAGAACAAAAATGCCAAGAGATAAAAGAGTATTTTCATAACACTTTTACACTTTTTGAAAAAGTATTTGAGCTTTTAAAAGATGAGTCGGTCTTTTATAAAAAAAGTGAACCTACACGTCATCCTATGATATTTTATTATGGACATACAGCAACTTTTTTTATCAACAAACTGATAAATATGAAAATAATCCAAAAAAGAATAAACCCTGATTTTGAGTCTATCTTTGCTGTGGGTGTTGATGAGATGAACTGGGATGATATGGATGAGAAACATTATGTCTGGCCAAAAGTAAGTGAGGTCAAAGCCTACAGAGATCAGGTGAAAATACTTGTTGAAAGTCTCATAGAAACAATGGAATTCAGCCTTCCTATTGATGAAGGCTCTCCTATGTGGATAGTACTTATGGGAATAGAACACGAAAGAATACATATAGAAACCTCTTTGGTGCTTCATCGTCAAATGCCTTTAGAGTTTATAAAAGAAACAGATGATTTTCCTCTCTGTACTCACTATGGAAGAGCACCACAAAATGAGATGCTTCCTATAGAGGCAAGAGAGATCACTCTTGGAAAATCTAAAGAGCATCACCTGTATGGATGGGATAATGAATATGGAGTGCATAGAGAAAGTGTAGGAGCCTTTGAAGTCTCCAAATATCTTGTAAGTAATGCAGAATATATGGAGTTTGTCCAAGATAATGGCTACGATAGAGAAGAGTTTTGGTGTGAAGAGGGGCAAGAGTTTTTAAAAAATAGTGGTGTGAAATATCCACCTTTTTGGATACAAAACAGTGATGGAAGTTTTTCTTACAGAGCATTAGCAACACATATAGAGATGCCACTCTCGTGGCCTGTAGATGTAAATGCTCTTGAAGCGGCTGCATTTTGTCGTTATAAAAGTAAAAAAGATGGGGTAGAGTATACACTTCCAAGTGAGGCAGAGTATATGGCAATCTATGAGCATTCAGGCTTAAGAGATATACCAGAATTTCATGAAAGCAGAGCCAATCTAAACTTTTATCATTATGCTTCATCCTCTCCTGTAGATGAATTTAGCTTTGGTGGGATCTATGATGTTGTTGGTAATGTTTGGCAATGGAGTCGTACGCCAATATATCCATTTGAAGGTTTTGAGGTGCATGAGGCCTATGATGATTTTTCAGTGCCTACTTTTGATAAAAAACATGCACTGATATTTGGAAGTTCTTGGGCAAGTAGTGGGAACTTGATAATGAAACATTCCCGTTATGCTTTTCGTAGACATTTTTACCAAAATGCAGGTTTTCGTTATGTGATTACTCAGACAAAGGGCAGTGAAACAGATGAGGGGTACGAGAGTGATAGTTTAGTTTCTCAGTATTGTGACTTTCAGTATGGAGAGAACCATTTTGGAGTGAAAAACTTTGCCATAGAATGTGCAAGAATAGCAAGTCAATACACTAGCAATAAAACAAAGGCACTTGATTTAGGCTGTGCTACAGGGAGAGCAAGTTTTG
>CAZFGS010000004.1:0-17399 GCA_964518545.1 uncultured Sulfurimonas sp. | reverse complement strand
TTTGGAGTTTGTTATCAAAGAAACGCGACGAAAATTTCAGCATACTATTTCCCAAGTAAGTATATGGAGAAAAAAGTGAAGTATAGTTTTGAGAGAAGCGCAGAGCGTGAGGGGACAAATGCGGAAAAATATACTCTAAGAGAGGAGTTGTTTGGCAGTGAAGATGTGATGCCCGTTTGGGTTGCCGATATGGATATAGACACACCAGATTTTGTTTTAGAGAGTGTAAAAAAAAGATTAGAACATCCTATTATAGGTTATGAAGAGGTACCTAAGTCTGCCTTTGAAGCACAAAAGAGATGGATGAGTAAATATCATGGTTTTGAGTATGATGTAGAAGATGTTTTTTACTCACATTCTGTTGTAGCATCTATGAGTGTTGCGATTGAAGCCTTTAGCCAAAAAGGGGATGGAGTGATAGTGCAAACTCCTGTATATTCTCCCTTTTTTCACTCCGTGATCCATCTTGGACGAAAACTTGTAAAAAATCCTCTCAAATATAAGAGTGATGGAACTTACACTTTTGATATAAAAGATTTAGAATCAAAGATAGATGAAGATACAAAACTCCTTTTACTCTGTTCTCCCCATAATCCTGTCGGCCGCGTTTGGAAGCAAGAGGAGCTTGAAGCAATCTTGGCAGTATGTTTAAAACACAATATTGTAGTATTTGCAGATGAGATACACTCTGATTTGGTTTATAAGCCAAATAAACACATACCCTTTGCAACACTCAAAGGTGCTAAAGAGATTACGCTTAGTGCTATTGGAGTAGGTAAAACTTTTAATATGGCAGGTTTTGCGATGAGTAGTGTTGTAGTGGAAGATCGAAAGCTCAAAGAGAGGTTTCAAAAAGCTTATGAGAGAGTTCATTTTGCACAAGGAAATGTTCTGAGTCATGTAGCCTTTGAGAGTGCATATAAAGAGGGTCGAGCATGGCTAGAGTCTTTACAAGAGCATCTTTATGCTAATTATACAATGCTTTATGAGTTATGTGAAAAACACTCCAATTATATAAAAATAACACCGATTGAAGCAACTTATCTAGCATGGATTGATTGTAGAGGGATGGGTTTAAAAGATAAAGAGCTTCGGGAGTTTTTTATACAAGATGCAAGACTTGGCTTAAATGCAGGATTGAGTTTTGGTCGTGAAGGAAGTGGTTTTATGCGCTTGAACTTTGCCATAAGCTATGTTAAAATGTTAGAAGTGATACAAAGACTAGATGAAGCACTAATGGAGAGGAAAAATTGATAAGCATAAACTGGAAAGAGTTTAAAGAGTATAAAAAATATACACACAGAGATGATAACTTTGCCATACTATTAGACTTTATGAAGAGCTATTACAATATGACATCCCCTGTAGATATGTATGAGATATTTCATAATGATGAAACAGCGCAGATGATGCTAGACAAGCGAAAAATTACAGACCCTGAGGGTTTAGAAAACTTTCTTTTTAAACTACGCTAATGGATGAAAATCTTCAAAAAATTGCCATATTTATAGCTGAGCACCATGTATTGAGTCTTGCTACGTTTTCAGGATCTGCATTAAGTATTTGTAGTTTGTTCTATGTCTATTCAAAAAAGCATAATTGTTTTGTGGTTGCGAGCTCACAAGAAACACAACATATACAAGATATACAAGAACATAAGCAGGTGGCAGCCAATATACTTCTTGAAACAAAAGAGATAGGAAAGATTCAGGGCTTACAAATAAAGGGAATTTTTATGGCATTAGAGGAGAGAGAATTAAAACAGCTTTATTTTAAGAGATTTCCTTATGCACTAGCGATGAATCCACAGTTATGGAAGATAGAGGTGGAGCAATTCAAATTTACTGACAACCGCTTAGGGTTTGGAAAGAAACTTATTTGGCCTTAGGTTTTTCTCTAAACATAGCACAATCACTTCCGCTGCTTTGAAAAACAAGCATAGAAGGTATTTGGTGAGATTTAAATCCATATGCCTTACAACCATGAGGCTTTTGAGGCTCCCATGTAACAAAATAATACTCACAACGCCTACAATTAATTCTTTTCATAAATCTCTCTTTTTAAGTGAGAAATTTTAGCATATTAGATAAAATAAACAAACTAAAAAAAGAGAGCTTTTTGTATGAATGATAAAATACTTATAATGTTACAACTTCAAAACCAACTCAATGATGCAACAAATGGTGAAGAGTGGGTAAAGGGTGTAACTAAAAATGGAAAAATTATCAACTGGAGACGCTGTATATATATGGAATGTGCAGAGATGATAGACAGCTTTTCGTGGAAACACTGGAAAAATATCAACCAAGAACCAGATTGGGATAACTTACAGATTGAAGTTGTTGATGTATGGCATTTTATCATCTCTTTAGCATTAGAGGATTATTCTCAAAAACTCAAAGGTGGGGTGGAAGATCTTGCGATCAATCTATCCATGCTTGAGAGTTTTTCTAGCATAGACAAAGAGAGTAGCATATTTGCTCCTCAAGATGATGTGATTGAAAAAGTTGAAAACTTAATGAGAATCTCTTTAGATAAAGGTGACTTAGATCTTGATGGGCTTATGGGAGAGTTTTTTGATCTTGTACTTATGAGTGGGCTTGATCTCAATACACTTTATAGACTCTATGTAGGGAAAAACATCCTTAACCAGTTCCGTCAAGATAATGGCTATAAAGATGGTACATATATCAAAATATGGGATGGAGAGGAAGATAATGTTGTAATGAAACGTATCTGGGAAGAGAATGGTGATATTAAGCCGGAAGTTCTTTACAAAGAGCTTGCAAAGGCTTATATCTCTTTAAGAAAAAGTTAAATTTTTGGATAAGGTTTTAGAAGTTCAAAAGCTCTCTTTTGGCTATACAAAAGAGAAACTCCTTTTTGAGAATCTTTCATTTTCTCTGAAACAAGGGGAGATAAAAGCGATAGTAGGGGAGAGTGGGGCTGGTAAAAGTACTCTTTTTGAACTTGTCTTAAAAAACCTTCAACCACTTCAGGGCAAGGTGCTGCAATCTTCTAAAATTTCACAAGTATTTCAAGATCCGTACAGCTCTTTTCATCCTAGTTATACGCTTCTCAATCAGATTCAAGATGTAGCATCTTTAAAGAATCTTGATAGTGTTTTAAAATCGATAAATTTAGAAAAAGAGCTTCTTTACAAACTTCCTCACGAACTCTCAGGTGGACAACTTCAACGTGCTTCTATAGTAAGAGCGATGCTTATGGAACCAGAACTACTACTTTTAGATGAGCCTACAAGTGCCCTTGATAATGTGATACAACTTGAAGTGATGAAAAATTTAGTTTCCCATTTAGATACTATGGGTATCTTACTTATCACACATGACATGGATTTAGCACAGTGGTGTGCTGATGAGGTGATTAAGATTTAAAGAGGTTATTGACTAGGTAATAGCCACTTCCCGCCATAAGAACAGTGCCAAAAACATTGAGTGCCATATTTGTAAAAGCTAAAACAAAACTTCCACCCTCTAAGAGTAAAAAACTCTCAATCGCAAAAGTTGAGTATGTTGTAAGTGCTCCAAGAATACCAGTAGTTAAAAATGATTTTGCATGAACTGAGAACATAGTTGAATACATGAAATAAGCGATAAGGCAACCCATAATAAAACTACCGATAAGATTTACTCCAAGCGTACCAAAGGGTAAGTCGTGAGGGAGTTTATGAGAGATAAAACCATTTATGTAAGAGCGAAGAACGGCCCCAATAAAACCACCACTACCTATGGCTAGGATTGTTTGCCAACTCATCATCGTACACCTTTTGCATTTTAATTCTTAACTCATTGAGCCAGTTGTCATCCTCTTTATCTGCTATAAAACTATCCATAAAGACAACAGTGATAGTTCCAGGAGAGTAGTAAAAGCGTTTAATATCATAATATTTTGCAGTTTGAATCAGTACTATAGGTTGTACACGAAGTTGATACTTATCTGCAACTACTTTTGCACCACTTTTAAAGGGGAGCATTTTCCCATCTCGTGAACGTGTTCCCTCTGGAAACATTGTAATAACACGACCCTTATTGAGTCTATCTTTTGCATTTTTAAGGAGTCTGATAAGAGAGGTTTTACTTTTTCTCTCTATAGGGATATCTTCTGGCATACTCATAGCTAAACCAAAAAAAGGAACATCAAAAAGTTCTTTTTTAGCTACCCAGGAGAGATCTTTTTTTGAAATAGTCTCAAGTATACCTATATCTAAGTCACTTTGGTGATTAATAAGGTATATCTGTGCAGCAGGATCTTCTTCTCCTTTGACTTCTGTTGAAAAAAAGATAGTGATTTTCACATACCATGCTGCTATCTTACGAGCATAAGGACGAGGAAGAATAGGGTAGAGTATAATCATCAACACTAAAGAGATGAAGATATTTACAGTGGCAAAGAACCAGTTAATATGAGCAAGTATCTTCATTTTTCACCCAACCAATTTTATCGTTATGCAGTTTTACTTTGACAAACTTAGCGACACTTCCCTCTTTTTGCATAGTTTGCTCTACAGAAGTTGTTTCAAAGATAGTTCCATTGCTAACTGGAAGAAGATGAATATCTGAATTCGCTTTAACACATACATCTTTTTGAGGGATAGCGAGATACATTATATAAGCAAGAGGAAAAAGAATAAGAATAAGATAGATGTATTTTTTTCTCCATACTATAAATAAAAAACCAATAACTGCAACAACAGCGGCAATACTCATTTTAAGTTGCTCTTTTGATTGGTCTTTTGGTTTTAAATCACTTTGAGCTACGACACTGTCATCATCTACAACGATGGGGATTGTGACCTTTATATATCTGTTTTTTAAGAGGTTAAAGTAGCTAAAAGAGAAGTTCTCTAGTTTTTTAGAGATAACTACATAATATGTAATTTTAGGATCAAAATAAGAATTGTTACTAGATTCTATACCTTGCTTATAAACATCTTTAAATTTGATTTTACTCATATCTGAGTTAGTCGCAGTTGCAACAAAAACAATGATATTGTGCTTTTTATCATAACTCGTTGTTTTAAACTCTTGAAGTTCAAAAGAGTTTGCTATCACATTAGAAAAGTCTTTTTTAGGATTTAGTGTAATCACATTGAGCTTCTCACCGCGAAGTAATGTTGTTGGCAATGGCTCTTGATTGCTTTGTAAATCTGCTGATTGTGTTCTTACTAAAGATGCTTCAATATCTGGAAGTTTTGCTCTTGAAGCTGTCGTTAAGAGGTAAAATGTTTCATAATAATACTTTCCCTTTATCTCTCGATAGGGTACATTATTGAGAATCTTAAGACCTGTATAGTTACTAAATGTGTATTTAATATCCTCAAAATCTCTTAGAGTAGAGATTGCTTTGAGTGTAATGGGAAAGACCTCTCCTTTTACTACTCTTTGTGGTGTTTTTTCATAACTAAGGTAGATAACCTTGTTTGCATAAAGGGATGAAAAAAAGAGAAGAGTGAGTAAAAGTAGTTTTAGCACGACTTCATAAATCCTTGAAGCATAGCTTTGCCATCATCACTACCAAGAATCATTTCCATAGCACGTTCAGGGTGAGGCATAAGACCAAAAACATTTTTCTCTTTGTTACATACACCAGCGATAGATCCAACTGAACCATTAGGGTTTTGGATATTTCCCTCTGCATCAGTGTATGTTAAAAGAATTTGTCCGTTTTTTTGTAGCTCTTCTAATCCTATAGTATCAATATAGTAGTTTCCATCATGGTGAGCGATAGGGATATTTACAATATCACCATTGTTGAGCTCTTCAAGAAAGATATTGTCATTGTTCTCTACTTTTAGGTGATGATGTTTGGAGATAAAGTGAAGTCCTTCATTGCGTTTTAATGCACCTGGTAGCAGTCCAGACTCTGTAAGTACTTGAAAACCGTTACAGATACCTAAAACTTTACCGCCATTGCTTGCATATGTTTTTACAGCTTTCATAACAGGTGAAAATTTTGCAATAGCACCTGAACGGAGATAGTCACCATAAGAGAAACCACCTGCAACAACAAGTAGGTCAGTATCGGCAGGGATAATCTCAGACTTATGCCACACTATCTCTGTTGTTGCACCAAGAGACTCAAAGGCATGGCATGTATCATACTCACAGTTTGTTCCTGGAAATTGAAGGATAGATACTTTCATTATACAAGCTCGATAGAGTAATCTTCGATAACAGTATTTGCAAGAATCTCTTCACACATTTTTTCAACATCTTGCATTGCCTGTGTTTTGTCATCAGTATTGAGTTTGAGAACAATCTGTTTTCCAACACGTACATCTTCAACACCATTAAAGTGAAGAGAATCAAGTGCATGATGCACAGCTTTTCCTTGAGAGTCTAATACTCCTGCTTTTAAAGATACATTTACGATTGCTGTTATCATTGTCTATTTTCCTAATATTCTATTTAAAACTTGTTCATAAGCTACAGTGAGCCCACCTAAACCTTGACGAAATCTATCTTTATCCATCTTTTCACCACTTTCTATGTCCCAAAAACGACAATTGTCTGGTGAGATCTCATCAATAAGGATGATATTTCCATTGTTATCTTTTCCAAACTCAAGTTTAAAATCAACAAGATTGAGACCTTTTTCTGTAAAGTAAGGTTTTAAGATATCATTTACTTGACGAGCCATACGACGAAGCTTATCTAGCTCATCTTGGAAATCAACAAGACCTAAGATAAGTGCATGTTGATCGTTAAGTTTAGGGTCTCCTAAATCATCATCTTTGTAATCAAATTCAACAAGTGTAAATGGAAGCACTTTTCCATCTTCGATTCCAAGGTTACGGCTTAGTGAACCTGTCGCGATATTACGTACAATAACTTCAATAAGAATTACATCTGCTTTTTTATGAAGCATATGGTTATCATCAAGCATCTCTACAAAGTGAGTTTGAATCCCATTTTCTTCTAGAAGTTTAAAAAGTTCAGTTGAGATTTTATTGTTAAGTGCACCTTTTCCAGTTTCACTTGATTTTTTCTCACCATTAAATGCAGTTAAGTCATCTTTAAACTCTGAAATTACAAGATTTTCATCATCAGTTGACCATATCTTCTTTGCTTTTCCTTCGTAGAGTAACTCTCTTTTTTCCATTGTGTTCTTATCCTTTTATGATTACTAAAGCTTTGATAATATCAACTGCTTCTTTAAGCTGAATATCTTTATTTAGTATTTCTGGTGTAATTATATCTTTTTTATCTTTTTTCTCAGCTTTTTTCTCAGCTTTTTTTCCATCAACTTTCTCTAGCTCTTCTTCAAGGTGCTGTTTGAGGTCAGCTTCTTTAATGGCAAATTCATTTTTATGTGTTTTAACTTCTCCTGGAGCAACGATAATGTCAGGTTTTACACCAACAGCTTGAATCGTTCTTCCACTTGGAAGATAGTATCTTGCTATAGTGAGTTTGATCGCCTCTTGATCGGTGATAGGAAGCACAACTTGCACACTCCCTTTTCCAAAACTATTTTCACCAACTAAAACACCGCGTTTATGATCTTGAAGTGCTCCACTTACAATCTCTGATGCACTAGCACTACCACCATTTATAAGTACAACAAGAGGCACTTTTGTGAGAGTAGCACCAGATGTTGCTGAGTATGTTTTGTCATCATTTTCATGACGCCCTTTTTGAGAAACAATTTTTCCACTATCTACAAAAATATCTACAAGCTCAACAGCTTGATCTAAAAGACCTCCAGGATTGTTTCTTAAATCAAGAACAATTCCTTTTGTAGTTTTTTTATGTTTTTTAATCTCTTTAGTAACATCAGCTGCAACTTTTTGATCAAAAGATGCCACACGAAGGTATAAGATATCTTCACCGATCATTTTCGCATGTACTGATTCTATAGTGATAATACCACGAACGATATGAATATCAAGAGGCTTACTCTCCCCTTTGCGAACTATAGCAAGGTCAATTGGATCACCCACTTTTCCACGCATAAGTGATACAGCTTCATCAATGGTCATGCCAAGTGTTGACTTATCATCGATTTTTAGAATGATATCACCTGACTTTAATCCCGCTTTGTCTGCCGGTGTTCCATCGATAGGAGCGATGACTGTTAGTGCACCATCTTTCATACCAACAGTGATCCCCAGTCCACCAAACTCTCCACTTGTTTGTACTTTAAGGCGTTTGTAGTCTTTGGCTGTAAGATAGTTTGAGTGAGCATCAAGATTTTTCATCATCCCATCAAGGGCTTTGTCTATAAGTTGTTCAATGGTGATCTCATCAACATCGTACTGTTCAACAATACTAAGAACTTTTGTAAATTTTGCAAGTGATTGAAGGCGTGATGACTCAGCATCTTTTACAGAACTCTCGGCAAAAAGAGATGAACTCATAAAAAGAGTAAGAGCAAGTGCAGCAGAGGTAAATCCAAGTGTTATAAATTTTGTGTTTTTCATAAAGAATCCATAGCTAAATTTTAAAGTAGATATTATACCGGTAGTTGTTAAATAATGGATAAATTGATGCAGAATTATTTAAGTTTTATTATATTTCTATATAATACAAAAAAATTTTAGGATAGAGAGTATGAACAGTATAAAAGAATTTTTGACACAAGATCATAGAAGATGTGATGAGATTTTTGCCCTTATGGAAGAAAAAGCAAACACAAAGCTAGAAGATGCAAAAGAGATTACTCAAGAGTTCGTGGCAGATATGGAACACCATTTTCAGATGGAAGAGAAAGTGATGTTTGCAGAGTTTGAACAAAAAACAGGGATGACACAAGGTCCGACAGCTATGATGCGTCATGAACATGAGCAGATGCGAGGTTTGATGGCACAACTTTTAAGCTCTTTAGAAGAAGATAATAAAGATAAATTTATGGGAACTTCTGAGACACTGATGATACTCTTACAGCAACATAATATGAAAGAAGAACAGATGCTTTATCCAATGGCACAGCAACATTTGAGTGCTGAAGCAGAACGTATTGTTGCTATGATGCAATCTATTATAGTGGAGTAGTGCTTTTTGGATTTTAATGGTCTCTCAATAGATCAGGCACCGCCTATATCAGCACCATTGCGTTTTTTTCTTACTGCACCATTCTTTGCAATTTTGGCAGGTTTTTTGGTTCTCTTTAGTGATCCTGAAGTCTTGCATACACGTTTTGCTTTGGAGAGTATTGCCGTGACTCATGCCATTACTATTGGCTTTTTTGGCTTTGTTATGTTGGGTGCACTGACTCAAATGCTCCCGGTTCTTGCAGGTGTAAAAATTCCTAACATAGAGAAGGTGGCAAAGTATACACATCTATCTTTAGTTTTTGGATTAGTGTTTTTTATTTTCGCATTTATCGATGACAATAAATTATTATATCTTTTTGCTATGGTAGGTCTAGGTGCAGGTTTTTTAACTTTAATCAGTTTTATCGCACTCTCTATGCAAGATGTAAAAAACTTCACACCAACAGTAAAAAATATGGCCATCTCACTTTTTTTCGCTTGTGCAAGTGTACTGTTGGGTTTGATGCTCTTAGGGGAATATGTAAGTAAAGAGATAGGCTCTATACATATGTTTTTAGCAAATGTACATAGTGTCTGGGGGATCTTTGGTTTTGCAGGTATCCTTCTTATTGGGGTGGCATTTCAAGTACTTCCGATGTTCTATGTAGCACCATCTTTTAAAGAATTTTGCCTTTCAAAAGTGGCTAAGATTATTAGTGTGGGACTTGTTCTTTGGCTTGTACTAAATCTATTTATACCTTCGTATGCTCTTGTAGCTAAGATATGGATAGCAACTTTTTTCTGGGCATTTGCTACTACGGCATGGCTGAAACTTAACAAACGTAAACGCAAGGTGAGTGATATCACCATTTGGTACTGGAGAGTTGCAAGTATCTCCCTTAGCCTTGGTTCATTTTTTTGGATATTTGATGAGTATTTTGACTCACAATATACTGTTCTTGTAGGGCTGTTTTTTGGTTTGGGGTTTTTGTTCTCTATCATGATGGGGATGCTTTATAAAATCATCCCATTTCTTGTGTGGTTCCATCTGAATGGTGCAGGGTATATGAGTATACCAACAATGAATGAGATGATAGATAAAAGACTCTCAAAATTACAGTTTTTTATGTTTATTTTTTCTTTTGTAGGCTTTGTGTTTTCTTTTTTTATGCCACAGTTTTTATGGTTTTTTGCCCTGTCATTTATTATTAGTATGGTTATTTTAGAGTATAATATCGTTACTTGTGCATTATTGTATGCAAAGATAAAAAAAACAAAACCAGATTTTGATATGAGTGCATTTAAATGAAAAATATAATACTGATAGGCTTTATGGGTGTAGGTAAGGGTAGTGTTGCTCGTGAAGTGATTAAGCACTCTGAATATATGGCGATAGATACGGATGATTTGATAGAGTCGATGGAAAACCGTAAAATCAAAAAAATATTTGAAGAGGAGGGTGAGGTATATTTTCGAAAACTAGAAAAAAATGTCGCACAATGGCTTCAAAGTAGTGTGCAAAATACCCTCATCTCTACTGGTGGCGGATTTTACAAACAAAAAAATCTCAAAAAAATAGGGACAGTTATCCTTCTGGATTCCCCTTTTGATGAGATTATTAAGCGAATTAAAAAACATCCAAACGCGGCAAGAAAACTAAAAAAACGCCCTCTCTTAGCTGATTTAAAAAAAGCAAAAGAGCTTTATGATGAGCGTCGTCCAGAGTATATAAAACTTGCAGATATTGTGATTGATGTTACAAAGAAAAGTGCACTTGAGTGCTCTAAAGAACTTTTAAAAAAGGTAAAAAAACATGCGTAAAATAATATTATTGGCTCTTGCTTTATTGACAACAACTCTTATGGCTAACGAGATACATTGGGCAAAAGATTTCCAAAGTGGTATAGCCCAAGCAAAAAAAGAGAATAAACCAGTACTTTTTATATTTTCTCGTCATTCATGTAAGTATTGTGTGATTTTAGAGAAGGAAACTCTTAAAACGCCAGAGGTGACAAAAGAGTTAAACAAAGACTTTATCTCTATTATCTCTTACAGTGATGAAAATGATTATACACCAAGAGAATTGTGGAGACCTGGAACACCAACTATCTGGTTTTTAAGACCAAATGGAGAAGCTATGTATGCAGTAGATAGAAATTTTCCTATTATGGGTGCAGTCAACAAAGAGTATTTTTTAAAATTATTAGAGATAGTAAAAAAAGATTTTGATACAAAAATAAAACAGGGTGGAAAATAATTATGATGTTTGTAGATGTAAACGATGCAAGTTTTCAAGAAAACTTTGAAGAGCTACTAGGTCGTGGAAAGATGGACATGGCTCAGGTTGGAGCTATTGTTGGTGGTATTATAGATGAGATTAAAACAGAGAAAAATACTGCACTGAAGCAACACATAGCAAAGTTCGACAACTGGACACCAAAGAGTGATGCAGATTTGAAAATCTCTACAGAATCAATGGCGGCTGCTTATAAAAATATAGATAAAAAACTTTTAGACTCTCTGCATTTAGCTTATGATAGAATTAAAGTATATCACGAAAAACAAAAGCCAAAATCTTGGTTTGATACAGAAGCAAATGGAACAATACTAGGACAAAAAGTAACACCAGTTGATTCTGCTGGGCTTTATATACCTGGTGGGAAAGCAGCTTATCCATCATCTCTTCTTATGAATGTGATTCCAGCTCAAGTGGCAGGTGTAGAAAAGATAGTAGTCTGTACACCGACACCAGATAATGAACCAAATGAGCTTCTTTTAGCTGCTTGTCATCTTTGTGGTGTAAGTGAAGTATATAAAGTTGGTGGAGCAAGTGCTATTGCTGCTATGGCTTATGGAACTGAAAGTATTCCAAAGGTTGATGTGATTACAGGTCCAGGAAATATCTTCGTGGCAACTGCGAAAAAGATGGTTTTTGGTGAAGTAAACATAGATATGATAGCAGGACCATCAGAGATAGGTGTTTTAGCTGATGAGAGTGCAAATGCATCCCATTTAGCGATCGACCTTCTTTCTCAGGCAGAACATGATGAGATGGCAAGCTCCATCCTTATCACACCATCTAAAGAGCTTGCAAAAGAGGTAGAAATAGAGATAGAAAATTGGTTAAAGAAACTGCCACGTGAAGAGATCGCTAGAAAGTCTATTGAAGAGCGCGGTGCAATTATCACGACAACAGATATGGATGAGGCTATCGCACTTATGAATGATATCGCTCCTGAACATTTAGAGGTTGCTACAGTTTCCCCTTTTGAGCTTTTACCATATATTAAACATGCAGGGGCTATCTTTTTAGGACATAACACTCCTGAAGCTATAGGTGACTATGTTGCAGGGCCTAACCATACTTTACCAACAGGTGGAACAGCAAAGTTTTATTCACCACTTGGTGTTGAAAACTTTATGAAAAAGA
Organism: uncultured Sulfurimonas sp.; assembly: GCA_964518545.1. Classification (GTDB taxonomy): domain Bacteria; phylum Campylobacterota; class Campylobacteria; order Campylobacterales; family Sulfurimonadaceae; genus Sulfurimonas. Next base: position 4,977 of record CAZFGS010000004.1, on the reverse strand, counting down.
CATCAATTATCTCTTTTAGTTCACAAGCTATTAATGAGATTGGTGAAGAGTGTGCACTTATTGCTAACACTGAAGGTCTCACTGCACATGAGCAGTCTGTAAGAGTAAGATTAAAGTAATCTTGCTTACAGAAAATAAATTTTATATATAATATTACTTCCACAAATATTACTTTTCTAAATATACCCACAAAAAAATTTTATCAAAAATATATCACTCTTTTATAACTTATTTAAGAATTATTAGTTAGTATAAGAACAGTAAAAAAAGCTCAAAATGCCGTGCATAAGGGCTTCTTTTAATAGTAATTAGTCGTAGTTATAAATCTAAAATAGCCGTTAAAGGCCAAAGGAGAATATATGCAATTAGGTTTCCTAGTTGATTTACACCTGTGTATGGGTTGTAAAGGATGTGAAATCGCATGTAAGGTGGAGAATGAAGTTCCACTTAGTACATGGAGACTTCGTGTTAAATATGTAGATGTGGGAACTTTCCCAGAAACTAAAAGAACATTCACACCTCTGAGATGTAATCATTGTGAAAATGCACCTTGTGAGAGAATCTGTCCGGTGTCTGCTCTTCATTATATTGAAAACGGTATTGTAAATATCGATAAAGAAAGATGTATTGGTTGTGCTGGTTGTGTTATGGCTTGTCCTTATGGAGCAATCTATATTGACCCTGAGACACAAACGGCTGATAAATGTACTTACTGTGCACACCGTATCGCTTCATCTATGATGCCAGCATGTGTTGTAGCTTGTCCAGTTGGTGCAAATATTTTTGGTGACCTTGAAGATCCAAAATCAAATATCTCTAAGTATATTGAAGAAGCTCGTGGAGATGTTCAAGTACGTAAACCTGAGAAGGGTACGAACCCTCACCACTTTTACACAGGTGCTGGTAATGTACATCTTAATCCTCTTGCTTCAAAAAGAGAAGAGGGTTATAACTTATTTAATAACCTTACACATCTTCCACTAGGAGGGCATCACTAATGGTACACGAAACTTTAGCAGCAACTAATGCTGTAGTAACTTTGGATGTAGCTTTACCAGATATCTTTTGGGGTTGGTATGTTACTATGAATATGTGGGCAAAAAGTATAGGTACTGGTCTTATCTTTATGCTATTTTTATTACTTAGAAAAAATTCTAATGAAATGGGTGCAGTAAGAACTCCTGCAATTATTGTTTCATTTGTTATGATGAATGTTTTCTTACTTTTTACATTGGCTGATTTACATCAACCATTTAGAATGTGGCATATCTTTTTCTATCCACACTTGACTTCAGCAATTACTGTTGGTGCATGGATGGCAACTATCTTCGTTGGTCTTGAATTTTTAATGATGGCTATGATGATTAGAAAAGATAAATGTTTACTTACAAAAAATGCAACAGCATCTTTTGACAAATTACTTTTTTGGGTAACACTATTAGCTGTTCCTGTAACTCTTTATACTGCTGGAATCATGGCAGAAGCAACTGCTCGTGAACTATGGCAAATGCCAACAGAATCAGTACAGATGATTTTAGCAGCAACTCTTAGTGGTTCAGCAGCTATTATTTTACTTGGTGGTTCTAAGCTTAGTGATGAAACAACTAGATTTTTTGGAGCAATTTTAGGTTTAAGTGCATTGATGGCATTTATTATCTATATGTCTGAGTATATCTTTGGTGCAATGAAAGCTGAAGAAGTTGCTGCTGTTTTACACTATGTTAAAGGTGATGGCGAGTATGCTACTATGTTTTGGATTGGACAATGGGTTGCATATATTTTACCAATGATTTTAGTTGGATTAAGCAGAGTAAGTAATTCTCGTTCGATTTTAACACTTGCGGCTATTTTAGCAATCGCAGGTCTATGGGTAGTTAAACATGTTTGGCTAGTTATCCCACAATTATTACCGTTGAGTTAAGGAGAGTATATAAATGTATTTACAAAGTAGAAGAACATTTTTAAAAGGTGCTGCATTTAGTGTTGCTGGTGTAGCTATAGCGAAGGGTGTATTTGAAACGAATGCTATTGCAGAATCTGTAGAAGCAAGTAAGTTTACCAATACTCCTGAGTCTCTCTCTTTTTACCCAAATGTAGAAGAGTGGAATAACTATCAAGAACTTGATGGTGATGATTGGAAACGTGGTGGTATTGAACGCCATGGTGTACAAAGTGATGCTAACCCAGACGGTATTAAAGTAAATAATTTTACAATCGTTCCAACTGTTTGTTCAAACTGTGAAGCTGGATGTGGGTTAACTGCATTTGTTGAAACTTCTGAATTTGAGCAAGGGAAACTTAATGTAAATAAATATATGGGTAACCCTTTACATGATGGTTCACGTGGACGTAACTGTGCTAAAGGTTATGCTACATTATCACAAATGTATGATCCAGATCGTATTCCATTCCCACTAAAACGTGCTCCAGGTTCTAAGCGTGGTGATGGTAAGTGGATCCGTACAACTTGGGATGAAGCAATGGCTACTATCGGTAAGAAAATGCACGATACATTAGCTGTTGGTGATGAGATGAGTCGTAAATCGATGATGTACCATGTTGGTCGTCCAAATGAGAATGGTTTCGGTCACCGTGTACCACACTCTATGGGTTGTGACGGTTATGATTCTCATACAAATATTTGTTCTGCAGGTGCTCGTCAAGGTTCAATCCAATGGGCAAATGATGATAGAAACTCACCAGATTGGGCTAATGCTGATCTAGTGTTCTTACAATCATCTCATGCTGCAGATGCAGGTCATTACTTCCAACAATCAGCTGGTCTTATCGCTGATGCTCGTAAACGCGGTGCAAAAATGGTTGTTCTTGATCCACGTCTTTCAAACTCTGCTGGTATTGCTGATTTATGGTTACCGGTATGGCCAGGAACTGAAACAGCTCTTTACCTTTATCTTGCAAATCGTGTTCTTAACGAAAAAGATAAAAACGGTAAGGATTTAGTTGATCACGAATTTGTGAAAAATTGGATTAACTGGGATCGTTTAATGGCGGACAAAAAGTATATTGACAAACTTCAAAATGAGTTTGGCTATATCAAAACTAAGCCAAAAGATGATTCATATGAGTCATTTATCAAGATGCTTCAAGAGATTTATGCTCCATATACAAAAGAGTTTGTAACAAAAGAGTGTAAAATTGAAGGTTATGAAGACAAACTAGATGAATTATTTGAAATGTATATTGATGCAGGTAGTCGCATTGCTACTTATATCTGGCGTTCAGGTCCAATTGCTCACCGTGGTGGTTGGATGATCGCTCGTGCAGGTTTCTTAACACTGGCACTTCGTGGAGCATTACGTGGTGATATTGGTGGTACTTCATGGCACCATTGGCATGAGATTTCTGTAGCTGGTAAGGGTGAAAAATCAACTGTATCTGGTGAACGACCAGCGAAAGTTGATGTTTGGAATGAGATTGCCTGGCCACCAGAGTATCCACTCTCTTCATATGAAATGAGTATGTTAATGCCTCACCTTCTTATGGACACAGAGTGGCAACAAAAATGGAAGAAAAAAGGGCTTAATATCCCTACAAAACTTTCTGTATGGTTTCCACGTATGTATAATCCAGTTTGGATTAATCCTGATGGTTTCCGTTGGATTGAACTACTTAAAGATGAGAAGAAAGTTGAACTTACATTTAATCTCTCTCCAACTTGGTCTGAGACTAACTGGTACTGTGATTACATCCTTCCAGTTGGACTTGCAGGTGAGAGAAATGATCAACAATCAACTCCATCTAAGCCTGAACAACGTATCGAATTCCGTCAAGCTGTTATTCGTGTAGCTGCAGAGAGAATGGGATGGAAGCCAAAAGATCCAACTCGTGCAACTCTTGAAGCACACATGAAGTTTGGTCTTGGTGAAGTTTGGGAAGAATCAGAATTCTGGCCAAATATTATGGTTCACCACATTGATCCTGATGGTTCATTAGGTGTAAAAAAATATTGGGCAAGTAAAAAAGATCCATCTCGTTGTGTAACTGTACCTGAGTGGTTTGATGCTGCTATGAGTCTTTTACCAAAACTTTTTGATACTGCTAAGAAAATGTACCCAGATGCTGAATTTCCAGTATATGAATATATGAGTGTACATGGTGCTTGGACTGAGAAAAAAGATGTTTACAAGCCTCAAGAAGAAGAGATTAAAATTGATCGTGATTATGTGTATGCACATGGTAAAAAATATGATCGTAGAGAAGTTGAACAAGATGAATTTGGTGCATTATGGATTGAACATGATGGTCGTAAACACTCTATTGGTATTGAAATTGATGGTAAATTCCATGCAGGTTTCCATACATTAAGTAAAAAACTAGAGTTCTACTCTGAGTGGTTTGCTGAATGGAAATGGCCAGAGTATGCTATTCCTATTTATCCAAGAAATGAAGGTGAATACGATAAGATGATTCACTTAGTATCTCAGGTTCACCATAAATTTATGAATAACGAGAATGAATTTGCATTAAATACTGTATTTAGATTACCGTATAATATTCATACTCGTTCTGTGAACTCTAAGCACTTAATGGAAATTTCACAAAATCATAATCCTGTTTGGATCAATACACAAGATGCTGATAAGCTTGGTATCAAACGTGGTGATGCTATCAAAGTGAAGATTACAGATACTGTATCTAACCTTGATTCAGGTTATTTTATCGCTATGGCCGTTCCAACTGAAGCTACTATGCCGGGTGTTTTAGCGAACTCTCATCATGCTGGTCGTTGGAAATTAGTTGATTCTGTTTCTGTACCTGGATTTGAGCATAAACTTGGTGTTATGGGTGTTGGTTCACCAACATATGAGATGAAAATGGATGGTAAGGTTGGTACATTGAAGCCAACTGAAGGTATTCACCCTCGTCATGACATTTGGAAATTTAAAGAGTTTAATAAAGATCTTGACAACATCTGGTGGGATGGTCTTTCTGGTTCATGGCAAAATGCTGTTGCAC
>CAZFGS010000003.1:35541-46252 GCA_964518545.1 uncultured Sulfurimonas sp. | reverse complement strand
TCTTATCACAAAGGTTTCTTTAAAAATATATAGTAAAAGTACATTTTTAGGGATATCTTAAAATTATTAATAGGATATATATATGAAAATATTATTGGCATTAGGTGCGGCTGCACTCTTAAGTGTTGGTGTAATGGCATCAGAGCATGAAAAACATTGGGGATATGATGCTCAAAATGGTCCAACACATTGGAAAGAATTTTCACAAACTTGTGGAACAGGACATGCACAATCACCAATCAACATAGTTCAAGGAAAGACTGTTTCTATGAATCATCAATATGATTTAGGTTTAGAAGAAAATGTTCATACTGAAGCAAAAGTGATCGATAATGGTCACTCTATTAAGGTGACACCAGCTCAAGGTGGAACAATTACCCTTCATGGTGAAAAGTTTAAACTTTTACAGTTTCATTTCCATGGTAAGTCAGAGCATACTGTCAATGGTAAACGTTATGATATGGTAGCTCATATGGTACACCAAAACCCTAAAACAAAACAGCTTGCTGTTGTTGCTGTATTTTTTGTAGAGGGAAAAAACAATGCGATGTTGGATAACATTCTTGGAAATATAGGTGGAGAAATTCGTGTTGATCCACAAGATCTACTTCCTGATGATACAGCACATTATTACCACTATCTAGGTTCATTAACAACTCCTCCATGTTCAGAAAATGTACAATGGTACTTGTTAAAAACACCACAAACAGCTTCAAAAGATCAAATCGAAGCATTTAGAAAATATTATGTAGACAATGAACGCCCTGTTCAAGAGCTTTATGATAGAAAGATTGAGAGTAAATAACTCTCAATCATCAAAAAGTTAGTGTCTTCTACCTTGTTGTACTAGTTCAATGTCTTGATCTTTCATGTACATTGGACTGTATGGACCAGCAGGAAGAGTATAGATAAGTCTTGCATTTGCAACCTTAGCATATTTTACATAATCAGCCATCGCTGTATTGATTGCAGTAACGATAGCATTCGCAACAAGACCAGCTAAACCACCTCCGCTATTATTCCCACTTAGATTCACTTTGATAGTTCCAGTATAGTGCCACAAAGTTTCATTTGTTTTCGTGGAAACTAATTTTGAAGAGATTGAAACAGTCAAAGATGATGCGATAACGGCATAAGAAACATCCCATTTGTTGATAGTAGTAAATAAAACTGTATCTGCTCCAAAATACTCTTTAAATTTTGATAAAGGCATATTGTAAAGAATTTCTGTATCATACACACCCTCTTGTTTCATAATGTCTGAAACCATTTCTGTTGGAAAAGTATAGTACCCCATAAGAGCATAAGGCATCTCTACCGTTGTCATATAGTAATCTTTTGCTTGTGCATCAGTAGAGTTATTCATAGGTGGTAAGATAAGGATAGAGCGAGGAGCCTCTTCATACATCTTGGGAAATTCTGTTCCTTTTGTAACCATGGCAGGTCCACACCCTGAAAGTACTAAAAGAGATACAAGAGAAGTGAGTAAAAGTAAAATTTTATTTTTCATCTGTAGTCTCCTCTAGTGCATCTATTTTTTGAATGAGTCTATCCATGAAGTGAGTTGCTTCAGGGTAAAGAGTTTTTTCTTTTATGAAGTTTTGCTTTGCTAGCTTTGTATTTCCTGTTTTAAGATAGATATACCCTAAGTTTGCATACATACCAGGGGCAACTCTATCAGAACTACCATCATCTGCATTTTCTATAGCTTGCTCTATCGCTTTTTGAAGTTCGAGTTGTGTTTCTGGACTCATATTTTTTTTGTAATTATAATACTCTTGGGAGTAGTCACCATAATTGTAGAGTGGCTCTTTTGAACCACATCCACTTAAAAGAAAAAGTGCAACAAGTGCACCACTTAGAATCAACTTTTTTTTCATTATCTTACCTCTATCTCTTTAGCTATGCCATCACCGACATATACTTCTCTTTGAACTCTAAGCTCACCATTTTTATATACTTCAACAAGGTGTTTTCCAGGCTTGATAGCATATTGATTATCACGACTTGGAGCTACACTAAACTTCTCTCCACTATCTATGGATACTTCTACAGACTTATCTGTAGAACTAAAACCTGTAAAGTAAAAGTAAGATTTTGCCGCTGCAGTAGAGACCCCTTCTTTATATCCACAGGCACTAAAACTAAGAAAACCAAAGCTTATAAGTGTTAATAAAAGATACTTCATTATTTATCCCCTTTTTCGATGTAGAGTTTTGAAAAATCTTTTGCTTGCATATATGGATTGATATCACCATCTAACACTTGAGCTAAAGAGACTTCATTCTCTGGAGTATCACCAAGTGTTGCTACCACTTCAATGTCTGCAACTTTTTTTCCAGGAAGTGTAATTATCATATTTGTTTGTGGATTTTTAACCTTTTTTCCCTCTTTATAGAGTTTGAAAGTATCACCTACTTTAATGTTTTGGCTTTTTCCACCTGATGTGATGAGATTGCCATCTTCATAGCCAAGTATATAACCTCTCCATGGTTTGTCAAGCATATTTTCTATAATATTTGATGCAAGATCAGAGATTGCAGCATCAATCGCCTTATCATTGAGTTGGCCATTGTATCCTGCCTTGTCGCCAACACCCATTACGGTACCAGCTTCACTATAAGCAGTTCCTTTTCCCTCGTCAGAATAGATAATTTGACCTGTGTGTACATCAACAATACGAATATGTACTTTTGCAAAAGCTTCTTGCTTTTTTACACGACTAAAAAGTCCAACATCACTTACCTCTTTACGACCAAATTCTGTAATAGAACCGATGATAATGTAGTCTGCTGCATTTCCAAGTGAAGAGGAGTTACCCATCTTTAGCTCTTTTTCTATCTTAGACAAATCAGCACGCTCTAACATAATAAATTTGCCAGTGGCAAAAAGCTTGTTTGACAAGATATCCATCGCTTGTTTCCCTATACGGTCATTGTTCTTGTCAATAAAGAAACTTTGACCATAGCGAGTTTCATTAGTAAATCTAGCTATGGCAACTTTTCTTTTTAAACCTTTTGGTTCATCTTTTTTAACACTAAGAGTCTTACTTACCTCTTTTTGAGTACTTTGAGGTGTTTCATGTGTTTTTGTCTTTTGCATTGTGGCACAGCCACTGAGAAAAAGAGATACCCCAACAGCACCGAGTAAAGTTTTTTGAAGCATATTGTTCCTTATTGGTGAAATTTATTTAATAGGAGTATATCAGTTCAATTCTTATAAAATAATTTTAAAAGTGGATGAGTAGGGGATTTTTTTTGCAAAAGCTTCTTGCAGAGGGATGTTGTGGGTGATATGGAGCATGGTTTTTATCACACCTGCATGAGTTACTATGAGAATATTCTCTTTTTGAGTTTTTGTAATAACACCATAAAGATAAGCTCTTATCCTTGAGATATAGCTTGTAACATCTTCCCCATCAAGAACCTCTAGCCATTGCTCAAAGCTTTGATACTTAAGACCAGTGGCTATGATCTCATCAAAACTCATCCCCTCATGTTTTCCCCAAGATTTTTCTCGTAACTCTTTTGTGTAGATGATATTTTGTTCTGTGCGATTAAAAGCTTGTAGGGTTTGTTTTGCACGGAGCAAGTCTGAGCAGTAGATAGCATCAAAGTGAAGCTCTTTGAGTTTATCTCCTAGTGCCTCGGCATCTTTAAAGCCCTTTTGGGAGAGTGCAATGTCAATATGCCCATTATAACAGTGCTGATACTTCTTTATCACCTCTGCATGGCGTACAAGTGTCAGTGTCATGGCATGTGTGTAAAGATAAGATAGTTAAGGAGTACAAGCTCAGTAATTTCAATGATAAAACCATAGATATCACCACTCAAGCCACCTAAACGCGAACTAAAGAACTTAGCACAGAGTATAAGTACCATCAAAGAGAGAAGAAGAGCTATAAAAGATGAGCTAAAAAGTGTTAAGACAAGTGTGAAAAAAGATGCCACTCCCACTTGCCAAAATTTGAGCTCCTCTTTGGCTAAAAGTCCCATTCCTCCACCGATGTAGTTGCCAAAGTAGATGGCAAGTGTGGCATTGAAACGCGAGAGCATTAAAATGATAGGGAGAAGATAGTAGGCTTGAAAATAGATAACAGAAGAGAGTTTAAAGAGTAAAAATACAAGGGTAAAAATCATTCCCATTCCACCAATATGGCTATCTTTCATCACCTCTAAGGCCCTCTCTTGAGGAACAAAAAGTCCATCTATGGTATCACTGAGTCCATCAAGATGCAAGGCCCCACTCAGTGTCACCCATAAAACGAAGATGATAACAGCGAGATGGATTGGTGGTGTGTAAGGAGTTAAAAGAACGGAAGTTTTCCATAAAAGAATCCCAAGGATAAATCCAACAAGAGGGTAGAACATCGCACTGTAACCGTTGATCCCTTTAAAAAAATCATGAACTTTAAAAAAAGGGATGATGGTGAGCATAGAAAATGCTAAAGCAAAGCCTTTGAGGGGTTTCATTTGAGTCTCATTTGCAGTCCAGCTGTTACTTGAAACACTTCATTACAGCTTTTTGCAAGTTTTTGAGCTATGATGCCACTTAGGTTGACATACTCGCGAACAAGTTTATGCTCGCTCACAACAGAACAACTGACATCTTGAAGTACAAAGACCATATCAAGATCGAGCTTGCAGAAATCTTCCACCTCTTGGAGTATCTGTTTATGAGTTTTTTTGTGGTGAAGCATATTGTTCAACCACATACTCAAACACTCAACTAACACACACTCACCTTGAAGTTTTGTTAGTGTTTGTGTGAGTTGAAGAGGCTCCTCTATAGTGTAAAATTTATCTGAGCGTTGTTGTTTGTGCTCTTGTATCTTTTGCTTCATCTCTTCATCGATAAACTGTGTTGTAGCAAGATAGTAGGGTTTTTTCTCCGCAATATTTAGGGTATAGTTTTCTGCAAGAACACTTTTCCCACTTTTGATACCACCAAGAAAAAGAGTTTTCATCTACATCATCTCATACATAATAAGCTCTACAGCATCTACAACTTCTTGATTTGTACACCCATTTGTGCAAGCATAAGCAAGGGCTGCACCTGCACCCACTCCCTCTTTTGCTTCACCCTCATCATATTTTTTAAGTACAGGTATTTCTGCTTCTGCAAAGCTCAATTCTGTGTAGATTGCATGAGGTGTATAGCTGAGTTGTTCAAGTATATGCTTGATGTTTGAGTTCTTGTCATTGGCTACCCATGCAGTTGTAGCAAGTGTAAGGTTCTCAGATTTGAGGCGCATTAGAACATCTTCACGCAGTGTATCAGCGACAAGCAAACAAGCGGCCATCTGTGTCCCACCTGCAAGCACTACATGAAAACGTCGAGTTGCTTCGAGTAAAAAACCAGCACAAAAGATGAGCATATTGTCACTTACTAAAGAGAGTTTTTCAAAATTATTCATATCTTTATCTATGAGTGAAAGGGCTGAATTTATGGTTTGGGTGCGTATATCATCTGGTACATCTAAAAAACTGGATGAAAAATCATCACGAAGATCATAACCAAGAGCAAGGGCTGTGGCTGTGGCTGTTGTTGTTCCACTTGGGGTGGACTCTCCTAAGATAAGATAATTTCCTTGAAGCTCATAACTTCTACCAAATGCCATCCCTTTTGTAAAAACTTCTTTTGCATTGATCTTTGCACCTTTAGTAATCGAGTCTGCTGGATGAATATCAAAGGAGTGCAGAGAAGTTTGTTGTGCTCTTATCTCTAGTCCAAGATCAAGTGTCTCTATGGTACTAAAGGGACAAAGGTTATGTACACCACGGGTGATAAGTGCAGGAGTAGGGACACCAGAGGGGGTCTCAGCAATCTCTGGCATTGAAAAAAGTTTTTGAGTTGTTATAAACTCTGCATCAAGTGTTGGAGTATAAGGGATTTTTCCCGGGATTCCAGCTTGGGTGATTCCAGGTATCTCACATGTTCTTGTAACACTAGCAGCGAGTAGAAAGTCGGCTTTTCCTTGTGGAAGAGTATCCTCTTTATGAGTAAAAATATTTAATGTTTTCATAAAGGGATTATAACAAAAAGCTTATTTACACACCCATGAACAGTTCTTACAAAGACGTTCTTTATTGAGTTTGGCATCTTTACTCCCTTGCTGGGAAGCTTGAGAGTAAAATTGATAAGCTATTGTTTTATTCATCGCTACACCCTTGCCATTTTCGTACATAAGAGCAAGGGTGTTTATGGACTTTTCACTTGAATCCTCTTTAAAACAAGTCAGTGCTTTTTCCCATGAGCTTGCTTTGTAGTACATATAGCAGGCATTGTATTTTGCTCCAGCGATAGGATGTTCATTGTTTGCAGCTTTTTCGTAGAAGTAAGCGGCTTTTGCATAGTCTTGTTTGACACCGTGCCCTTGAGCATAGCATTGTGCTAAGAGGTAGTTTGCTTCGATGTAGTGATTTTGTGCAGAGAGAGTATAAAAATAGAAAGCTTTTTTGTAGAGTGCATCTTTTTCATGCTTTTTTCTGTAGGGTGATTGTGCTTTTGTACTATATCTTTCTGCTTCTTGGAACTCGAGCCTTGCAAGTGTTTTTATGTTGTGTTCTGTAAGTGTTTTATGGTATTTCTTGCTTATCGATATAAGTTGTGCCTGTAAACTTGGTTTTTGAATATATAAAAGGGCATTAGGGCCTTTTTTCACTGCAGCTATCTGTACCTTGATGCTAGGATTTTTAAAGAGTTCTATATAACGAATGTTTTTACTAATTGCAGATAACTGTACTTCTTGTGAATTTGTTTGTGCGATACACTTTAAGACACCATTGTGCTTTTGAATAGCTTGAATTTGTACTGCTTCAAAACGATCTTTGGGTTTGATCTGACAAAGTGAATTTTCATCTTTATTAATTGCTGCAAGTTGGACTGCTAAGCTGGTTTTTTTCAGGTTTTTAATATAACTAGGCTCTTGTTTGACAAGTGCTATTTGTACCTTTTGGCTTGGTTGTTTAATGTACTGTGCCAACTCGGTATGGTTTTGCAAAGCTTTAATCTGTTCATCTTCTGAGAGAGTATTAATAGTTTGTGGTGTTGGTTGTCCACAAGCTGTAAAGCTGAGAATGATTGTAGTGATAAAACTAGTAAATAGAATGGTTTTTAACATTATTTTCTCTTTTTAAATATCTTAGATTTAGGATTTTAGCAAATTAATGATTGAAATTCATTTAAACACCCTTTTGCTTATAAAATTTTCAGAGCTTCTGTAACATCTCTTGGTTTTATCTCTTCTCTTCCCTCTCCAAAATGAGGTTTGTTTTTGAGTTTTCCAAAATAAGATGTAGGTCCTCCAAGTTTCACTCCAAGTGCTAGGGCTAAGGCTGTGATCGGATGTCCGGCATTTGGGCTTTCATGCTTTTTCCCATCTTTATAAAAAGAGAAAAAAGGTCTTTTTTTCGCCAGTAGCATAATCAGAAGTGCTGTTAAACGCGAAGGGATATAGTTGAGGATATCATCTAGTTTTGCTGCAGCTTTGCCAAAATTTTCATAGCGTTCATCTCTGTAACCTACCATAGAATCCATAGTGTTGACCGCCTTGTAGAGGATGATGCCAGGAAGATTAAAGAGGGCAAGATAAAAAAGTGGTGCTATCACTCCATCACTTAGATTTTCTCCATATGTTTCTAAGGAAGCTTTATAAACATCACTTTCACTCATATCTTCAGTATCACGACTTACAAGCATCGCTATGGCTGCTTTTTTATCTTTGGCACAAAGAACACCAAGGACACTCTTTCGAAGCATATTATGGGCTACAAATATAGAAGCAATAAGGGAGCTGAAAAAGATATTTATCGGTGTTGCAAGAGTGTTTAAGTAAAGGTAAAGTGCCCCAGCAAAAAAACCAACTACACTTAAAACAAACACAACTAACAAAACACCACGAATAATGGAGTCTTTGTAAAACTTCTCCTGAAAAAAATCTATAAGCTCCCCCATAAAAATAACAGGATGTTTCATAAAAGAAAATTCTCCAAAAATACGATCGATACTATAGGCAAAAAGAGTGATAAGAAGATTATTCATAGAGGGCCTTTGTGATGGTTTTCATATCTATATGGGTATTGATATGTTGGGCAAAGTCAGCAATGGCCTTTGCTTTAAACTCTTTAAAGTTGTAGCCTTTATAGTTTTCATTGAGCTCATGAAAAAGTTTATAGCGAAGTGGATCACTTTCAAAAATCCCGTGAACAAAAGTACCATAGATGTTTTGTTTTGCCTTGGCTCTTTTTTTACTTATGCCATTATGGATTTCATAACCATCTACCATCACACCAAAGAGGTTGTAGCACCCTTTTTGAACAATCTTCTCTTTTTGAAAAACAACCTCTCCTTTAAGTCGTCCAAAAGCTTCTAGTTCTTTTGTTTTACTCTCCACCTCAAGGGGGTCTAAAATTTTTTCAAACAGCATCTCATAGCCACCACAAATAGCAATAATCTTTTGTTTTTTATCTTTAAGTTTCTCCTCAAAGCCTCTTTGTTTGAGCCATTGAAAATCATCTATAACTCTTTTGCTTCCCGGTAAAATGAGTGTATCGCATGAAGCTATCTCGCTAGGATTCGTGATAAAACTAAGCTCTATCTCTTTATCTGCCACAAGGGGTTCAAAATCGGTAAAGTTGGAGATATGGGGTAGTTTTATCACTCCCACTTTTATGATGGCATTTGAACTTTCTTGAGAGTAGTTCATCAATGAAGCTGAGTCTTCAAAGCCAAGATTAAAAGGTTTGTATGGAACTACACCAAGAACAGGGATTTTAAACTCCTGCTCTATGATCTTCACACCCTCATCAAAAAGACTCATATCTCCTTGAAACTTATTGACAATGACCCCTATTACATTTTTACGAAGTTTTTTGGGTAAGAGTTTGTAAACACCATAGATAGAAGCAAAAACACCCCCACGTTGGATATCAGCGACTAAAATAATCTTGGTGTTAAACTCCTGTGCAACATAGATATTTGAGAGGTCTTTATCCATAAGATTGAGCTCAACAGGACTCCCTGCACCTTCGGCTACGATGCACTCAAACTCTTGTAAAAGATTTGTAAAAGCTTTTTTTACAATTGGGCGGAGTTTTTTCATGTTACGGTAGTATTCCCACACATCGGTGTCACCTATACTTTTACCATTGAGGATCATATGTGCTTTGCTTGCTCCACCAGACTTTAAAAGGATGGGGTTGAAATCTGCTCTTGTTTGAAGATCTATGGCTTCTGCTGCAAAGGCTTGAGGGATGGCTATTTCGCCATTGCCTTTGTCTGTAACAACAGAGTTGTTGGAGACATTTTGCGCCTTAAATGGAGCTACTTTGATGCCCTCTTTGTGAAGAAGGTAGGTGATAGAAAACGCGAGGGTAGATTTACCTGCATCGCTACTTGTGCCAAAGATACTAAGGGAGTTCATCTATATTCTTTTTTTACAATTATAGCATGAGAAAGTATACACAGAATCTACAGATTTCAACGAAATTTACCATAGATTGTAAGGATATAATTCTTTATCACAATACAGGGACAATTGATGCAAAGAAAAGATATATTGGCACGCATAACTACTGCGAAATTGGCACATTCAAAGTGGGTGCGAAGAGCAAAACATCTTATAGAAAATATGCCTGTAACTTCTGGAATGATACCTATAGACTCCACAGAGTGTGAGTTCGGCAAATGGTTTTATACTGAAGGCTTAAAGTACAAAAATATGCCTCAACTCAGAGCCATACTCGATAAAATAGATAGACTGCACGAAGAGGTACACAATATCTATCTTGACATTTATAAGATTTATTTTGTTGAGTTGAAACGTTCATGGTTGATGTCCAAGATTCTCGATAGTTATAAAGAGCCATCTTTAGAACAGCAAAAAACTGCATATAGGCACTATATTCGACTTGAAGATGTTTCGGTATTGCTTATGAAAGAGTTTGATATTTTTGAGAGAACCTTGAAAAATATAGAGATGAAAGAGTTGCATAAAGTACTATAGATCAATTCTATAGCCAAATCCAAAAATATTTTTTATAATATTTTTTGGGAGCTTCTTTCTTAATGTCTTCACCAATGTTTTAAGGCTGTCCTGTCTTGATGGATATGCACTTCCCCATACCTGTGTATAAATTGCTTCATAGGTAAAATCACGTTTTATATTTGAGAAAAGTAAACTTAGAAGGGCTCTTTCTTTGTTAGTTAAGAGAATCTCTTTGTCTTGAAAAAGAAGCTTCTGCTCAAAAGAGTTCCAGTGAAAATCTGCATCTAGTTTTATAGCATCTGTTTTTGTTCTAGAGCTTTTTCTTATCTCTACCATCAATCTTTGAACAGTATATTCAAGTTTATCTTTTGGGATAGATTTGATAATGTAACCATCAAGTTGTTCATAAAGTAAGTTGGCCAGCTGTATATCTTGTGTGCGTAAAGTTGTCATCTTTCGTATTTCTCCTTAAGATAGATTGTGAACTGTGCTCCAGATAGAGTGTTTTTTACCTCTATATTGGCACCAAGTTGTTCGGCTATAATCATCTTTGTCATATAAAGCCCCAGTCCTGTACCATTCTTTTTAGACTTGGTTGAGAAGTAAGGATCAAAAATCTTGTCTATGATAGAATCTGGGATTCCCCCTGCATTATCGCTTATCTTTAAGACGATAGTATGCTTTTCTTTAGAAAGAACTATGTCGATTCTTCTATCTTTTATA
>CAZFGS010000003.1:0-35441 GCA_964518545.1 uncultured Sulfurimonas sp. | reverse complement strand
TTTATACAAAAAATCTCTTTTTCTTTGGCAGGTATAAAAAAGTTTTTAAAATCATCAATAGTTTGTGACATCTGCTTGATAAGCATTTGGGAATTTTTCTTAAAGTATTCAATGCTTTTATCGTCAAGCTGTTTTTTTGTATATTTTGAGACTATAAGTTGATTAGAGAGCATAAGGGCATTCAGAGGTTGTCTCCATTGGTGTGCAATCATACTTAGCATCTCACCCATTTGTGCTAAGCGACTTTGTTGTATAAGAAGGAGTTGTTGTTCTTGATTTTTTCTTAGCTCTTTTTCAATGATTTGTTCCAGTTCTTTCTCTTGTAACTTCTTCTCTTCGACAAGAATACCCACAATAAAGCTTGCAAGGATATGTGCTAAGATGAAAAGATTATAGTTAATGACATTGTCAATTGTGGAGCTCAGTTGAAAAGCCCCGGTATGAGTATAAACATGATAGGAGCTAGTTACAGCGATAATAACATTGATAGCTGATCCGTAAAGAATCCCCTTTTTTGATACTATATAAACCAAAATAGGTAGGGAGATGCTTAATAGCAAAAGAATATTTGTGATATGAAAATAAACTTCAAGTACATAGAAAAAAAGTGCAAAGCCCAAGGGGTAAAATAGATAATTAAAGATCTTTATCTGTTTATAGTTTATAAGAAAGAGTAGAGTAAATGGTGTAATTAGGAGTTGCCCCATTGCATTACCAAACCACCATGAAAAAAGAAAGCGAAAGAATACTTCATCTTGGATACCATTGTGGAGAAGTAGTGCTGTATAGGAGAGTAAAGAACTAAAAGGTTGCAAAACAAAAATGATAAGAAGCAGCAAGCCTACAAAATCTCTTGTTGTGCTTATTTGAATGTTGAGTTTCAATTTTTGAAAAAGGAATAGCCCAAGAAGTGCTTCAAGTGAATTGATAGTAGCAATCTCAAAGGATGGCAGAAATGCAATGGTATTGCTTAGTGCAAGAAAAAATTGCCCAAGAAAGATGCCCGGCCATACAGATTTACCAAAGTAGAGGACAAATGCCAGTGCAAATCCCTCTGAGGCAAAAACACCAACATTGAAAATCTTGTACCCTAAAAGCATCTCTAAACTGAGCTTGCCTGAGCCATAGTATAAAAGAGCTAGAAGTGTAACTATAAGATAGTAATGCATACTTTTAAGGGAGAGATTGCGTGTCAAATGATGATTCCATGTTTAATTTGGACAATTATATAATAAGAATCTAAGGAGATTTACATTAAAATCTGTAAAATCTGTATTTTGGTGGTTATGAATGCGAAAAAAAAAGATCTTATTGGTTGAAGATGATGAGCTTGCCGCTGAGATACTTTATACATATTTTGTAGATTGTGACTTTGAAGTAAAAACAGTTTTTACAGCGATGGATGGATATAGTTATATCAAAAATGAGCACTACGATATCGTTATTTTGGATATAAATCTTCCTGACTTTAACGGTTTTGAACTTTTGAAAAATATACGAAAAGAGACACCTCTTCCCATCATCATCACAAGTGCTTACAGCGATACAAAAACCAAGGTAACAGCCTTTAAATTTGGAGCAAATGATTATATGGTCAAGCCTTTGGATCTAGAGGAACTAGAAGCAAGAATCTGGGTACAGTTAGGGCAAATGAGTGATATGAAAATGGAGATGAAAGAGCTTTTTATCTTAAAGTCTTCAGAGATATATTTTCAAAATGAGCTTTTAGATCTCACAACCATAGAGTTTGAGATACTAGCTATGCTATTGCAGCACAAAAATCAAACATTAACAAGAGAGGAGTTAGTCTCATCACTCTCATCGCTCTCATCACAACGCTCTTTAGATAACCATATAAAAAACATAAGAAAAAAGATAGGTGACAATGGAAGTCATGCAAACTATCTTAAAACTGAGTATGGTGTTGGTTATAAGATGACATACTAAAGGCTTCAAGTGCCTTTTTGAGAACCTCTTGCGAGAGTGTGTCTTTCACAGCAAAACGCAGCCAGTTTTCACTCAGATAATCAAAACTCTCACAAGTACGTACCAAAATCTTATACTTTAGAAGATGCTCAAAAAGCTCTTTGCCTCTAGGGGCATAACAGAGGATGAAATTGCTTTGAGTTTCTACCACTTCATCAAAGATTTTAGAAATCTCAAGTATCTCTAAAAGCTGTTTTTTTTGTTGAAAATGAAGCTCTCTTGTTTTGTTCTTAAAATCTAAGTCCCCAAGACGCTCTTGTAAAAAGTGGGCATCAAGGGAGGAGATGTTCCATAAATCTTTATGAAGTTTTTCAATCGACTTTTTATGAGCAAAAACAGCACCTATGCGAACACCAGCACAAGAGTAAAATTTAGAAAAAGATTGGATAATGTAGAGTTTTTTATACTCTTTTATATACTTACGAGCAGATTCTAGCTCTTCAAACTCTAAAAAGCTCTCATCAAGAACGATAGTACATTCTAGTTTCATCCACATTTTGAGGAGTTTTTTTATATCATGATAGCTTCCCTCAGGTGTTGAGGGGTTTACAAAGATAACAATCGATTTTTTTGCCGGAGGGTTGTCTATATCTTCAATGCGATTGATCTTGCTAACAAACTTTTTTGCAGCAAAAGCAGCTTTTTCATACTCACCATATAAAGGAGCATAGAGGTAGACTTTTTTTGGTTTGAGTTGAGGAAGCAGGGCATAGATGGCTGCTGTCGCACCATTGTAAAGAGATATCTGTTCACTCTTTATATCGTAATTTGTAGCGATAGTCTCTTTGAGTGTGTCATAAGAGCTTTGCGCATACTTTGTGATGGTGGCGTTCGTAAATTTGATGTTAGTATTTGGCTGGTAGAGGTTGATATTTGAAGAGAAGTCTATAAGCTCCTCAGGGGAACATTTGGCAAGTCTCGCATAAGTATAGATATCGGCACCATGGATCATCATAGCTCTATATCTCCCCAAAATTCATCATAACTGAGATTGGTCATGGCATTTTCATCCTCTAGGTTCTTCTCTAAAAGCTTTTTTTGTTCATTTTCAAAATAAAGCTCTAAGGCCTCATTTATCATAGTAGATTCATCTTTTTTGAGAATCTCTTTAAAGTTTGTAAGGTTTTCATAATTGTCAGCATTGATAGATATATTCATAAGGGTATTTTACCAAAGATTGGCTAATTCTTTTGCTTTTGTTGTTGTTTTGTGCCTCTCTATCCGTAAAAGGGCATAGAGTTTTGCTGCGATCTTTATCTGTGCTTGGAGCTCTTTTTTTTGTATCTTTCTTGGAGCTTTTTGGTTATAGGTTTTTAAAAAGAGCTGTGTAAATGAGTGCCGATTATGAGGATTAAACGCCACGAGTGCTACTGCAACATCAAAACTAAAAGCACCACAAGCTCCATCTATGAAGTCAAAAACCGCAATCCTCTCCCCCTCAAAGAGAGTATTGTCACAAAAGATATCTCCATGGATAAAACCATCATTTTGCTCTTTGATATCTTGGTCTTGGAGTATTTGGAATTTTTTATAGTAAAAATAAAATTTTTTTTTGATTGCATTGAGTTTGAATTTAAGTTGATATTGTTCCAAAAAAAGTTTTGAGCAATGGTACTTGGATGTTTCTTGATGCATCTTTGCCATAAAACGTGCAAGAGATTGGATGTGGCAGAGTTGGATGCTTTGTGGAGTTTTGCCTTGGAGTCTTGTGTAGAGATGCCAGCCTTGAGTGTGTGCAAGGTATTTTGGGGTGGGAAGATTTGCCTTAGAGAGCATCTCTAGAAGTTGTGCATCTTGGAGTACTTTTTCTCCCATCTCGCGTTCGTAATACTTGAGTACATAGTTGTCTGAGAGGTAGGTGGTATCCATCACACCATCTTTGGTAGGGGTAAGGGTTTTAATCTCAAAGTCACTAAAGAGTTGTTGTGCCTCTTTGAGAGTGAGTTCTCTTTGTACACCCATCGTTTAAAGAGAACACTTTTGCATCATCTTTTTCCAATCAAGATCGAAATGCTTTTCTACATACTCTTTATGGTGAGGAACACCACATTTGGAACAGTCTTGGTGGATTTTCTCTCCATAAACACCCTGTCTTCCATCTTTAGAATCAATGGCACAAAAACTAAATTGAGTGGCGTTTTGTATCTTTTGAATCCCTGCATCATTAAAACGAAAGTTTGGGCAGGCACAGAGGTAGCAGTTGAGTTTTTCCATATTGTGACATTTTTTATCTTTGACATAGAGGGGACAAAAATCGATCTCCTCTTTTTTCATATTTTCAAAATCAAAATACTCTATGATCTCTTCCTTGTTAAAAGCTTTTTTTAGAAGTTTTTCAACAATAATTTTATGTTTTTGTGCATGTTTATCAAACCATTCACTGTAGCCCATTGTTTCTCTTTTTTTTCGAATTATAGTATAATTTTATCATGAAGTTGCCTCGTGGATTTGGAAAAAACTATTTTAGTTTAAGTGCTATCACTGCTACTGTTAACCAAGTAAGTCTTGCTCAAGAGTGTTCTCGTGTGCAAAGTTTTCATACTTGTTATGCTTTATGTGAACAAGAGGAAGAGGAGCTAGAAGAGTTTGAAGAGTTTGAAGAGTTGGCCATATGCCAAATAGGGCAACTCTCTTCAAAAGCTTGTCATTGTAACTGCTTTTTCAAATCACTCACCTTGAAAATTCTTAAACTTTTTACTTCTGCTAAAAATTATGTAGATTATCATTTTTCATTAAACACGAGCATATCTCCACCAAAAAGTATTTAATAAAACTATAAGATGATATAGATTATCATTTGCAAAATATAAAGGGAGAAGTAATGAAGAAAATAGTGAGATTAAGCACAGTAATGCTTTCACTCATAGGAACACTTTATGCCCAAGAAGAAAATAGAGACAGATTACACTCTGTAAAAAAAGCTATTGGTAGTGTGCATGAAGTGGAGCAAAAAGAGTTAAACATTGTTGATGGATTCTCTCATATGTTTAAGGATGGACAGATAACAGGGCAGATTCGCTCTATGTACTCAGAGATCTCTTATAAAGATGCTCAAGATATCTATGCAACAGCCCTTGGTGGATTTTTAAAGTATGAGCTTGCAGAGTATAAAGGCTTTAGTGGTGCTGTAGAGTTTGTCACTTCACAAAATATAAATTTTTTATCTGGTGATGGTATAAAATATAATGATGAACTTGCATCTTCTAGTGGTGATTATACTCAGATGAGTGAGCTTTATATTAACTATGATTATGAGAATTTTACATTTCGTGGAGGTCGTCAAACGATAGACACTCCTTTAGCAGACAGTGATGACATTAGAATGGTGTCCAATAGTTTTGAAGCCTATGTGGCAAGTTATGAGCTAGATAAGATTACATTTAAAGGTGCTTATCTTGTTGCTTGGCAAGGGTATGATGCAGGACTTGAAACACCTTGGGTAAAAACAGGAAAAGATGGAACATATCTAGCAGGTATCATCTATAGCGATGAGACTGTAGATGCAAGTGTGTGGTACTACAATATCAATGGTGAACTAGGTGATGCAACAGCAAATAACTCTTATTATGGAGATATCGTAGGGCATTATCATATAACAAAAGATCTTTTTCTTCATGCAGGGGTTCAGTACCTAAAACAAGATGAATTAGATAAAAGTGGTGTAGCATCTTCTATCTATGGAGCGACTGCAGAACTAGTTGTTTATGGTTTAGGCTTAAATATAGCGTATAATAAGGCAGATAAAAATCTTGGGAAGGGAAGTTTCTCCGGTTTTGGAGGTGGAACACTCTTTACAAATATGGATAGTATGATTCTTGATGTGATTGCAGTAGATAGAGATGCTGATGCTGTTGTTGCTGGTGTTAGCTATGAATTGGGTGACTTTAATTTTCTGTATGCGTATGGAGATTTTAATGGAGATACTGATTCAAGTGGTGTTACAGAGCATATAGTAGAGCAAAACCTTGGTGTGGCTTATGAGCATAATCAGGTGACACTAGGTGCTATTTATACAAAAAATGATGATAAAAAGAATACAAATTCAAATGATGGTGATTGGGACAATCTAAGAGTTCTTGTCGCTTATAATTTTTAAGAAGGAAAGAAAATGCATATAGAAGCAGGTGTAGTAGATGGAGCAAAAATGCTCCTTAGTTATGGGACAGCAGCAGCTGTATTTGGAGCGACAGCAAAAGTAGCATGGGATAATATGAAGGAAAATGGAGTTATATCTTTAGTACTCAAGAGTATTTTAGCAACAATGATTGTATTTTTCTGTTTTGAGGTACTTCCCCACTATCCTATAGGGATTAGTGAGGTTCACTTGATCTTAGGAACAACAATTTTCTTAGTTTTTGGTATCGCTCCGGCAGCCATTGGGCTTGCTCTTGGTTTGGCTATTCAAGGGCTTTTCTTTGCTCAGTTTGACCTTCCACAGTATGGTATCAATGTAACAACACTTTTAGCGAGTATGTTCATCCTCAATGTAGCAGTGAAAAAAATCATCCCATCAGGGACACCATATAAAGATATCAGCTATGCTCAGATGTTTAAAATGTCTGTTGTATGGGAAGGTGCTATCGTTTCATGGGTTGCTTTTTGGGCATTTTATGGACAAGGTTTTGGTGCAGAAAATGTAAGTGAAGTGCTTAGTTTCGGTGGGGCTTATATGGCAGTTGTAATTATAGAACCATTGGTAGACTTAACAGTATTAACCGCTGTTAAAGCTTTCAATAAAACAAATGAGTGTATGTTTTTGTTTGACAAAAAGCTTTGTAAGGCATAACCTTACCTCTCGTCCCCATTTGAAAATGGGAACGAGATTAATCTTCTTGTTATTTTAGTCCTAGCTTTTTAATCTCAATAGAGATGTTTTCTTTAAAAATCTCTCTAACTTCTGCTTGTTCTATCAGGTTAAACTTTTTATCTTGTGTAAAAGAGTCAACAATAGAAGCATCACAATACTCTCCAACCTCTTCACAAATCTCTTTCATATCTTTGTCATAGTGATTCCCACTTACAAGAAGCATCGGTACGATTTGAACCTTAGCCGATTTATCTCCACCGGTAATATTTAAGATGTCGCGTTTGATGGCATCTTTGATGGCAAAAAAAGGAAACTCACCCTCAAGTGAGCAGGTGATATTTCTCTCGTTGATGAGTTTTAAAAAGTTGGCTGTATAGTTGACTGCTTCAAGACCACCAAGATTAAGAACGGGAACACCATGGATGATATAAAGATTGATCACCTCCGGATTTGTCTTGCGAATTTTTGCATCTAAAAAGTTAAGATAATTGGATGTCTCTTTGGTTTTATGTAGTAGTGGATTTGTGTAGCGGATGTTTGCAAGGGAGAAGTTTTTAAATCCTTTAACCATACGAGTGAGTACCTCGTGCTCATCTGTAGGGAAGATATTGACACTTACAATGATGTAGTGTTTGTACCCTTCCATATCAACATCTGCCATCACTTGAGGAAGATTTTTATACACCTCTCCCTTTTTTGCAAGCTCTTTGATAACCATCTTGGAACTAAATGCAGTAAATACAGGAGTATCAGGAAAACTTTCTTGTATAAACTTCTCAAACTCCAAATATTTATCTTGTTCAATTACTGAACCAAAACATGAGAGAATTATTGCCGTGCCTTTGTTATAATGTCTGTATCGTTTCATAAAGTATCCATAAATTTTAAATTATGACATTATAGGCATTTAACTTGAAAAAAGCATTACTTATCTCTGCCATCGCATCTAACCAAGGAAAAACACTCCTAAGTATGGCCCTTCTCCATCATTACAAAAAAAGTGTTCGTCCCTATAAGTGTGGTCCTGACTTTATAGATCCTCAGTTTCATGAAAAAATCGCACAAACACCATCTATCAATCTTGATGGGTATATGATGAATACAGAGCAAGTAAAGTGGATCTATGCACATTATTTTGATAAAGATGTCGCTATTATTGAGGGGGTGATGGGGTATTATGATGGGATGGATAAAGCAAGCAGTGCTTATGACATTGCAAAAACCATTGATGTTCCCTCCTTACTTATCCTTGATGCAGGGGGAAGTTATATCACCATAAGTGCTATCTTAAAAGGGATGTGTGAGTTTCGTGGAGACAATACTATAAAAGCCGTAGTGCTAAACAAAGTCTCATCGCAAATGCACTATGAACTTGTGAAAAAGCATATAGAAAAAGAGATACCTCATATCAAGGTGTGTGGTTGGATCAAAAAGGGCTTAGCAACACTTTCAAGTACACATCTAGGACTTGATCTAAAAGAGTTAGAGAGTGAGAGCATTGAGCAAGTAACACAAGAGGTCTTAGAGCATATAGAGTTAGAGATGTTAGAGTCTGTTATGGATGTTGAGGTGAGTTGTGTTAGTCCTTACCCATTTGAAGTCCAAGCAAAACGCGAGCAACTTTGTGTCCTTGTAAAAGATGAAAACTTCTCCTTTGTATATCATGATAACTTAGCCTATCTTAGAGAGATATATCGTGAAGTAAGGATTATACAAAGTACAAAAGATGAAGTTGTACCAGAGGATGCAGATATTGTGATCATCCCTGGAGGGTATGTTGAAACTGAAGAGTCTTATAAAAGAGTGGCATCTTCACAAAGGTTCAAAGAATCACTTCAAAAACATGCTAAGACTAAAAAGGTCTATGCTGAGTGTGCAGGGCTTATCTACCTAGGGAAGTGTTGTGACGATAAAAAGATGAGTGGTATTTTGCCCATAGAGTTTGAGCTCACAAACAAACGTGAGCGTTTGGGTTATTATAAATGTGAGCTTCATGGGCAAGTGCAAAAAGGGCATGCTTTTCATTACTCGCGTATAGTCTCAGCACCAAAAACAGATATAAAACTTTATAAGCTAAGTCCAAAGAATGCCAAAGAGGGTGGTTTCATCCAAGACGGCATCTTTGCAAGTTATCTTCATACTATGTGGAGGATCAGTTTTTAACTATTCTCCAAGTGCAAAAACATTTGAGAGTGTATTTATGTAGTTAAAGTAGCCGGTAATTGCTACAGCTTCAACGATCTCCAAGTCATTCCACCCAAGCTCTTTAAGTGCAGTTATCTCCTCTTTGGTGATTTTATAGTTGTCTTTTTGTGCTGCACGGATGGAAAAATTTAAGAGTGCCTTGTCTTTGGCATCGTTACTCATCGCTTCAACACCTTGTAAAATCTCTTCAATCTTTGCTTCACTTAGTCCAAGCATTTTAGCAATGTTTTTATGAACTCCTACACACATCTTGCAGCCATTTTCTTTAGAGATAAGTAAAGCAATAGCCTCTTTAATCTCGTAAGAGAGATGTGTTTCATCTAATAGATACCCTTGTACCATTGCATCTGTAGCAAAATAAACCTTTTCATCAAGGGCCAAAAGTTTAAAAATATCTCCCAAAGAGCCTGTTTTTTCAAGTATAGGTCTTGCTCTTTCTTGAACCGCAGGTGTCATATCTTCAAATTCAATCAAATCAATATGTGCCATAAAAATCCTTTTTTATGTATTATAAGTTTTTTTGATTAACAAAAGGAGACACTCTCTTTAAGGAGTTTTTCTCTCTCCCAGCCTAGAGTTTTGAGTTCACTTTCTTTGTAAAACTCATCGACATAGCCAACACAAAGGTAGGCTATAAGTTGTGTGTTTTTTTTGGCTTGGAGTGTTTGTAAAACTTTTTGCTCATCTAAAATGCTGACCCATCCTATGCCGATGTTGAGTGCTCTTGCCATAAGCCACATATTTTGTACAGCACACACGACACTGTACTCACCCATTTTTTTCATACTTGTCATCCCTAAAACTTCCCCCTCTTTTGGTTCATAAAGGACAGCGATGTTAACAGGGGCTTCTTTAATCCCTTCAAGTTTTAACTCTTTGTAGAGATCTTTCTCTTGAAAAATCTCTTTGGCTTTTTTATTTTCTTGTGTAAAGTTCTCAACAAGGGAGTTTTTAATCTTTTCATCTTTTATGATAACAAACTTCCAAGGTTGAGAGTATCCTACAGAGGGTGCAGAGATGGCTGCTTCTAAAATCATAGAGAGTTTTTCCTCTTCTATAGATTTGTTTATAAATCTATTGCCACGGACATCGCGCCTTGCTTTGATGATTTTTAAAAGTTTTGCTGCATCATTATCTGTAAAATTCATATGGAATTATAGTATGTTTTGTGATGGTTTAGTAAGTATATTTATTGGGAGTAGCTTAAAGATAGAGTGGCTGATTTTTATCAAAAGTTTCTGTTTTAAATAATAGGATATAATCTCATTATGAATTTTAAACTACAAGAACCACCACTAAATATAGGCGATGCTATCAGTGTCAAGTCTTTTGAGATGATCCATGCAGAGGCTGTGGAGTATGAGGGCTTTGATAAGTTTGATGATAATGAAAGAGCCTTAGTTGAGCGACTTATCCATACCACTACATGTTTTGAGCAGGTGATAGACAACATCTACTTTTCACCAAATGCGATGCTCAAACTCAAAGATCTACTAGAAAGAAAAGCAAAACTCATAGTAGACACGAACATGATTCGTTCAGGTCTCTCACAATTTTACCTTGACAAATATGAAAACGAAGTGATCTGTTATGTTAATGAGCCAGAAGTTTTTGAGATGGCAAAGAAGAATGAAACAACAAGAAGCTATGCTGCTGTTGAGTTAGCTATAGAGAAGTTTCAAGATGAACCTATGGTGCTGGCTTGTGGGAACGCCCCTACGTACATCTATGCTGCTATTAACACTCTTATCCGCTTGAAAATTAACCTTGACAATGTGATTCTTTTGCTTTTCCCTGTTGGCTTTGTCAATGTTGTAGAGTCTAAAGAGTATGGTCGTGATTTTATGGAACACTTTAACTGTGAAGGTATCATCTTAGAGGGTCGTTATGGTGCTTCAACAATGGTAGTCGCCTCACTCCATGCAGCTTATAGACTCATAAAAGATTACGACACAGAGTTTGGAAAGTATAATGGCAAGTAGTCTTACAAACTCTCATAGCTCCTCCCAATATGGAAGTAATCCCGTAAAAGAGGGTGAAGTACGAGTCAATGAGATGGGGAGTGAGATTGTTGAAGGGTATACCTGCAAACCTAAAGACTATGATCCTGAGCGCCCAATCATGCACTATAAAACGCTACTACTGCTTTGCGATGATGAGCGTTGCGGTAAAGCAGGGAAAGATGACAGAGCCACACACCTAAGAGAGATACTTAAAGAGATGGGGCTAAATAAGGGTGAGAATCGCATCAAAGTAAGTCGTACAGGATGTTATGGAGCTTGCAGATTTCGTCAGGTTTGTCAGGTTACAGAGAACACCCAAGCCAATGGCAATGAGAAGAACAATGCTCTTTGGCTCCGTAATACTCACAGGTTTAAAGATGAACAGTGGCGAGAGATTTTTACTATGCTGAGCGAAGACAAAGTACTGTTAGAAGAGTTAGATAGCGAAGTGTTTATACCTATGAAGGTGTATAACTAAAGTTTTCTTATGGCAGAAAAACTTCGCTCAGGCTACACTACAGGAACTCATGCAACGGCTGTCTTAGTCGCTTGCTTAGATGAATATTTTGGGCAAAGAGTTGTTGATAACCTTGAGGTGCTTTTACCTAAGGAGCTTGTTGCTATTATAGAAGTTACTCGTAAAGAGGCGTTTCATTTTAGTACCATCAAAGGGGACAATGACGATATAGATGTGACAAAAGGTGCTAAGATAAGCTGCCAGCTCTTAGAAGACACCCCACACAATCTTCAAGAACAAAAACCATCCATTCTCCTCCTCAATCATATAAAGTTACATATCTGGGCGGGTAAGGGTGTAGGTGTAGTAAGCAAAAAAGGGCTCAAAATAGCTCCAAACTATCCAGCTATCAACCCTGTACCCTTAGAGATGATGCAAGAAAATAGTTTAGCCATTGTGGGCGAGAGTAGAGGGGATCTTCATGCTGTACTAAGTGTAGAAGATGGGGAGATGATCGCTAAAGAGACAGCCAATGCTAAAGTGGGTGTGATTGGTGGTATTAGTATCTTAGGAACAAGAGGCATAGTAAAACCTGTTTCCTCCTCAGCATATATAGACTCCATAGAAACAGAGATAGATGTCGCAGCTGCATTTGATGAGAACATAGTGGTTTTTACACTAGGAAACACAGCTGTAGATTTTGCTAAAGAGCATTATAATGAGACTAGCATAGTGGAGATTGGGAACTTTGTTTATGATGCTAGTGCGAGACTTAAAAAACACAGTTTTGAAAAGATGGTTTTTATCACAAGTGTAGCAAAGATGACAAAAGTTGCACAAGGGTTTAAAAATACTCACAACAAATTTGGTACTATAGATTTTAACGAAGTAAGAGAGTGGATAGAAAAAGAGCTTTGTTATAGCTTGGAAGATGAAGAGTTTCTTACCCTTAAAGGGGTACTTCAAAGTTTACCTAAGGAGTATCATCAGAAGTTTTTAGCATTTATAACACATAGAAGTGCTAAAAGATTTCAAGTGTGGTTTGAGGAATTAGGGGTAGGGGTACGAAGTATAGAACTTATAACTCTCCCAAATAAAATAAAAGAGGAATTACAATGGTAACAATAGCCGGTAGTGGAATGGGCCCGTATACTTTTGAAAATGTACATCTGGATTTCAGCAAATTCGATATGATATTTTGCGATCAAAACTATGAAACTACATTGCCAAATGTAGTCAAGGGTGGCTTTAAGGTTGTTAAAGAAGCGATACTTGCCAACTTAGATAAAGAGATACTTTATATCGTGAGTGGTTCGCCCACTTTTTTTTCTGGAGCTATTCTTATATTAAATGTACTCAAACGCGAGGGTATCGCGTTTAAGATCATAGACAACACCTCTAGTCTTAGCACTATGCTCTCTCATGAGGGTGTAAGTCTTGTCAAAACAGGGATTGTAACCCTTCATGGAAAAAGTGTGGTGGATCTGGAGAGTTTTTTAAGTAAAGAGTACACTTTTGTTATCTGTGATGATGCAACACCACAACTACTCGCAGATACTATGGCATATCTTAGCGAGGGTGATGTGAGTATAACGTTAGGTGAACAGTTTGGATATGAAGAGGAGAGATACTCAGAAGTCAGCATAGATGATATGCTCAAAAATCCTCCAAAAATGCCATACTCGTTACTTATAAAACGCAACTTCACGCCACTGCCAAATATCTCAAGTGAAGATTCTATTGAGCATGAAAACGGGATGATTACCAAAAGCTACAAACGCCATATAAGCCTGCAAAACCTAGAACTTCAACCAAATATGCTACTTTGGGATGTGGGAGCAGGGAGTGGGAGTGTCAGTATAGACGGATACAAACGCTACAAGATACGGAGCATACTTTTTGAGAAAAACCTCAAACGTTCTAGTATGATAAAAAACTCACTCAAAAAGCATAAAGTCATAGATACAAAACTCTATGAGGGTGAAGCAAGTGAGCTTTACAAAAAGGAGCAAAGTACACCTGAGCGTATCTTTGTCGGTGGGGGTGGAGATAAGGTGATAAGTGAGTTAGATTATCTTTATGAAAGACTTGCAGATGATGGCATTATGGTGGCAAACTTTGTAACATTGCAGCACCTCACAACTGCGATAAACACACTTAAAAAAGCAGGTATAGCCTTTGATATCAAAAGTGTAAGTTTAACTACATACAAGATGAGCCTGCTAATGCCAGAACCTGAGCGTGTTATGCATCAGATAGTGGTGAAAAAGACTAAAACTTCAGACTAAAAGAGCTTCCTCTCTCGCTTGAGATGACGCTGATGTTTATATTCATCGCTTTACAGAGACGCTTGACGATATCGAGCCCCAATCCGGAGCTGTTTTGTCCACTGTAGTCTCTATTGAATATTTTTTGAGGCTCTGCTATACCAACCCCACTATCTTCAATAACTAAAGTTTTCCCTTTGGTATAGATCTTTACATAACCATCTTTTTTATTGTATCTACAGGCATTGGAGATTAGGTTATGCAGGATTTGTTTGAGGGCATTTTCATTGGCTTTCATCTCAAAAGCATTACAATGGATCTCAAAAGAGATATGAGGGTAGTTTGGTTGATGCAGTTCAATCACATCTTGAACAATGGCACAGATATTGAGCCGTGTAATCTGAAAGGTCTTCTCCTCTAAAAGTGTTGTAAGGCTGCTGTGAAGTTCGGAGATACTATCAACACTTTTACTCAGTCGTACAAAGGCTTTGCTCTCTTGAAAACCTTTTTGTTTTTCAAGTAGTTTCATATTGAGCTTCATGGCAGTTACGGGGGTATTGAGATCATGGATCAGATCTTTTGCAAATTTATCTAGTGTTTCAATACTTTTATTGAGGGGTTTTAAGGCATTTTTTGCGAGTAAATAACTAATAAGTGCAAAGATAAAAAGGAGTAGCATCTGGATAAGAATGATCTTGGTTTTTAGCTCAAAGAGCTTTTTTTCATAGGATTTTTTTGATTTAAATACTTGAAGGTATTTGTTAGCATGGCGTGTAGGGATATATTTTGTAAATTGATCCCCATCTGCACTAAAATTACTGATGTTTATATGTGTAGCTTTTATGGTGTAGGTGTGGTGGAAGTCTTTAGAAAACTTTTTTAAATCTTCCCCCATTTTAATATGACGAGCATATTCGATAAGAGAGAAATGCTCCCCTTTTGTTAGTTGCTGTTTCATCTGCTCAAAATAAAAAAATCCTGCGACTAAGATAAGTAGAGCAATACTGATAAAATAGGTAAGAAAAAACTTTAAAAAAGCACTTTTTTCATGATGAGCTAAGGCGATAACCAACTCCTTTTATGGTGATGATGGGCAAAGAGAATTTTCTGAGTTTATTGATATGAACACGAAGAGAACCATCACTCATCTCTTTATCGTAAGAGAGTTCATCTAAAAGGTACTCTTTAGGGAGTGTTGTATCTATGTTTTTAAAAAATATTTGTGTCAGTTTGAGTTCAGAAGGGGAGAGTGCTATATACTCACCCTGATGGTAGAGCTCATTATGTTCTATCATAAAAGAAAAATCTTGCACTTTAATCTCATCAGCATAGGAGTTGTACTGTTTTTTCAGCAGTGCATGGATGCGGATAAGAAGCTCATCAAAATCAAAAGGTTTTTTGATGTAATCATCAGCACCCACATCAAAACCTTTAGCAAGAGAAGCTACATCACTAAGAGCTGTAAGAAAGATAGCTGGTGTTTTATCTCCACTCTCCCTTAAACTTTTGAGTAGTTCAAATCCATTGAATCTGGGAACATTGACATCAAACAAAAAAAGATTGTATTTGTTTTCAAAAGTAGTATTAAGGGCTTCTTTACCATTTTTGACATGAGTGATGTTAAAATCTTCTGTTTCAAGAAGTTCTATGAGTGATTCTGCCAGGACTTCATCATCTTCTAGGAGTAATATTTGTTTCATACATTATTATAACACATGTAGGTGTATTTGGATGTTGACAATGTATCTTTTTATATATATAATCTCGCCATTATAGCCCAAAATAAAGAGGTGTCATCAATGCAGTTTGACGAGTTTAAACTTTCGCGAGATATACAAAAAGCAGTGAAAGAAAAATCTTACACTTATGCAACTAAGATACAAGAAAAAGTGATCCCTCTTATACTCCAGAAAAAAGATATAGTGGTTCAAGCACAAACCGGAAGTGGAAAAAGTGCAAGTTTTATCTTGCCACTTTTAGAGTTGTGGCACAAAGAACGCGATAATGCAAAAAAAGGGAAAATCAAAATCTTGGTTTTGACTCCAACACGAGAGCTTGCATTGCAACTCTCAGAACTCTTTGAGGAGTTTGGAGCACACTTCACTAAAAAACCTCAAGTGGTTTCACTTATAGGAGGTGAAGGGATAGGACAGCAGCTTTTTGATATCCAAAAAGGGTGTGATATCTTGGTAGCTACAACAGGGCGCTTTTTAGATGTCTTAAAGAAAGAACAGATGAATTTAAGTCATATCAAATACCTTGTTTTAGATGAGGCAGATAAGATGCTCAATCTAGATTTTATGGAGGAGTTGGACTTAGTTTTAGACTCTCTGCCAAAAGATCGGTACAACTTTCTCTTCTCTGCGACTTATCCCCAAAAGATGCTAGAATTAGTCTCTAAAGTGACGAAGGACCCTGAGGAGATTAAACTCCAAGAGACAAGCATTGTAGAGAAGATTGAACAAAGAGTGGTTCTTGTAGAAGATATCAAAAGAGCTCCACTGCTTCGAGAGCTCCTAAAAGAGAACAAATGGGAACTTATCCTAGTTTTTATGGCAAATAAAAGAGCTACAGACAACATCGCTAAAAAGTTTAGAAAGTATGGGTTTGAGGCGGCCTCTTTTAATGGGGACCTAGATCAAGAGATGAGAAACATAACACTTGAAGCCTTTAAACAAAGAAAGTTCAATATCCTTTTTGCAACAGATATTGCTGCTCGAGGGATAGATATAGAGGAGATTGATTGTATCATCAACTATGATCTTCCCCGTTCACCAAATGACTACATCCATAGAATAGGGCGAACAGCAAGAGCCGGTAAGTCAGGTGTTGCTATCTCATTTGTAGATTATACAACACAAGATCATTTCAAAGTTATTGAAAAACGAGCAGGTATAAAACTTCCAAGAGAATCGATAAAGGGATTCGAACTCCAAGGAGAAGCACCTAAAAAAGTGAAAGGGCCAGCCCCTTTAAAGGGAAAGAAAAAGAGTAAAAAAGATAAGCTTCGAGAACAACAAGCAAAAGAAAAAGCAGGAGAGTAAAAATGGTAAAATTTGTAGGAGCAGGTCCGGGTGATCCAGAGCTTATAACAGTCAAAGGGATGAAGGCTTTAGAGGAAGCTGATGTAGTGCTTTATACCGGCTCATTAGTCCCAAAAGAGTTACTTACTTGGTGTAAAGAGGGGACTCTCATAGAAAATTCGGCAGATATGAGCTACGAAGATATCTTTTATTTTATACAAGAGCATCATACTAAAAATTTTGTGCGTTTGCATACAGGTGATAGTTCACTTTTCTCTACCACTGCAAAACAGGTAGAGTTTTTACGAGAAAATGAGATTGATTTTGAGGTGATCCCCGGTGTGACTGCAGCCTTTGGTGCTGCTGCATCTGTTGGAGTGGAGTATACCATCCCCGGTGTTTCACAAACACTTATCATCTCACGAGTAGAGGGGCGAACACCCAACCCTGAGAGTTTAAAACAACTTCTCTCCAACAAGAACTCCTCTTTTGCTTTTTATCTTTCAATCCGTCTGATAGAGAAGTTAAAAACAACTGCTTATGAGCTTGGTTACACCAAAGATACCCCATGTTGGGTTGTTGAGCGTGCAACTTGGAGTGATGAAAAAGTTTACAAGGGTAGTATTGATGATATAGAGGAAAAAGTGGAACACATCAAAGGTGTAGCCCTCATAATGTTTGGAGATTTCTTATCTCAGCAAGCCACTGTAGAGTCACATCTTTATGCTAAAAAGTATAAAAAAGAGGGTGAGAAAAAGAGTAAAGCACTCTAAACTTTACTCAAACTAATAGAAGAGAGCTAACACCTCTCTCTTTAGGCTACTCTTACTTATTTAGGGCTATAATCGCTTTATGAAAATAGCCATAGCAACCATTAATAACCCTTCCCTAGAAGCTGCAAAAAAACTTCTACCACACCTAAGTTCTCATGAATGTCATGTGTTTAACAAATCTCAGCAAACACCAGAACTTGGAGCAGAGTTTCACATTTTTAAAAAAGTAGATGATATTATGCCAACTGCATGGGCTGCATTTGATGCTATCATCTTCATTATGGCGACAGGTGCTGTTATAAGAAAAATAGCTCCCCATCTAAAAGATAAAGCAACTGACCCTGCTGTACTTATCATGACCCTTGATTTAAAGCGCATTATTCCCCTTCTCTCTGGTCATCTTGGTGGTGCAAATGAATTGGCAAATGAGATTGTAGAGAAGATTGAGGGGTGTGTAAACTTCGTTACAACAGCCTCAGATCAGATTAAAGTGCTCGCGTTTGATATGTTTGCAAAAAAACATAACTATGCAATAAGCAACTTAAAATCTCTTGCAGAGGTCTCAAACGCCATCATCAACAAAAAACAGGTGCAGGTGCTCACTTACCCTTGTATGGTTGATCTTGTCAAAGAGTTTGAGGGTTACAAAGAGGAGAATTTTATCTTTGTTAGCCCTGATGATTTGGAGCTATTTAGAGAGGATCTACCATCAGTGTATATCACCCCTCAAAAACTTCCAAACACTGCCTTACAAATCCATCCACAAGAGATTACACTCGGGCTTGGGATGAACAGAGGAACATCCAAAGAGGAGATAACAAACGCGGTCAAACGTTTTTGTTATGAGCATGGTTTAGTGTTAGCTCAGGTAGAAAAACTTGCAAGTTTTAGTGCCAAGAGTGATGAGGTGGGACTCTTAGAGTTTGCCAAAGAGCAAGAAAAAGTTTTAGAGTTTTATGATGAAGAGGCTATCAATGCACTTACGCAAGACTTTAGCCCTTCTCAAGCGACAAAGTTTTTCAACATAAAAGGTGTGGCAGAACCAGCGGCTCTTTTAGCAAGTCAAAACAAAACACTTTTTTTAAGTAAAAGAATCTATGGAGCTGTGACAATAGCAGCTGCATTTTAGGAGAAAATATGGGAAGATTAACATTAGTATCAACAGGAGCAGGGGGTAGCCGTTATCTTACAAACGAGGCTATAAATACCATCACAGAAGCAGATTTAATAGTCGCATATACAAAGTATGCAAAAGATTTGCCAGAACTTGTAGAGGGTAAAGAGGTTTTTACTACACCTATGACAAAAGAGATAGAGAGAGTACAGCATGCCATAGATGAGGCGAAAAAAGGTCGCAAAGTTGCACTTCTCTCAAACGGTGATGCAAATGTTTATGCGATGGGGAGCCTTGTTGTAGAGCTTTTAGATACACTTGATTTGTGGGATAGTATTGAGTACTCTGCCCTTCCAGGGATTAGTTCTGTTTTAGCACTTGCCTCTGAAGTGGGTGCACCACTCTCTCAAGATTTTTGTCTTATCTCACTCTCAGATAGACTCACAGATGCACAGCTTATACAAAAACGTATAAGGTTTGCACTTGAAGCAGATTTTGTAATCTCTATCTATAATCCAAAAAGTAAAAGTCGTTTAGATCCATACCAAGGGATGTTAGATCAACTTCAAGCCTTAGGTGAAGAACGCATAGTTGTAATTGCAAGAGATTTAGGTCGTGAAAATCAAATGATTAAAATTGTAAAATCTTCTGAACTTGTAGAAGCGGGAGTTCAAAATACAGATGTAAATATGTCAACAACACTTCTCATAGGAAACTCTACAACAAAACTAACACGTGATGGTCGTGTCTTAACACCAAGAGGCTACTTAAACAAGTATGATTTGAGTGGAGCAGAGAAGGGTGAATGGACGAAAGTGAACTAAGACCTTCGTGCATAGTTTATAAAAAGAGTCATATATCGTTTGACCTTTTCTATCTTTGATGGAGTGATTTTTTCATCTTTGAGGTACATGTTTTCATAAGTATAAAAATCTCCTTCTCCTAAAACTTCTGTATCCATTCCAATACGAGGGCGCATTAAAATCTCTGTAGTGAGAACCTCGCCTCTGGGGTTTATAGGCTTAATAGTAAGCTGTTCATCTCCAAGACATAAAGCCTTTTTGCTTACAGCTGAAGCTGCACTAAAAGAGGTGACTCCCGCTATCACTTCACAACTCTCATACACAGCAGAGTTTTTCTCTTTGATGATATCTAAAAGATAGTAGATGCTTGAGTAGATGGCAGCATCACCAAGGGTGACAAAACAAACACTCTCATGTTTTTCTAAAGTCTCTAAGATGGTATCTGCCTCATGTAACCAATCTTCATAAAGAAAGTGCATAGGGGAGTAAACAGGAACAATCTCTTTTTCCTCTCCTAAAATACTTAGGGCATCTTGTACAATCGTATGGCTAATAGATTTTTTAAAAGAGTTGTCATCGCTTTTGGTCGGGACACAAATGGCACTACACTCTTTAAAAGCATTGAGGGCTTTAAGGGTTAAAAGTTGGGCATCTCCAGGACCTAGAGAAACCATATAAAGTTTTTGGTTCATTTTTTTCTTTTTGCGAAATTATACTGTTTTAATCTTCAAATTGATTTTTGATTTTCATAAACTCATGAATATTATCTAAAAATAATGTTACAAGTTTAGGATCAAATTGTTCACCCATTTCACTCTCAAATAAGAGAACAACTTTCTCAAGAGGCCAGGCTTTTTTATAGACCCTGTCTGAGATAAGAGCATCAAAAACATCAGCAATAGCAACGATGCGAGCATGGATTGAGATCCCCTCTTTTGCTATCCCTCTTGGGTATCCGTTTCCATTGTAGTATTCATGATGTTCATATGCGATATTTGCTGCCATCTTAAGGATAGGGAGTTTAGAGCCTGAAAGGATTTTATACCCTATGGCGGAGTGTGTTTTCATAATCTCCCACTCATCATTTGTGAGTTTATCAGCTTTTAAGAGGATAGAATCAGGGATGGCAATTTTCCCCATATCGTGCATAGTAGAAGCGATGAAAAGAGTTTCTGCTTCTTGATTGCCAAGACCATAATAGTGGGCTAAAAGTTTTGAGTAATGGGCTACTCTTTGTATATGATGCCCACTCTCTTTAGAACGCGACTCAACAGATTCACCCATTCTGTAGATAAGTTCATATTGTGTATTTTTAATCTCTTTGTTAAGCTCAACTACCTGTGTGATATCATGGCGTATAGCGATGTATTCAACCAGATTGTTATCATTGTCATATATAGGGGAGATGGAGGCATTGACCCAGTAAGAGTGTTTGTCTTTTGTGAGATTAACAATCTGTCCATGCCATGTTTGAGCACTTTTTAAAGTATCCCATAGTTCCTTAAAAACTTTTTTATCAACACTTGGATGGCGCACAATATTGTGTGGTTTACCTAAAAGTTCCTCTTCTGTATAACCAGATATATCGCAGAAGGCTTTGTTGACATAGGTTATGATCCCATTTTTATCTGTTTTAGAAACAATTGTACTGTTATCAATAGCCTTTTTATAATCTTGAAGAAGCTTTTGTTTGCTTAACATTTTTTTATTGGTATTAAAAAGGATGACACTAAGAATAATTGACATAAAAAATGCAAGTGCCCAAAAAGTGAGATGTGCATAGAGTGTTGATACCTCTTTCGCTCTTTTATCATCTATCTTTTTTTGAATACGTGCTAGATATCCTGTCATAGTATCGCCAATAGCATCGATAGCACAAGTGGAGGTGTTGAACCATTCTATAGGGGAAGATTCTATGGAGATAAGTTCTTTTTGAATCACATTGTTGATAATGGTGTTCATTTTGATAAAACATTTTTTTTCTAGGGGAGATTTAATGTGTGCATTTATTAGCAGGGCATCTTCTTTTGTTTGAGAGATATAATTTTCTACTAAAGTGTGTAGTTCAACAACCGAAACATACTGTTTGTAAGTCATCTTTTGTTGTTCTAAAATACTTCCAATAATGGCACGAAGTTGCCCAAGGTATTCTTGAACAAAGTTAGTGTTTTGATAAATAAGAAAATGATTTCTAATCTTTTGATCATTTGTAAAAAGGAGAAGTTTTTTTGTTTCTAGAACCATATTGAAGATAAGGTGTGTGTAGGCTTGAAAAACTTTTTCTTTAGAGTACTCTTTATCTTGAACATGTCGGCGTATGGTATAGATGTTGTTTAAAAGTTCTTTAGCTCGTATATGTGAAGCAAATTTTTTTATAGCCATCTGCATTGTATCTCTTTGTTCTTGAAGAAGATGCACTGTCTTTTCATTTGCACCAGAAAGATATATGTTTGAGAGTCCTCTCTCTTTTTGTAACTCTTGAATGAGTTGTCTAAGAATCATAATCTTTTGAAGTTTGCTATCAACTGCAGTTGTTTTAGATATTTTTGTTGCGATATCATCCATATCTGTCCATACAGCAAAAATACTAAGAGAGATAAAGAGTGTAAAAATAATATAAGTTAAAGATCTGTTTATAATCATACAAAATTATATAAGGTAATAGTTAAAGAAATGTTAATTGAGTGAAAAAGTAGTGATAAAAGTAAAAATTGGTTAAAATACTCTACTGATTATTGAGAAGGTAGTATATGATACAAGAAAAAGAGATTAAGCATCTTATAAAAAAAACAAAAAAACTTCAATTACTTTATGTTGAAGATTCTCCAGAGATGAGAGAGATTGTTTTGGAATTTTTATCTTTTTTCTTTGATGATATCTGTGTGGGAATCGATGGAGTTGATGGACTACAAAAAGTAAAAGAACAATCTTTTGACTTGATTATCACTGATATAAAAATGCCTAAAATGAATGGGTTAGAGATGATAGAAGAGATTAAAAAGTTTAATACCGAGATCTCAATCTTGGTCCTTTCAGCTTTTAATGAGGCAGAGTATTTTATGCAAAGTATCAAATACAATGTCGATGGCTACCTTCTTAAACCGTTTGATCATAAACAATTTTACTCTCTGCTTGTGAAGGTAATTCAAAAGATAGACAATGAAAAAGAGTTAAAGGCATACCAGCAGACCTTGGAACAACTTGTGCAAGAGAAAACAAAAGAGATTGAGTACAGATGTTTGCATGAGTACTATACTGACTTGCCAAATACGATTATGCTGCAAGATGATCTTATCTCTCAAGAGTACCATTATATGTTGCTTTTGGATATTTCCCATTTCTCAGTTCTCAATAAAGAGTATGGTAAAGAGTTCGCCAACCATGTGATTATAAGAACAGCTAGAATTTTAGAAAAACATATACATAAAAAAGCCAAGCTTTATAAAACAGAATCAGATCGCTTTGCCATACTTGTTCAAGATGCAAGTTTAAAAGATATCTATTTGTATTGTGACCAATTGGTTTCTTTTTTTGATACAAAAAATATTCAAGTAGATGATTCAGAGATAAACATTACTTTCAATATAGGAGTAGATGCAATCCGTGCAGATATCTCTGAAACATTAATCAATTGTGAATATGCCTTAGACAAATCAAAAGAGTTAGGCAGTAGACATTATGAGATCTACAGTGAAAACAGTGCTGCATTTGTGGATGAAAAAGAGGCTGTGAAATGGCTGCGTTTAACACGAGAACTTGTTTTTGAAGAAGCTATAGAACCTTATTTTCAACCCATAGTCAATGTGAAAACTGGAGAGATCTATAAGTATGAATCTTTGGCTCGAGGGGTTTATAAGGGGGAGGTGATTGCACCCGCATATTTTATAAAACCTGCAGAAAAACTTGGACTTGCTACTGCAATCACACGTATGATGATCAACAAAAGTTTTGCTTTTTTTTCAAATAAGAGAGAAGATTTTTCTATCAATTTGACAGAAAGAGATCTGCTAGAGGGGTATCTTATAAAGTTTTTAAAAGAGAAGCTTAAACAGTTTGATATTGATGCCTCGAGAGTGACCTTTGAGATCTTAGAAAATATAACAATAGCAAAAAATTCTAAAAAGATTACAAAAAAACTCAATCGTTTAAGAGAGATGGGCTTTAAAATTGCTGTGGATGATTTTGGGATTGAAAATTCTAATTTTAGTCGACTTTTAGAGATCAATCTTGATTTTATAAAAATCGATGGTATTTTCATTAAAAATTTGAAACAAAATGAAAAAAACAGAACTATTACAAGAGCTATCGTCAATCTAGCAAAAACATTAGGGATTCAAACGGTTGCCGAATATGTAGAGGATGAGACTATTTATGAGATTATCAAAGAGTGTGGTATCGATTTTGCCCAAGGGTATCATATTGGCAAACCGATTTCAAAGTTGGTAAATTCATGAAACTCTCTCACCTCCAGCAGATTGTAAAATATCTACAAGATTTTAAAAAAATATCTGCTATTCATAGAGTGAGTGATACAACTCTTAAAGTTGTTTTTGATAAAAATGATGTTATCTATTTTAATATGCAACGCTCCAACTCAAGTATGTTTAAATGTAAAGAATACCCGCGTTCTAAAGTTTATAATGCCCCTTTTGATGTGATCTTAGCAAAGCGTTTCAACCGCTCAAACATACAAAACATAGAGCTTCTTCATAGTGACAAGATTATTCGTCTCACAAGCTCTGTGGCCTCTGCTTATAAAGAGGAGTTGACACATCTTCAGATTGAGTTTACCGGCAAATATACTAATGTGATTATTTTAGATGAGGAGAATGTTGTCCTTGAGGCACTTCGTCATGTGGATCTTTTCTCCTCTTTTCGTGAGGTGCGAGTAGGACAAAAGCTGCTTGATGTCCCTCCAGCTCCTTTTATCCCTAAAGAGTACCCCATAGAAGATGTTGAGGCATTTTTATATGGTGTGTATGAGAAAGAGCAAAGCAATAAACTAGAGAATCTGAAAAAACAAAAGATTGCACTTTTAAAAAAGAAGCTGAAAAAACTTGAGAAGCTTTATGTAAAACTTGATGATGAGACAAGTCTGCAAGAGGAAGCACAAAAAAATGAGCATTATGGTAATCTTGTTCTTTCCAACATCCATAATATCAGCTCTTATACAACAGAACTTGAGCTAGATGATTATGATGGTCAAAAGGTGCATATTACACTAGAAAAACCATATCCGAGTGCATTTATGATTAGTGATATGTTCTTTACCCGTTCTAAAAAAGCAAAACAAAAAGCAAAAAATCTTCACATAGAAGAGGAATCACTTCGCTCTAAGATAGAGCATATTAAGCTTTTTATCCATACCGTAGAGGTGGCTCAAGATACTCAAAAAATAGAACTGCTTTTCCCAAAACAGGTACAAAACAAAAAGATAAAACAAAATGATTCCATAGAAGTTTTTTGGATAGAGGGGTATAAGGTACAGCTTGGAAAAAATGAGAGAGGGAATATAGAACTTCTTAAAAATGCCAGAGCAAAAGATATCTGGCTTCATATGAGAGACCAACCCTCTACCCATGTGATCATCTCAACTGACAAGCAAAATCTTCCAGAACATATTGTTAAGGCTGCTGCAAAGTTGTGTGTAGAGTTCACTACTACTTCACAAGATAGATTTTTGGTCGATTATACTCCACGACGTGAAGTCACCATTCAAAGTGGTGCAAATGTACTTTACAATAAATATAAAACCCTCGAGGTGGATACAAGGAGATAGTTATGGCTGTGGGTCCCATTGGTAATGCAATTTTTACAAATCAGATGACACCAGCGGCTACTGCTGTCCAAAATGCCCATAATAACCGTGTAGATTTTCAAAACATGGTTGCACAAGCAGCAGTACAAGCCAAAGAGGAGAAAGTTCTTGAAGTTCGTCCAACTGAGGAGAACCAAGAGGTTGACCCTGATCGTGAGCATCAAAAAAATGAAGCGGATCAAGAGACACAAAGAAATCCACAACATCACAAAGATGAAGATGATGAGCCTCTCTCTCAAGATAAAATCCATAAACTTGATATCCTCGTATAATTACTTTTAAACTCTAATAGGATATAATCTCTTTCAAATACACTTTGGGGAATTATCACTTATGTTTGAAAACAATAAAGAGAGAATTATTACTGGTTTTGCGCTTTTAGCAGCAGTTTTAATCATAGGATTCTTAGACAACTTTTTTCTTATGTGGCTTGTGTTTGGAATTGTCTATCTTTTAGCATTCCAAGAGGCTATAAAACTTTTTCAGGTGCAAAAAGATGGGCTTCTTCCTTTTGCCATAGGTGTTTGGCTTGTTGCTGGTATCTACCCTTATGGTGATGATCTTTTTGTTTTAGCTGGTGTAGCTTATGCAAGTGCTGTGGCATTTAATAAAGAGATCCCTTGGAAAGATTTTCTCCCTTTTATCTATCCAACTGCGGGTATGCTTTTTATGTTTACCCTGTACCAAGAGTACGGAGTAGTTTCTCTTTTATGGCTTTTAGCAGTTGTTGCACTTACTGATGTTGGTGCTTATGCGGTTGGCAAAAGCAT
Organism: uncultured Sulfurimonas sp.; assembly: GCA_964518545.1. Classification (GTDB taxonomy): domain Bacteria; phylum Campylobacterota; class Campylobacteria; order Campylobacterales; family Sulfurimonadaceae; genus Sulfurimonas. The sequence goes on along the minus strand of CAZFGS010000003.1, from coordinate 9,415 downwards.
AGGTAAAACTCCTTTTTGTGAGACATCTCCAAACAAAACGATGGAGGGTGTTGTAGGTGGTATCGCTGTAGCAACACTTGGTGGGATGTTTTTTGGTCTTTCTATTGTTGATCTTGGTGTAGCATTTTTGATTAGTTTTGCAGTAGCTGTGAGTTCTATCTTTGGAGATTTATTTGAGTCTTCATTGAAACGCGCTGCCGGTGTAAAAGATAGTGGAGACTTACTTCCCGGTCATGGTGGCGTTTTAGACCGTATCGACGGGTACCTTTTTGGTGGGATTGTGATGCTTGTTCTGCTTCGAGGTCTTGTCTAGTTGATACTTCTAGGTTCTACTGGCTCCATCGGGGTTAATACTCTCATCGTTGCAAAAAAATTCAACATCGCTGTTGAGGTACTTGTATGTGGATCAAACATTACACTTTTAAATGAGCAGATACAAGAGCACTCTCCAAAAGTGGTTGTAATTGCCAATGAGTCTGACATAAAAGATGTAAACCACCCTCGCGTTTATGCAGGCAATGAGGCCATTCTCTCTGTGATTGAAGAGAGTGAGAGTGAGCTTGTTGTCAATGCTCTTGTAGGTTTTTTAGGACTTCGCCCAACACTCAAAGCACTCGAATGTGATAAAAATGTTGCTCTGGCAAATAAAGAAAGCCTTGTTGCCTGTGGAGCATTTATAGATACTTCAAAAATCCAACCTATAGATTCAGAGCATTTTGGACTGTGGTACTTACTTCAAGAGAGACCTGTGAGTAAGATGATTATTACTGCGAGTGGGGGAGCTTTCCGTGATTGGGATCTTTCACGTCTACAAAACGCAACACTCGCAGATACACAGAAACATCCAAACTGGTCGATGGGGCAAAAGATAACTATAGATTCCGCAACGATGGTCAACAAAATGTTTGAACTTTTAGAAGCAAGATGGCTTTTTGGTGAAGGGGATTATGATGCAATCATAGAGACAAAATCTCTCATCCATGCACTTATAGATTTTAAAGATGGTTCAACTACAGCACACTTTGCTCATGCTTCTATGCAACTTCCTATCGCTTATGCACTTGATGCAAAGATGGAGGAAAATATCTTAGGGCATGTTGATTTACTGGAAGTGGGCTCTTTGGAGTTTCGTAAAATTGAGACTGCTCGCTACCCTATATGGGCAATCAAAGAGGAGCTTTTAGCAAACCCTGCTCGTGGAGTAGTGGTAAACGCAGCCAATGAAGCAGCCATAGAGCTTTTTATAGCAAAAAAGATAGGCTTTATGGATATAAGTAAGTATATCATTCAAGCATTTGAGAAGTTTACACAGATACCACAAAATGTGGAAGATATTTTTGCACTAGACACAGAGGTGAGAGCTTATGTAAGGAGTTGTGTATGATTCATGGCGTTTCACTCTTTGCCAATGTGGGGATTGCTGAGACTTATATCCAAAACCATGGGATTAAGATTGCTGTTGCCAATGAACTTCTAAAAAACAGAGCGGAGTTTCATGCACAGATGCATAAAGCATGCAAGATGGTTCAGGGTGATATCACAAATGAAGAGGTGTTTTGTGAGGTTTTAAGCGAAGCTAAAAAAGCAAAATGTGACTTTCTCATTGCAACACCACCATGTCAGGGGATGAGCCTTGCTGGAAAGATGCAAGAGGATGACCCTAGAAACTCCCTTATCAAGTATGTGATTAAGCTTGCCAAAGAGTTAGAGCCAAGTAACATCCTCATAGAAAATGTTCCAAAGGTACTCAACACCTACCTTGTGCATAACAAAGAGAAGATCAAAATCACTGATTTTATCAAACAAGAGCTGGAGCCCTTAGGCTACATTGTGAATCCTGTTGTTGTAGATGCAGCTGATTACAAAACACCACAGAGTCGTAAACGTGCCATCTTTTTAATCTCTAAACTCAAAGAGTGGTCACTTCCACCAAAAGAGCCTAAGATAACAGTTCGTGAGGTGATAGAACACCTTCCCCCTTTAGAGAGTGGAGAGAGTTCAGACATAGCATTTCATCGTGCAAAAGTACATAACGACCGTCATATCTCTTTTTTAAAACATACACCAACAGGTAAAACTGCACTGCATAACAAGGTACATTACCCTAAAAAAGCAGATGGTACTCGCATAAAAGGGTATGACACTACTTACAAACGTATAGAGTGGGATAAGCCAGCACCAACTATCACCATGGCAAATGGTTCAGTCTCTAGTCAAAACAATGTACATCCTGGAAGATTAAAAAAAGATGGAACATACTCCGATGCTCGCGTTTTAACACTCAAAGAGATCTTTATCTTAACAGGTTTACCAGATGATTGGGCACCACCTGAGTGGGCGAGTGAAAATCTCATCCGTCAGGTGATAGGTGAGGGGGTCCCCCCTCGGCTTATAGATTCTCTCTTAAGTACAATGCCAAGATAAATTTGTATGAATCATTATAGATGGCAAGCTCCAGGTAATGGAAAAATTTTTGACAAGCCCTTAGGGGAATCAAGCTATATGAATACACGAAGCATAAGTGTATTAAAGTATGTGTTGGAGCAAAAAAAAGTCTCACAAAGTCAGTTTGAGAGAGAGATAAAAGAGTATCTTGCACTACATACAGAGTATGAACTAAATGACTCAACTCCGGCACATTTTTTTAGACCACTTCTCTTTTTAGGTTTTTTAAAAATGAGTTCAAGTAAAGTGATAGAACTCACTTTTGAGGGGGAGAAGTTTTTACATTTTTATGAGCTAGGGGAGTATCAGAAGTGTAAAAAGTATATCTTAAACCAGCTCGATAACTCCACTTACCCAAATATAGCCACTAAAGATATAAAGCTTCAAATATTCCCTTTTCGTATCTTTTTTAAGCTTCTTCTTCTAGAAAAAGAGAGAGGGCTCTCTAAAGAGTTTATAAAAGAGCAACTTGTTTACATCCGAGAGAGGGATGATTTGGCTCTGTATATGAAAACAAAAAATATAGAGAAAATTAAAAAAGATAAAGAGTACGATAAATTTTATACTTGGATGATTAATTCTTTGGTAAACATAGAGATACTTTCAAAAAAAGGAAATTATTACTTTATAGCAGAAGATCTTCTTGAAGAGGTGGAGGTGCTGTATGAACATATCAGTTTCGATGCACTCTTTTTTCAAGATGAAACATTACTGTGTCAGCTTGATACTAAAGTAGCACAGCAACGCTATAAGCGTGATGCTAAACTCATAATTGAGGCAAAAGAACGTGATGGATTTTCCTGTGTCATCTCAGAGGAGCATAAGACCTTCTTTGCAAAGGGGAAAAATTATGTTGAAGGGCATCATATCATCCCTATGTTTCAGCAAAAAAATTACACTTTTTGTCTTGATGATGTTGATAATATTATCTCTTTATGTCCAAGCTGCCATAGAGAGATACACTTAAGTGATGATAAAAAGGATATACTTACAGTAGTATATGAGAAGAGTAAAGAATATATGCACAAAAACCAAGTGAGCTTAGATGATTTGTTTAAGATGTATTTGTGCTCATAAATATAAAAAGGGGACAAAGATCCTTATAGATAAAATTATTCAATATGTTGCATCCTCATCTCCAAAAAAGATTATATTTTTAAGTACAATCTTTGTCCTTGTAGGTTCTGTACCTATGGTATACGGATTTAGTTATATTTTCAGTGAGCCATATAGCAAATTTTTATTATATATTTCTATAGTTTTACCTTTAATCCTTACCCCTATGACGGTGTTTCTTCTTATTCGCTTAACGAGTCATTTGGCTCATGTCAAAAAGTATTTAGATGAAGAGATGGAAAAAAGTAAAGAAAAAGATATTATTCTTTTTGAACAAGCAAGATTCGTTCTTATGGGTGAGATGATGGCAAATATCTCTCATCAGTGGAAACAACCACTCAATACTATTAACCTTGCCCTCTTAAATATGAAACTTTCAAATCTCAATATTGAAAATAAAAACTACGATATTATCGAAGATAATGTAAAATATCTTGCTTCTACTATAGATGATTTTATCTCTTTTTTTGATAAGAGAAGCCATTCGGAGCTGAAAACATTACATTCTGTTGTGAAAGAGATCCATAACATTATAGATGCACATATAGCCAATAAAAAGATCGACTTAGAGATAGTTATAGATAATGGGTATGGAGATGTGTATATAGCATCATCAATATCTCAAGTGGTATTGAACCTTATCAATAATGCTAAAGATGCTTTGGAAAATACAGAAATTAAAAAGATTCGAGTACAATTTCTAGTGAATGAATATGGACTAGAGATAGAGTGTTGCGATACCGGTTCTGGAGTGGATGAGAGTATAAAAGATAAAATTTTTACACCATACTTTACAACCAAAGAGAAAAGACAAGGGACAGGCATAGGACTTTATATGTCAAAAGAGATTATTTATAAAATCTTTGATGGAGAGATCAATATAAGCTCACGCTCTTTATCTCGAAGTACTCTTTACCCCTCGAGTAATTTAGAAAAAACATGTTTTTTTATAGCTATACCCTATTCTAAAAACTGTTATATGAAGGAAAAAAATCATGATACTTAGTATTGAAAGCTCTTGTGATGATTCTGCGATTGCTATCACAGAGATAGCAACAAATAAGCTTTTATTTCATAAAAAGATCTCTCAAGAGTTAGAGCATAGTGTTTATGGTGGAGTGGTTCCAGAACTCGCAGCTCGACTTCATGCAGAGGCACTTCCTAAGATACTTGAACATGTGAAGAACTATTTTCCTCATCTTAAAGCTGTTGCTGTGACATCAACACCTGGTCTTGCTGTAACACTTGTAGAGGGTGTTACAATGGCAAAGGCGATAGCTGTTGCCTTAGATATTCCTATTATAGGGGTAAATCATCTTATAGGGCATATCTACTCCCTCTTTATAGAAAAAGAAACACAGTTTCCTCTTACTTGTTTACTTGTCTCCGGTGGGCATACCCAAGTGATGGAAGTAAAAAGTTTGGCACAAATCGAGACAGTAGCTAAAAGTATGGACGATAGTTTTGGAGAGAGTTTTGATAAGGTGGCAAAGATGATGCATCTTGGCTACCCGGGTGGTCCACTTATTCAAGAACTTGCAAAAGATGGAGACAGGTTTGCTTATAATTTCACAGTGCCACTGCACCAATCCCCCCTTATTGCATTTTCCTACTCAGGATTGAAGAATGCAGTGCGTTTGGCAGTACAGGATGCTGGTGATGATAAGGAGAAGTATCAAGATATAGCAGCTTCTTTTGAGCATATCGCAACGAAACACTTGACTATGAAACTTAAGAAGTATTTTAAGACAGTTAGACCGAAAACTTTTGCCATCGTGGGTGGAGCTTCAGCAAATCTTTACTTACGTTCACAGATAGAAGAACTTCTTAAACCTCATAATGCAGACTTGCTTCTAAGTGAACTAAAATACTGCTCAGATAATGCAGCAATGATAGGTCGTGTAGGAGTAGATATGTACAAGGAAGAGATGTTTAGTTCTGTAGAGGAGTTAGATATAGCACCGAGAAGTGGATTGTAGTAGTTTTCTTAATTATACCTTATGCCAAAACACTTCTTTTCTAAATAAGAGTAAAATTATCCGATTTAAAATATACTTCTCTCAACAAACGCAGAAGCGTTAAAAATTAAATAAAAGGATTTGAATATGGCAACAACTAAATTCAAAGGTACAGACGTAGAGTTATTAGGTAATGAAGTAAATGTTGGAGATAAAGCTCCAGAGGTAACAGTTGTTAACTCTGATGGTTTAGGTGATGTTGTAGTTGGTGGAGCTCAAGGGCATAAACAACTTATCATCGTTGTTCCTTCTTTAGACACAGGTGTATGTGCTACTGAAACTCGTAACTTCAATGCAAAAGCATCTTCTTTAGATGGTGTTAAACCAACTATCGTTTCTCTTGACCTTCCATTTGCTGCTGGTCGTTTTTGTTCAACTGAAGGGATCAATAACTTAACTGTTACATCTGACTTCCGTAACAAAGATTTTGCTAATGCTTATGGTGTTCTTCTTGGTGGATCTGTTCTTGCAGGTGTTACTTGTAGAGCAATCTTCGCAATTGATGAAAACGGAATCGTTACTTACAAAGAGATCGTTCCAGAAATCACTGAAGAGCCTAACTACGATGCTGCAATCGCTGCAGTAAGCTAGACCTTTTTTAGTAAGTTTCAAAGGGTAAGTTTTTACTTACTCTTTTCCTCTATCTTGTTTAGGGTTTTCCCCTAAACAATTTCTCCCTTTTTTACTTTTTAAGAATTCATATGATTGAACTTTGATATAATTATTTTCATATTATAAAAAGGTTTTTTATGAAAAAATTATTCGCTGGTTTATTATCGACTGCGGCATTGTTTGGCACATTAAATGCAGATATAGCAAGGGTTGAGATGGGTGCAGGTGCTTGGAGTCAAACACCATCAGGAACTATCTCTTATACAGATGCAACTTTAGGTTTTAATGGTACATACACATCAAAAGAAGTTGACTCTTCAAATCTCTATGCTTGGGTGCTTATTAAACATCCTATCCCTATAGTTCCAAACCTTAGACTAGAGTATGCAGAGGTAGATGATCAGGGTAATGCAAAAGGTTCTTTTAAAGATTTTGATACAGGTGGATTATACAAAAATACTTCTATTAGTATGAAACAGTATGATATTATCCCTTACTACAATATCTTAGACAATACAGCTTGGACAACACTTGACTTAGGTCTCGATATAAAAGTGGTAGATGCATCATATAAGGCACAGGCTGTTAATATTTTTGGTATAGGTTTAGGCAACTATGAAGACTCTGAAACTATTGCTATCCCTTTAGTGTATGCGAGGGTTCGTGTTGAGATCCCTTCGACAAACATAGGCTTGGAATCTGATGTAAAGTATGTAACTTATGGTGGTTCTACTATCTATGATGTTCGTGCAAAAGTAGATTATACTCTCGATATGATCCCTGTTTTACATCCAGGTTTGGAAGTTGGATACAGAATGCAAAAATTTGACTTAACGAGTGACGATGATAAAACAAAGATGAATATGGAGTTTAAAGGCTTTTATGCAGGTTTAATGCTTCGTTTTTAATTCTTTTGAGATGCCTAAAGTCTTTTAGGCATCTTTATACTTTGTATCCAAGATAACAATTTCACATTCCAAATCGATGTGAAACCTCTCTTTTACTCTTTTTTGAGCTTCTTTTATAAGCCATAAAGCATCTTCAAATGTGCCACCACCATTGTTGACTAAAAAGTTTGCATGTTCAAGGCTAAAACACATAGCTCCTTGCATCACCCCTTTGAGTCCAACAGCTTCTATCAGTCTTCCGGCATAATCCCCTTCAGGATTTTTAAAACAGCTTCCAGCGCTTGGAGTACTAGGTTGATTTGAACGCATCTCTTTAAATATAGACACCTTTGTCTCATCAAAACCATATTGCAATTGAAAACTTGCCTCCAAGATAGGTTCAGATATATCTGTTTTTCTGTATCCATAGTGAATCTCATCGCGTTTTTTCACAGAAGAAGGAAAAGTCACACTCAAAAGGTGATTGAAAATTTCATATTCTTTTAGTCCTGCATTCATATAGACTAAGCCACCAAGCTTTCCAGGAAGATGGGAAACAAATTCAAAATTTGCTATATTGTTTTTTTTACAAAAAGAGGCTATTTTTCCGCTTGGTGTTGCTCCACCGATTTTTAAGAGATTATCTTCTATCTTGATAAAATCATACTTTTTGCTCAGTATAGCAAGAGGAGGAGGGTTGTTTCCCACAAGAGTGTTGTTGCATGAGCCTATGAGGTAGTACTCAGATATTGTAGAGAAATCATCCTCAAAAATGGCCACATCTAAAGAGGGACCAATTTTAAAGGAGGAATATTTTTCGAAGTTTATGATTTTTGTTTGCATCACTCAACAAATGTAGGGATAAGGTTAAAAGTATTGACTGCAAAGTCGGTCATGGAGTTAAGCATCCAAGGCATTGTAAGCACTATCACAATCACAACCCCAATAATTTTAGGGATAAAAGAGAGTGTCATCTCATTAATCTGTGTTGTGGCTTGGAAGATAGAAACAGCGAGCCCTAAAAGCATACCTGTTAAAAGTCCAGGCAGTGCAAGCATAAGAGCAATCTTAAAAGTTTCAACACCAAGTGCTACAAGCTTTGCTTCCATTTATGAGTTCCTAAGTTCTTTATACTCTGTTGGTATAAGATAGTCTTTTATATCTACAAGTGTATCGTAAAAACCATGCTTATGTCCAATTTCAAAGAGTTTATTGATCGCTTTGTACTGGATATCACTGAGTGTTATAGACTCATCATTGGCATAAAGTTCAAGGTATTTATCGAGTGTTGGTGCATCTATACGAACTAGGTTACGTTCAAGAAGCATCTTTGAGAGTCTCTCTTTATGATCGCGTGCAACTTGCACAGCTTTGGTAAGTGTTGCTTCGTACTCTATGGCCTTGTTTAAAGGGAGTGAGCGACGAATCGCCATACCACCAAGAGGAAGAGGTAAATCTTTACCCGCTAACTCTTGCCAGATATCCCACATCTCACGTTCAACTTCTAATTCTTCTGCATAAGTTAAGATAGACTCATGGATTAAAACGCCAGCATCAACATCCCCATTCTTTACAGCATCTTCTATCTCAAGAAAGTTCATATAGGTGACACGAGCATCCGGATAAGCTATGCGAAAGAGCATTGCATTTGTAGTGTGTTTTCCGCTAAGTGCAACTTTAAAGTTTCGCTTGAGTGTTGCACCTTTTCTTTTGATAAGTTTAGGACCATACCCTTCTCCAAAACTTACAGCAGTTCGAAGTGGTGCGTACTCCTCTTTGATGTGAGGGTAAAGAGCAAAGCTAATTGCTACAATGTCATACTCACCACGAAGTGCATCTTCATTGAGTGTTTGAATATCTTTGGCGATGTTATCAAAAGTAACACCTTTCATGTTTACCCAGCCAAATTTAATGGCATAGTACATAAAGATATCATCAGCATCTGGGGAGTGGGCTATAAGTGTTGTTTTCATATTAGTTATCGTCTCTGTATTTAGATATACCACACGGTTGATTTGGTGTGGGTGGATGCTCTTTTAAGTAGGTTAAATCTTCTAAAGTTTGTGTAAGCACTTTTTTTTGTTGTAAAATAGGAAGCATAAGATTATCTTTTTCATTGAGGGGAATACCCCAGTCTAAAAGTATCTTTTGTACCTCGTCGTCGAGCTCTTGTAGGGCTGCTTCTATATGTTTAATCGAATTCATAAGCAGAGTATAGCAAAAATTTATAAAAATTTGGGTATAATCCCATTCTCAAAAATGAGAATTTTACGTAAAGGACCATCGATGCCAAAAATGAAATCGGTAAAAGGCGCTGTAAAGCGTTTTAAAGTTAAG
>CAZFGS010000002.1:0-49819 GCA_964518545.1 uncultured Sulfurimonas sp. | reverse complement strand
TCATCAAACCATGCAGTGTTTGTATTTAGTGCGCAGGCATTGACACTTTTTTGCAGTTTTACAAAAGAGCTTACCTTCTCCTCTTTAGGTTTAAAGTGGGTACTGCTATGACATCGCATACATTTGGCATCATTAAAAAGTTGTGCTCCATTTTCATCTTGAGCAGATAAAAGGGTGTTAAGCATAAGTATGGTTGGAATTGTTAGTAGTGGAATAGTGTACATAATATTTCCTTTATGATTGAATCAAGTATAACAATTATTTATAAAACAACTCTTAAAGATTTTTTCTTAATTTAAGTCTCAAAGGATACAATTATAGAAAAGATAAAAATGAGTAGAGCAAAAGGAAATATTGCAGAGGCAAAAGCAGTTAGCTATCTACAAGAAAATGGATATGTAGTTGTGGAGCAAAACTTTTACTCTCGTTTTGGTGAGATAGATATTATAGCTACAAAAGAGGATACACTCCATTTTATTGAAGTAAAAAGTGGAGTAGATTATGAAACTGCTCTGCAAAATATTACTCCTAGAAAACTCTCTCGTATTATTAAAACACTTCATGTTTACATTAAAAAGAATGCTTTAGATGTATCGTATTGTGTAGATGCTATTCTTGTCAGTGAGGATGATGTTGAAATTGTGGAAAATATTACTTTGTAATGCTATAATTTTATTAATAATTTAGGGAGAATTTTATGCAAGCAAAAATATTTTTTGGTTCTCAAGAGGCAACAAAAGAGAATCTAAGCGAGAGACAATCTCCTTACAATGGAGAAGTGGTTTCAACTGCACCTGTATGTGATGAGGCAGATGCTAAAAAAGCACTTCGCATAGCACAAAATGCAGCAAAAGCAGCACGAGTATCTACTTTAGCACAAAGATGTAACTGGCTCTTAGATGTTGCAGTAAAACTTAAAGAGCAAAAAGAAGATATAGCAAAAACAATTACTGATGAGGTTGGTAAGCCTATTGCATTTGCTCGTGTGGAAGTTGAACGTTGTATAGAGACTATCACTTTATCTGCTGAAACGATGCGAACTATGCATGGCGAAACAATAAACACAGATGCAATGAACTCTGGGAAAAAGAGCATAAGCTTTTTTCGTCGTGAGAGTGTAGGTGTTGTAGTAGCTATCACCCCTTTTAACTTTCCACTCAATCTTGTAGCACATAAACTGGGACCTGCACTTGTAGCGGGAAATACAGTTGTGCTCAAGCCAACTCCAGAAGCACCACTTACAGCTTATAAATTTGCCAAACTTTTCATAGAGAGTGAGTATGCCATCAAAGATGCTTTAAGTGTTGTTTATGGTGATGCTGAGGTTGGTGGAGCACTTATCTCCTCTGATATCCCTCGTGTTGTTTCATTTACAGGTTCTGTACCTGTTGGTAATATTATTACAAAAAATTCAGGTATCAAAAAAATAGGATTAGAGCTTGGAGGAAATGCAGCTACCTTTGTAGAAAAGTCTGCAGATTTGGCCTTAAGTGCTACAAGATGTGCTCTTGGTGCTTTTGTAAATTCAGGACAAGTATGTATCTCACTGCAAAGAATCTATGTGCAAGAAGAAGTGTATGAGGAGTTTGCAGTTCTGATGGCAGAAGAAACAAAAAAACTCAAAGTTGGTAGCCCTTATGAGGATGATACTTTTATGGGCCCACTTATAGATGACGAGGCTGCTAGCCGTGCTATGGGTTGGGTAGAATCTGCCATAGAAGAGGGAGCTAAACCACTTCTTCCTCCACACCGTGAAGGTCGTATGTTTCATCCTTGTGTGATGGCAAATGTAACAGACGATATGGCTATAGTTTGTGAAGAGGTTTTTGCCCCTATAGTCTCTTTAGTAAAAGTAAAAGATTTTGATGATGCCCTACCTAGAATGAACAATTCCCCTTATGGCCTACAATTTTCTGTCTTTACAAATGATTTAAATATAACTAACCGTGCCATAGATGAGCTTAATGCTGGTGGAATTGTGATCAATGATATGCCAACCCTGCGTTTTGATATCCAACCTTATGGTGGTGTCAAACTAAGTGGAGTAGGGCGTGAAGGTCCCCGTTTTGCTATTGAAGAGATGACTGAGATAAAATCAGTTGTGATTTGTTAGAGTGTCTCGTAAAAAAGTAATTATCTCTGCTTGTTTACTTGGTGAACTTTGTCGCTATGATGGTAAAACAAAAGAGGTAAATGAAGTTGTAGAGGCTTTTAAAGCATATGAGATTATCCCTTTTTGTCCTGAAGCACCTCTTTTTGGAACGCCACGAGAGAGAATTTCTGTTGTTTTAGTGGGTGAAGAGCATCGTATTATCACTGATGAAACAAAAAAAGATGTGACTCAGAAATTAGCAGATGAGATAGAGGATTTTTGTGATGAACATCCTAGTGTTGATGCTATAGTGTTAAAATCTAAAAGTCCCTCTTGTGGACATGGTACAACACCTATTTTAGATGAAGATAAAAAGCAGATTGGTTTTGGTGATGGGGTTGCAGCGACGATTTTAAAAAGAAGGTATCCAAACATCCCTATAAGGGATGAGTTGGAGTTTATTTAAAAAGTGAAGTGAAGTAATCTTCAATATCTCCAGGAGTTCCTGAGATCGCCATAAATTCACCCATACTAAGTTTTGGATAAGCAATCGCTAGTGCATATTTTGGGTGCATAATCTTTGCTTCATCCCCTTGGATAAGTACCATATATGGTAAAAATGCAGTATGTTTTTCCCCTTTAATTGCAGTTACATACGATTTTTCTCCATTTTCAGTTGGCATTGCTACACCCACTAAGGTAGCCTTTGGAAGTTGAAGTGTAAACACTATATTATCTCCAGCATTTTTTTGCAATTTTGCAAGAAGATCATCTCCTTGAGCAACTTCAATCATATCTTCATAATAAGGCATACCCATCATAAAGTGATATCCTGCGATGTCATCATCTTCAAGTGTATCTTCACTCCCTTGAAGTGCTCCAAATGTTTTAGTAAGTTTTGAGTTGATTCTTTTTGCATTGTCTGCATTGAAATCATCTTGAAGATAAGCAGATAAAAAATACTCAGGGTTTGTTAAAACAAGAGTATTATTTTTGTTATCTATAAGTACTTTTTGTACTCCTGCAAATCCTCTATCTTCAGATGATGCCCCTTTTTGAAGTGTTGGACAAGTGTAAACAACAACATGGTAGTTAGGGTCTTGCATCGCATCATATTCCCCTACAACCGTAAAACCATTTGTACTAAGAGCATTTTTTACACTCGAAGTATTTTGATATGCACCATACTCATATGTGCTTATATCTGCTCCAAATGCAGATGATAGTAAGACTAAAAGTCCTAAAAGTATTTTTTTCATAGTATTCCTTTTGTTTTAAGCTATTATAATTAATTATATTTTTACTGTCAATGTTTTGTTTAAACAATTGATACTTTAGTAGTATTGAGTAGATTTTTAGCACTTTTTAGATATAATCGCGCAATTTTAACTAAGAGATGTATAGCTATGGATATTAGAGAAGAGTACCTAAAATTTTTTGAATCAAAACAACATACCCGTGTTGCTTCAGCACCCCTTGTGCCAGATGATGCAACATTACTTTTTAACAATGCGGGGATGGTCCCATTTAAGTCGATTTTTACAGGGGAAGTTCCAACTCCTGCAAATCCTCGTGCAACATCATGCCAGACATGTATCCGTGCAGGTGGAAAACATAATGATCTTGAAAATGTAGGACATACAGCTCGCCACCATACATTCTTTGAAATGCTAGGAAATTTCTCTTTTGGGGACTATTTTAAAGAAGAAGCTATTGCTTATGCTTGGGAGTTTATCACTGAGGTTATTAAACTTGATGTTGATAAGCTTTGGGTAACAGTTCACGATAGTGATGATGAAGCAGAAAAACTTTGGATGAAACATATCTCTAAAGACAGAATCATGCGTTTAGGCGATGCAGATAACTTCTGGTCTATGGGCGATACTGGTCCATGTGGTCCATGTTCTGAGATTTTTTATGATCAAGGAGCAGAAGAGTTTAGTGGTCCTGAAGACTATATGGGTGGAGAGGGCGATAGATTTTTAGAGATCTGGAACCTTGTTTTCATGCAGTATGAGGTCAAAGAAAAAGGTGGAGAGAGAATCCCACTTGCAAAACCTTCTATAGATACAGGTATGGGGCTTGAGAGAGTTGTAGCTATCAAAGAGGGGGCAACTTCAAACTACGGTTCTTCTTTGTTTATGCCTTTAATTAACCAAGTGCAAGAGATGATAGGCAAAGAGTATGTTTATGCTACTGGTGCTTCATATCGTGTAATCGCTGACCATATCAGAACAGCGGTATTTTTACTCTCTCAAGGGACAAACTTCTCAAATGAGGGGCGTGGCTATGTACTTCGTCGTATCCTTCGTCGTGCTGTTCGTCATGGGTATCTTTTAGGCTTTCGTAAACCATTTATGTTTGAGCTTGTTGATACACTTGTATCGATTATGGGCAAAGAGTATGAGTACTTAGTGACGAAAGCAAACGTAGTTAAAGAGCAGATTGAACTTGAAGAAGCACGCTTTTTCAAAACTATTGAGCGTGGTATTGCTCTTTTTGATGCTGAGCTGAAAAATACAGACAAAGTATTTAGCGGAGAGGTGGCATTTAAACTTTACGATACTTTTGGTTTCCCACTTGATCTTACAGAAGATATGCTCAAAAGCCATAACCTTACTTTAGATACTGCGAAATTTGATGAGCTTATGTTGGCACAAAAGACATCAGCAAAAGCAGCTTGGAAAGGGAGTGGCGATGAGGCAACTCATGGTGACTTTAAAGCACTTTTAGAAGAGTTTGGTGAAAACGAATTTGTAGGCTATGAACAACTAGAGACGAAGTCGAAAGTTTTGGCTCTGTTAGATAGTTCATTTAAGAAAGTAGACGCACTGGACATAGCACAAGAGGGATGGGTACTTTTAGATAAGACACCTTTTTATGCTGAGAGTGGTGGACAAACTGGAGATAAAGGTGAGCTTGCTTGTCGAGCAGAAGTTTTAGATACAAAGAAATTTTTTGGACTTAATCTCTCTCAAATCAAAGTCACATCAAGCATAAAAGTTGGTATAAATGTAGACGCAAAAGTAGATATCTCTCGTAATGAGATTATCAAACACCACTCAGCAACACACCTTCTTCATGCGGTACTTTCAGATATTTTAGGAGATCATATCTCTCAAGCTGGTTCTTTGAATGAAGCAACAAGACTGCGTTTTGACTTCTCACACCCTAAGGCTCTCAGTGAAGCAGAATTAGAAGAGATTGAGCATAGAGTTAACAATGAGATTGCCCGTGCAATTCCTACTAAAACAGAAGTGCTTAATATTGAAGAAGCTAAAAAGAGTGGTGCTAAAAGCCAATTTGGTGAGAAGTATGGTGATGAGGTAAGAGTTGTGAGTTTTGCAGATGCTTCTATAGAGTTCTGTGGTGGGTGTCATGTAGACAATACTGCAAATATTGGTTCATTTATCATCACCAAAGAATCTGGTGTTTCTGCTGGTGTTCGTCGTATTGAAGCGGTGTGTGGTAATGCTGCATACAAATACTTTACAGAACAACGAATTCTTCTTAAAGAGGCTCAAGCTGAGGTGAAAAACCTAGATATTATCGCTGGAATCAATCGTCTAAAATCTAATGTAGTAGAGTTGAAAGCTGAACTTAAAGAGGCTCAAGAGAGTGCTAAAGTTGAGATTAATGTAGATGAGATTAACGGTGTAGCTGTAGTGGTTGAAGAGTACCCATCAGGTGATATTAAAGAGAAAATCGATGCTCTGAAAAATGAAAATGAGAAACTTTGTGCAATGCTCTTTCAGGTAAAAGGGGAGAAAGTACTCATTGCTGCTGGTGTAAAAGGTGCAGATGCTAAAGCTGGTGATTGGATTAAAAAAGTTGCTCCAATCCTTGGTGGAGGTGGCGGTGGTCGTCCAGACTTTGCACAAGCTGGTGGAAAACTTCCTGCAAAACTCCCTGAAGCAAAAGAGCAAGCACTTGCATTTATCAAAGAGGTTTTAGCATAATGAAAGATCTTATCTATACTCTTTTTGGAAACTATTCTACTCAGATCGTTTTTTTACATATACTGAGTGCTGTTATATGGGTTGGGGGTATGGTAGCGATGCGTTTTGCTGCACACAACTCCTTTATGGAGATCGAATCACCCCTACATAGACTTGAGAGAATATCCCATGCACTTCAACGCCTTTTTTATATAGTGACACCTTTTGTAATCACTTTGATAATTACGGCTGTTATTATGGCTGTAGCTCTTGGTTTTCGTGCAGCAGCTGTAGATGATAACCATAATGTTATCAATGAAGCGGCAATGGTGCTTTATAATATTGTTCATATCAAAGAAGTGATCTGGATGATAATGGCAGCGAATCTTGGTGTAATGATGTTTCTTCGATCTAAGGCTGATAAGCTTTTAGTCAAAGGGGATGCAACTGCAGCAAAGAAAAAACTTGCTCTTATAGGGAAGTACCTTGTTCCGGTAAATATTGCTCTAGGTGTTATAGCAATCTACCTTGGTGTTATCCTTAGAAATGGCTAATCTCTTATGTTGCGCTTAGCCTCTTCTTCTCAAACTCGTGCAATGCTCTTAGAAAATGCTGGTGTGGCGTTTATCCAAGAGAGTGTAGATTTTGATGAAGATGCCATCATCGCATCAAGTCCCAAAAACTTTGTCTATCAAGCGACACTAGGTAAATATGAAGCGAATCTTAAAGCTTTTGGTTTTAAAGATTATCCGCTTTTAGTAGCAGATACGGTTGTGACTTCTCAAGGGCATATTTTACGTAAAGCAAAATGCGTAGATGATGCTCGCAATATTTTAATGACACAAAGTGGAAATATTACGAGTATTATCACCTGTCTTATCTATCACTCTCAAGAGAAAAAACTTATAGATATCTCCCAAACAGATTATATCTTCGATGATTTTAACCAAGATGATTTAGAAAACTATCTGAACTCAGGTGAGTGGAGAGGGAAGGCTGGTGCTTGTATGGTAGAGGGTTTTTGTAAATCTTACATCAAAGAGGTACGAGGCTATGAATCTACCGCTATGGGTCTGAGTGTCGAGGTTCTAAAGGCATTTATGTAATGCTTTACTATGAGAATGAGCTTAAGGCTTTAAAAAAATCTGGTCGCTATAGAACGCGAGAGCTTGTTGTAGATTCACTTCATGACTTTGCTTCAAATGACTACTTGGGGCTTTCCCACAATAAAGAACTTCACGAACAAACCTGCCAAAAACTTTCCAAACTAGATATACACAGTTCAAAAGCTTCAATGCTTGTCAATGGTTACCATCAGATACATAAAGATTTTGAAGATGCCCTATGTGAGGCAAACAGTTTTGAAGCAGGTGTGGTTTTAGGGAGTGGATTTAATGCTAATATCGCTCTTATTGAAGCACTTATTCGCAAGGGTGATGAGCTTTTTATGGATGAGCTTTACCATGCTTCAGGAGTACTTGCTTCTACTCTAGAGTTTGTAAATGTAACATTTTTTAAACATAACGATATGCAAGAGTTGCGTTTATTACTCAAAAACTCTAGTGCAAAAAGAAAAATTATTGCAGTTGAAGGGATTTACTCTATGGATGGGGACTTATGCTCTCGAGCAGTATTTGAGATTGCTGATGAGACAAACTCCTTGCTTATAGTAGATGAAGCACATAGTAGTGGCGTGATTGGAGACAATCTTATGGGTGTGTTTGACTACTATAGTATAGAGATCAAACAAAATTATATTAAGATGGGAACACTTGGTAAGGCTTATGGAAGTTTTGGGGCATTTATCTTGGCAAGTGAGCATATTGTTGAGTATCTTCTTAATCGTGCAAAGCCTATTATATATGCAACTTCACTCTCTTTGTATGATACCCTTTTAGCACATCATTCACTTTTGTATATCTTAAAAAATAGACAGATACTAAAGCAAGAGATACAAGAGAGACAGAAGATAGTTTATGAGGAGTTAGGTATCAAAGTAGATGGGCTCATTGTCCCTTTAGTGATCAATGATAATAAAAAGGTCTTAGAGATAAAAGAGCAACTTTTAAAAGATGGTTTTAGTGTGGGTGGGATCCGTCAGCCAACAGTTCCAAAAGCAATAGTGCGTTTAATTGCAAGACTAGGGGAGAGTAAAGAATCTCTTAGGGTTTTGTGTCAAGATTTAGCTAAAATAAAATAATGAAAATAGATAAACTCACCATAACACTTCAAGATACAACACTTGTTGATATATCTTTTGAAATTGTTCATTCTCTTGCACTTGTTGGACAAAGTGGAAGTGGAAAATCTTTGACTTTAAAAGCACTGCTTGGGATGCTTCCACAAGAGATGGAACTAGATATGAAAATAGAGAGTTCTTTCTCTTTATCTGTAGGGAGTAGTGTTGCACTTGTTCCACAAAATCCCTTTACGGCACTCTCCCCACTAACAAAGATAAAAAAACAGTTTTTTAGTGATCCTAAGAGGATAGATACATTGTTTGATGAACTTGGCTTATCTCATGATCTTTTAGAAAGATTTCCTCCTGAACTCTCAGGTGGGCAACTCCAACGTGTTGTGATTGCCATGGCATTAGAGTCTCAACCAAAATTACTTTTACTTGATGAGCCTACCACAGCACTTGATCCTGATACAAGAGTTGTTATCTTAGATCTTCTCAAAGAGTTACAAAAAAAAGAGAACTTTTTGATGCTCTTTGTAACACATGACATCTCCTCTGCAGCATATCTTTGTAAAGATATCTGTGTGATACAAAATGGAAAACTTGTGGAGGATGGTATAATGTCAGATATATTAAATAATCCAAAACAAAAATATACAAAAACACTCATAGAAGCAAATTTTGCAAATAGGAATTTTAGAGAATGAAGAAACATTTAAAAAAAGTATTTTTAATAATTTTTATCTTGGGTTTATTATCCCCATTTATCCTTATTGGATACTATCTTAGTGCCTATAAATACGATATATCTTCACTAGTTGATTATAAACCATCAGTAAGCTCAAGAATTTATGATAAAAATGGAGATAAAATAGCCAATGTTTTTGATAAAAAACATAGATTTTATGCTTCATTTGATGAGATACCTCCTCGTGTTATTGAGGCTTTAGTAGCTATTGAAGATACAACATTTTTTGAACATCCAGGGATCAACATAGATGCAATTTTTCGTGCAGCTATTAAGGTTATACGTGCTGGAAAAGCAGTTGAGGGCGCTAGTACCATAACACAACAACTTGTAAAAAATGTTCTTTTAACTCGTGAGAAAAAACTCTCTCGTAAGATAAAAGAAGCAATCTATGCGATCAAACTTGAAAATGCATTAACAAAAGAGCAGATTATAGAACGCTATCTTAATGAGATCTATTATGGTCATGGATATTATGGTATCAAGACAGCCGCTGATGGATATTTTCATAAAAAACTAGATGACTTGACTCTTAAAGAGATGGCTATTTTAGTTGGACTTCCAAAAGCCCCAAGTACTTATGCACCAACGAAAAATTATGAGATCTCTATGGGTCGGGCTAATCGTGTTTTAACACGTATGCATGTTCTTGGTTGGATAGATGACACAACATACGATAGTGCTATTTTAGAAAGGCCAGAGGTATTTAATACAACTCTAACACAAAACAAAGCACCTTTTATCGTGGATGAAGTGGCTCGTGTTATGAGAGCCAATGGTATGAAAGATCTTCGTACAGGCGGATATGAAGTTTATACTACTATTGATCTTCGTTTACAAGCAGCAGCTCGTAAGGCTGTAAAGTATGCCTATGATCTCTCTTTAGAACGTATAGAGGGCTATAAAAAGAAAGTTTTAGCAAGAGCTAAAAAAACAAAGACAAAAGTGCATTATGATGATGTCAATACAACACTCTTAAATGGTGCCTTAGTATCATTAGATAGTGCTACTGGAGATATCTTGGCACTTGTAGGGAGTACAGACTATAAGAAAAGTTCTTATAACCGTGCGACACAAGGAAAACGCCAGCCTGGATCTGCATTTAAGCCTTTTATCTATCAGGTAGCTATAGATTTAGGTTTTTCTGGAGCTACACCATTGGTAGATATTGCTAAAACATATAAGTATGAAAAAGATGGTGAGGAGATGAAGTGGCAACCTCACAACTATTCAAAAAATTATCATGGGCTTATCACTTTACGTGAGGCATTAATCCACTCATCAAATCTCGCAACTATTAATCTTGTAAATGATATAGGGCTTGGAGTACTTTTAAAAGAGTTTAAAAAATTTGGGATTAAAAATATTCCACATGATCTTTCTATCTCTCTTGGAACTATGTCAATGAGCCCTCTTGAACTTGCAAAATATTACACGTCATTTGCAAATAAAGGGGTACAAAAAGGGACAAATCTCATCAACTTTATAGAACAAAAGAACAAGCTTGTATATGAGAAAAAAGAGAGCTCTCGAGTTATAACAACACCAACACAGAGTTATATTATGACAACAATTTTACGTGATGTTGTCAATCGTGGTACAGGGATACGTGCTCGAGTGAAGGGGATAGAACTAGCAGGAAAAACAGGAACTACAAATAACAATGTTGATGGATGGTTTGCAGGTTTCTCCCCTACGATTGAAACTGTGGTATGGTTTGGAAACGATGACAATACACCGATGCATAAAAAAGAAACAGGTGGACGTATCAGTGGGCCTGCTTTTTCGCATTATTTTAAAGATGTTCTCAAGTATTATCCTCAGATTCAAAGAGAGTTTGAACAACCAGAAGGGATAGTAGAAGTAACCGTGAGTGGGAAAAAAGAGTATTTTAGTAATATCTCAAAACCACCACGTGAAGACAGAGAAGCTGGATCTCAAGAGGAACTTCTTTGGTAGGCTAAAGAGGAGGGCTTACTCCTCTTTTGCTTTACGAGATTTGATAGAGATCTTACGACCCACCTTTTTAGGTGCATCATACTTATCTCGTGGCGTTCCATCGTAACGATGGTTTCTCTCACCTGATTTTCCAGAAAACATAGCTTTACCATTGTCATCTTTTCCAAGAAATTTATTTGGAGCTTTTTTCTTTTTTTGCCATTGTTCAGAACTATCAGATTTATCAAAATCTTTTTTAAACTCTTTTTTAGGCTTAGGGTCTTGTGTTTTTGCTTCGTAGCGTTTTTTAGCTTCCTCTTTGATCTCATCTTTTGTAAGAGGTTTTTTCCCTTTATAAGCGGGCTCTTTTTTCTCAATGACAGGGTATTGAAAACCTTCTACTTTCTCTTGTTTGATTGCACGACCTAAAAGCATCTCTGTTTGATAGAGATCTTTTTGTTCGCTCTCATCAAGAAGCATAGAAGCACTCTCACTTGCACGAGAAACTCTTGCCATATAAACAATAGCTTTAATTGGTAAATCATAACTGATAAGAAATTCACAACGGAGCTCTTTATCTTTAACAAGTTCTTTATCTTCAAGGATTTTTACATCTTTGTGTGTGATCCCCTCTTTGAGCATTTGCACATTTTTAGAGCATACAACAAGGATATCCTTAGAAGAACTCTCCTCAATGAGTTTATTTAGAAGTTCTAATTTTTTTTCATTTGGACATTGGTAGATGCGGTGGTTGTTTGGTTTGATGGAGATTGTATTGCTTGACATCTCTTTAGCCTTGTTAATTTTTTTAAAATTATACCCACAGTTGCCATAAATTATGCTATTATGAATAATATATAGACTTCTAAAGGTCTACTAAGGAAATAAATGACATTTGAACAACTAGGACTCTCCAAGGCGCTTTTAAAAGCAATAAAAGAACAAGGCTATGAAACGCCAACACCTATCCAAGAGAAAGCGATCCCTGTAATACTTGAAAAAAAAGATATTTTAGCAGGGGCACAAACTGGAACAGGAAAAACAGCAGGATTTACTCTCCCACTTTTGGAACTACTTAGCCGTGCAAAACCAACTAAGGCTAAACATAAGATCAAAGCTCTTATACTGACACCAACAAGAGAGCTCGCTTCTCAAGTACACGAGAGTGTAGAACTTTATGGAAAACATCTTCCATTTAAATCAACAGTGATTTTTGGAGGGGTAAAGATAAACCCTCAAATCGTAGCTCTTAGAAAGGGTATGGATATTGTTGTTGCAACACCTGGACGTTTACTCGATCATATCTCACAAAAAACGATTGATCTAAGTGGGATTGAGTTTCTTATTCTGGATGAAGCAGATAGAATGCTCGATATGGGATTTATCAACGATATTAAAAAAGTTTTAGCGATTTTACCAGCACAAAAGCAGACACTTTTGTTCTCAGCTACCTATTCGAATGATATTAAAAAACTTTCAAATAAACTTTTAAAAGCACCAACACTTATAGAGGTGGCTCGTGCAAATACATCAAGTGAGATTGTAAAACAAGCGATCTATCATGTAGATAAAACTCGTAAACGCGAGCTTCTGACACAGCTTATAAAAGATGGTAAATGGAAACAGGTTTTAGTTTTTACAAGAACAAAACATGGGGCTAATCGTCTTGCTGGGCAACTTGATAAAGATGGTATTCCAGCAGCAGCTATTCATGGAAATAAAAGTCAAAATGCACGTACAAAAGCACTTGCAGACTTCAAAAAAGGAGATGTTCGCGTTTTAGTGGCAACCGATATAGCAGCACGTGGAATCGACATCGACCAACTTCCCCATGTAGTAAATTATGAACTTCCCAATGTAAGTGAAGATTATGTGCATCGTATCGGTAGAACTGGACGTGCTGGTAATGCTGGTGAGGCGATTAGTCTTGTGTGTGTGGATGAAGATGAGTTTTTAGCAAATATTGAAAAACTTATCAAAAAAGATATACCAAAAGTATGGCTCAAAGGTTTTAAACCAGATCCAAGTATTAAAGCGGAACCTATTAATATGGGTGGAAATCGTGGGGCTAGAAATAAACCTCGTGGTGGAAGTCGTAATGGTGGACAAAGAGGTTCAAGAGGAAGACGTTAGTCTTTTATAATTTTATACAAACTCTAAAGATAGCACCATCTTTAGAGTTTTTTACAGAGATGGTTCCACTATGTTTTTGTACAATCTGTGCACTCATATATAAACCTATCCCTGTTCCTTTTCCATCTGTTTTAGTCGTTACATTTGGCTTGAAAATATTTGGTAGTACATATTCAGGTATCCCTTGAGCATTATCTTCAAACTCTATAACACCATAACTATCACAGATATAACTACTTATAGATACTTTTCTATTTGAGATCTCTTTTTCATTAAATGCATCGATAGAGTTACTTAAAAGATTTAAAAAGAGGTGTTTAAACTCATTAATCTGGCCATGAAGAGTGATATCTTCTTGAAGATCTATCTCAAGAGAGAGGGTGTTTTTGAGAAGTTCATCTTTCATAAGTACTTGTACACTCTCAAGACACTCACTTAGTAAAAAATCTGAAAACTCTTTAGAAGGGCGAAAAAAACTACGAAACTCTGCAAGAGTACTTACCATATGCTCTATCTGTATATTGGCCATCTTTGTGACATCATCGATATATGCTTTATTAACTATACCATTATCAAAATCATTTTTGAGCATATCGCTCATCATACTCAGAGAGTTGAGAGGTTGTTTCCACTGATGTGCGACTGCATCCATCATCTCTCCCATAGCAGCCATTTTAGATTGTTGGGCAAGCAGTGTGTCTTTTTTAGAACTTGTCGCGTTCATAGCAACTGTGCGTTTGTCTATCTGCTTGAGGAACTCTTTATGGTTTTGGAGCTGTTTTTCATTTTTATTTTTTTGTTCTTTGTAAAGTGTTATAAGTTGATGAGTTTGCTCTCTCAACCTATGGCTGGAGAGCTTGGAGAGGGTGATAATATCATCAAGGAGTTTTTGATCATTATCTTCCATAATAACTCTTAGTTAAATGCCCTGTTAAGTGCACAAAACATAGCCTTTATGGAAGCTATTGTGATGTCATTATCTGCACCTACACCAAAGCAAGAAAGAGTCTCTTTGGTTTGAATTTCTATATAGGCAACAGCCTTGGCGGTACTTTTATCACCACAGGAGTGCTCAGAGTAAGATTTAATGCTAAAGTCATTTTTATAATCTTTCATAAGAGCATTTTTACAAGCATCGATAGGGCCGTTACCACTTCCCTCAGATTGGATCTCTTTTCCATTATAGTTGTATGTTAGAGTACAATTTGAGGTGCCATTATCACTTGAGAGTGTAAAGTCTATAAAACTGATATGCTCTTCAAGTTCAAAGTATGTCTTTTTAAAGACCTCTAAAATTTCATCTGCTTCAAGAACAACACCTTTTTCATCACTCAAGGCTTGCACAATACGACCTATCTCAGGATGCATCGCTTTTGGAAGTTGGTATCCATAGTTTTTCTCTAAGATATAAGCTACACCACCTTTTCCAGATTGAGAGTTGATGCGGATGATAGATTCGTATGTACGTCCAACATCAGCAGGATCAATTGGTAAGTATGGTACTTCCCAAAATGGATCCTCTTTTGCTTTTTGATATGCCATTCCCTTGTTAATAGCATCTTGGTGTGAACCTGAGAATGCAGTGTATACAAGCTCACCTACATAAGGGTGGCGTACATGAGTTTGGATCTCTGTACAGTGTTCAACAACCTCTAAAACTTCATCTATATTGTTAAAGTTAAGTTTTGAGTCTATCCCTTGTGTTGTCATATTTAAAGCAAGTGTGATGATATCTACATTGCCTGTTCTCTCACCATTGCTTAAAAGTGTTCCCTCAACTCTATCTGCACCAGCTAAAAGAGCAAGCTCAGTTGCAGCCACAGAAGTGCCTCTGTCATTATGCGTGTGTGTAGAGATAAGCACATGCTCACGGTTGTCCAAATGCTTACTCATCCACTCTATCTGATCAGCATACACATTTGGTGTTGCCATCTCTACAGTAGCAGGAAGATTGATAATCACAGGACGCTCTTTTGAGATACCCCAACAAGCTGTAACCTCATTAGAGATGCGAGCTGCAAACTCTAACTCTGTACCTGTAAAACTCTCAGGAGAATACTCTAAAAAGATCTCGCCATCATGATTTTTTTCATACTTTTTAACAAGTTCAACACCCTCTAAAGCAAGAGCTATAATCTCCTCTTGGCTTTTGCCAAAAACGATTTTTCTCTGAGCTACAGAGGTGGAATTGTAAAGATGTACTGTTGCTTTTTTTACACCTGAAAGTGCTTCAAATGTTTTAGCAATCAAATGCTCACGAGCTTGGACTAGTACTTGGATCGTAACATCATCAGGGATTAAATTATCATCCACCAATCGGCGTAAAAAGTCAAATTCTACTTTAGAAGCTGATGGAAAACCAACCTCAATCTCTTTAAATCCTATTTTGAGTAAGAGTGCAAATAGTTCAAGTTTTTTTTCCATGCTCATAGGGTTGATAAGTGCTTGATTTCCATCACGTAAATCTACACTACACCATTTAGGAGCATCTGTTATAGTATTGTTTGGCCAAGAGCGCTCTGGCAAATCTATTTGTGGGTAAGCCTTATACTTACCTTGAGGAATATGATTCATAGTGAATCCTTTAACTTGAATTATTTATTAGCTCACTCTTACATTAACTAATAAGTTGCGAATTATATCAAATTTTGGGTTATATAAAAGTTTTTATTTTTTTATTTCGTTGCGTTCTCTTCTTTTTTTTTGAATTCTTTCACGAATAGAATTAAATTGTGCCATTGAAGCATCTTCAATAGCAACACTACTATGTGCGATATCTTCCCCTGGATCGATTTTTAAAAAGTCTGATTTTTTCATGGCAAGAATTTGAGATGGAAAGACACTACGGTGTCCAGTGATAATAAAACTGATAACGATTGAGATAGCTGCATAATGTGCTACATCTAAACCAAAAAGCTCCATTGCCATAATGGTGGCTGCTACTGGTGCATTGGTTGTTCCTGCTAATACACTTACAAATCCAAGTGCAGCAAAGAAAGGGAGGTTACCCTCTATAAAGGTACCAAACCAATGTCCACTTGTAGCACCAATATAGAAGATAGGAGTGACAATTCCACCACTCCCACCACTTCCAAGAGTCACAGAAGTATAGATAGTTTTAAGCAAGAAAGAGTACCAAGGGATCTGCTCTGTTAGTGCTGTATTGCTTTGTAAGACATTATCTATAGTTGTGAGTCCCAAACCAAAGTATTGATCTCCCACTATAAAAGAAAGAAGCACAAGAAACACACCTGCTCCAAAAGATTTGAAATACATATTAACTGGAATTTTTTCCAAGACTCTTGAAGTTCTTTTGAGTGTGGTTATAGTGATATCGGAGATAAGACCAAAAAAGATACCAGCCAAGATAACTTTAAAAATAAGTATAACATTTAAGTCGATTGGTTGGATGAAATTGATGTTAAAGTAGGTGTACTCAATTCCTAAAAATTGAGCCGTTGTAAAAGCGGAAAAACCTGCTATAAAAGAGGGTAGAAGAACATCATAACGAATAATTCCTACAACTAAAACTTCTAGTCCAAAGATCGCTCCGGCAATAGGAGTACCAAATACAGTAGCAAAACCAGCTCCTATTCCACAAATGACTAGTTTTTTTCTATCGGCTTTATTAAAATGAAAGAGATCAGATGTAGCAGAAGCCATACCTGCACCAATTTGTGCACCAGGGCCCTCTTTACCAGCACTTCCACCTGAGAAGATAGTGATGATGGTTGCAAAAAGTTTTACAGGGATCACTGCGAGTTTAATCTTTCCACTCTTTTTATGAACAGCTTCTATCACTTTTTCTGTACCATGCCCCTTGGCATCTGGAGCAAACTTTTTAACTAACCAAACAGTAAAAAGCAGACCAAAAGGTAAAAGATAATAGTGAGGGAATGGTAAAAAAGATTGACTTTTTTCTGAAAGTTGGAGTGCTTTTAAAAAGAAAGTGACACTTGTCCCAATGATAATACCAACCACTGAAGAGAGTATAAGCCATTTTGTAACACTGACAAAGATACCGACTTGCTCAATAGAATGTTTTCTCATAATCTATTGTAACATGATTTAGAATGATTTGAAGTAGTATGAAGTGTGGATTGAAAAAGAATTGAAATTGAGGAAAATCTCCCACATAAGTGGGAGAAAAAGTGAAGGCTATTTGCCTAGCATTGGTAAGTTGTTTTAAACTCGTAAGCTGTTGGACGACCTTCATCTGGCCATACATCACGCTCAAATCTGTAAGATTGATAAGCATTGATGAACTCTTCAGTAAATACAGGTTTAAGGAAATCATTATCTGAGATAAGACCTTCAAGTGCTTCACGAAGTGTATGTGGCATTTGAGGGATACCTTTTTCACGAATCTCATCAAGAGAAAGTTCGAAAAGATCTTCATCCATTGGACCAACTGGAACATTAGCATTTTTGATACCGTCAAGTCCAGCCATCATCATTACTGCAAATGCAAGGTAAGGACATGAAGAGCTATCTGGGAATCTCATCTCTAAACGAGTTGCACCTTCACCTGCACCGTATGGAATACGACAAGCAGCAGAACGGTTTTTAGCAGAAAAAGTAAGAATACTTGGTGCTTCAAAACCTGGAAGAAGACGTTTGTATGAGTTAGTAGATGGGTTAGTAAATGCACTAACTGCCGCAGCATGTTTAAAGATACCACCAGCATAGTTAAGAGCCATTTCTGAAAGGTTACCGTAGTTTCCTTCTTTGTAGAAAAGGTTTTTACCATCTTTCCATAGTGATTGGTGAACGTGCATACCATTACCGTTATCACCAAACATTGGCTTAGGCATAAATGTAGCAGTTTTACCATTTAAGTGAGCGATCATTTTAATTACATATTTGTATTTTTGTACATTATCAGCAGCACCGATGATGTCAGAGTAAACAATACCAATTTCGTGTTGCCCTTGAGCAACTTCGTGGTGACCAAGAACAACTGTAAGACCAACTTGCTCTAAAACTTGCATCATCTCAGCACGGATATCTACAGCAGAGTCAGTTGGAGCAACTGGGAAGTAACCACCCTTAGTTCCTGGTCTGTGACCTGTGTTATACATCTCTGGATATGGATTGTTTGAGTTCCACTCACCCTCTTCAGTATCAACTTTGAAACCAGCCTCATTGATGTTGTCAACAAAAGTTACAGAATCGAACATGAAAAATTCATTTTCAGGACCGAAGTATGCAGCATCAGCAATACCTATAGATTCAGCATGTTTTAGTGCAGCTTTAGCAATAGAACGTGGACATCTTTCGTATGCTTGGTTTTTGTAGATATCATAAACATCACAAAACACAATAATAGTTGGATCAGCAGTAAACGGATCTAAGAATGCACTCTCAACATCTGGAGTTAAAAGCATATCTGACTCATTAATTGGTTGCCAGTTTTCAATTGAAGAACCATCAAATGGAAGACCATTTTCAAGTTGACCTGCAGTTACAGCACTCATTCTGTAACTGATATGGTGCCAAGCACCTTTGATATCTGTAAATCTAAAGTCTACAAATTGAACATCATTCTCTTCACAAAAAGTAAAGAACTCTTCTGTATTATTAACAAATTTTCCCATTAAATTATCTCCTGGTTTTTATTCTGCTATAAGTATAGCCCAATAAAGTATAATGAATGGCTTAATTTTGATTAAAAAATGAGCATCTGTGGTGATTGTTTCGTATAGTGAATCTAAATCGATTGAAAATTAGTAGCTTTTACTTAGTTTTAGAACTTGATAGTAAAAGTTGAACCTTCATTTTCTATACTTTGAATGTCGAGTTTAAGTTTATGTAATGTAGCTATGTTGTTGACTAAAAAGAGACCAAGTCCAAGGGAGTTATTCCATGAGTTTTTATGGACTCTGTAAAATTTATTTGTAATGTTTTGAAGGTCTTTTTGTGATATACCAATCCCTGTATCTGTAACAGAGATACCCTCTTGTGTAATTGAAACTTTCACACTGTCTTCAGAATATTTGAGAGCATTTTCTAGGAGGTTGCTAATGAGAACACCAAAGAGTGCTTTATCGACTTTGAGTTGCAGATCTTTGATGCCACTTACAAGAATTTCTCTATTTGTATGATTAATCCTTACGGTATCTACAGCATCTATGACAAGCTCATAAAGATTAACCTCTGTAAAGTTTGTTACCTGTTGTCCGTTGTCAAGTTTAATAGATAATCGTAGAGTATCGATGAGCTCATTGAGCTTTACACCATTTTTATAAATCTTAGTAAGAAACTTCTTCTGAATGTTTTTATTCAAATCTTCATCTTCAAGAAGAGTTTGGGAGTATCCGTTAATGACAGCAATAGGGTTTTTAAATTCATGAGAGATTGCTGATATGATGTCATCTTTTTGTCTGTTGGCTTCTTTAAGTTCTGCTGTGTATTTGCTTTTTTTCTTCTCTTTTTTTGTCAAGATTTGGCTCACTTTTGTAAGAAGTGAAGTGATTTGAGAAAACTCATAAGAGTAATCTGAAGAAATATAGGTAGATTTTTGTTTTTTTGCGAGTGATTTTAAGAAGAGTAAAATCTTTTTCATCTCTTGCTGCACTTCAGTATGAATTTTATAGGTCACCATAAAAACAGAAACAAAAAAGAGGATAAGAACAGCAAAAATTTTAGCACCCAGTATATAAAGATGCTCATTGATGCTTTTTAGAGCACGAGCGAGTCTTATATAGTAAGTTTTCTCTTTATACTTATACATCTTGGCTACATATAAAAGATCTTGACCAATAGTTTTAGAGTAACGGATTTTATAACCATACTCTTGTGTTTTCGCCTGCATAATCTCATCACGATACAAATGATTATCCATTTTCGTTTTGTCTTTATGTGTTTCAGCTATAACATCACCTTCAGCATTGATAATAGTAAGTCTAAGATCGAGTTTTTGTTTGATCTCATTGGCAAGTTCATCGAAATTTTGTACTTTATCTAGTTTAATAGATATTAGTGCTATATCTTGAAGAAGTGAGTCTTTTGTTTGATCAAGATAGAACTGATTCATCCAGTAGTAAACAATCCCACCAACTATGAGAAAAAGTATGCTAAAAATCATCAATACTTTACGAAGGATGAGCTGGTGAAACTTTAACAAAAGATATACCCCTCTCCACGGACAGCTTGGATATAGTTCTTTTCTCCGCTAGGATCTATATGCTCTTTAAGGCGTTTTATCGCTACATTGACAGTTTTTTCTTTTTTATCAAGGCTATCACTCCATACTCTTTCAAGTAAAATATGGCGAGAGAGTAAAACATTGATATTTTTCATAAATTCTAAAAGTAGATCATGCTCTAAATGGGTAAGTTTTATCTCTTTATCGTCTATACTAAAAGTTTTATTTGAAGCATTGTAGATGATATCTTTGTATTTAAGAATATCTTGTTTTTTCTTGGTACGTTTTATAAGAGCTTTGACACGGGCTTTAAGCTCATTCATATTGAAAGGCTTGGTGATGTAGTCATCTGCTCCTCTCTCAAAACCTTCAAGGATGTCATCATCAGAATTTTTGGCACTCACATAGATAACAGGGTGGTTGTAGCCTTCACTACGAAGAGATTCAATATACTTACTTCCCTCAACTCCAGGGAGATTTCTATCCATAAGAATGAGGGATATCTCCTCTTCATCTATGATATCGCGAACATTGGAGGTATCAAGACAGGTGATAATATCATACCCCTCTTTGGAAAGTGTATATTCAAGGAGGTCTAAGATATCTTCTTCATCTTCTACAATTAGGATAGTTGAGTTCATATGCTAATTATAACCTAGTTATGAAAATTTCCACCAATTTTTACATAAACAAGCAAGTTCGCCATTCCGATTGCACGTGAGGCAATTTTAGAACTTTTTCTAAGTGCTCGAAGCATTTTGTAAAATTTTTCAAAGTCATTTGATTCTGCAGCTTGAGTAGAGAGTTTACGCTCAACCATCTCATAAAGATCATCTGCTTTGCTCTCTTCGATGAGTGCTTCATTATAAAGTTCTTGTATCTCATCTATATCATCTACATTGATCATACTAACAGCAATTTTTACTGCTTTTACTGTTGAAGATTGCATAGGTACTGTGTACTCATTAATTGTTTCAACATCTATAGAACCACATACATCAGTAAAACCTTTGATAAAACTTCGAGTGTTTGAACATGCACGTGAGAGCTCATTTGTGATTTTTAGGTAAGCAACAACTTGGCGAAGATCTCTTGCTTCTGGAGCATAGAGAGCCAGTACTTTAATGATCTCATTGTCTATCTCATCAGTCTTGGAGCTAATGTTCTTAATATGAGATTTTGCTTCTTCAAACTTTTTAGTATCACAATTACCTAGAGCACTTAAGAGTAACTCATTTGATTTTACTAAACCATCACCTATGTTAGTGATTTTCTTTTTTATACTTTGTAAACTTGTGTCAAAATTAGATAGCATTTTTTCTCCCTTTTGCTTAACCGAAACGGCCAGTGATGTAGTCTTCTGTTTTTTGCTCTTTTGGATTTAAGAAGATATTTTCAGTCTTGTCATACTCTATGAGGTCACCAAGATACATAAACGCCGTGTAGTCACTGATGCGAGATGCTTGTTGCATGTTGTGTGTAACAATGGCGATACTTACATCTTTTTTGAGCTCCACAAGTAGCTCTTCAATAGCTCCAGTTGAGATAGGATCAAGTGCAGATGTTGGTTCATCAAAGAGAAGTACTTCAGGCTTTACGGCAACTGCACGAGCGATGCAGAGACGTTGTTGTTGTCCACCTGAGAGTCCCATTGCAGATTTGTCAAGTCTGTCATGTACCTCTTTCCAGAGTGCTGAACCTTTGAGTGCTTCTTCTACACGACCCTCAAGCTCAGACTTGTTTTTAATTCCTGCAATTTTAAGACCATATGCAACATTATCAAAGATGCTCATTGGAAAAGGTGTCGGTTTTTGGAAAATCATCCCCACCTGTTGGCGAAGTTTGATAAACTCATTTTCTTTTTTAATATCTAAGATATTTGAGTACTTTCCACTCTCTTCATTGAGAAGTTCAATCTTTCCATCGTACTTATTTCCAGGGTATAAATCATGGATACGGTTCATAGAACGTAGGAGTGTTGACTTACCACATCCACTAGGTCCTATAAGTGCTGTTATTTTGTTTTTCTCTATAGGAAGAGTGATGTTTCTTAGAGATGGATGTTCCACTCCTGGATATGTAAAAGAGAATTTTTTTATTTTCATTACAGACATTGCTAAGTTCCTTATTTTTTGTTTCTAGTAATAAATTTACCAGTTAAGTTGATGATGAGTACTAAAACTGTAAGTATA
The DNA here is from genome assembly GCA_964518545.1 of uncultured Sulfurimonas sp. Classification (GTDB taxonomy): domain Bacteria; phylum Campylobacterota; class Campylobacteria; order Campylobacterales; family Sulfurimonadaceae; genus Sulfurimonas. Next base: position 27,449 of record CAZFGS010000002.1, on the reverse strand, counting down.
AATGATGCTGCCCAAGCAAGATCACGGCTTGATTCCTCTGGCTCATTTGCAAGATCGTAGATACTTACAGTAAGCGATGGAAACGACTCGCTCAAGTTTAGTGAAAAGTAATTACTTGTCTCAGAGGTGAAAAGCAGAGGTGCAGTCTCTCCTATGATGCGAGCAAATGCGAGGAGAATCCCCGTCATTATACCAACTTTGGCAGCCTTGATGACAATATCGAGTATAACCTTGTACTTCGATGCACCAAGGGCAATACCAGCTTCACGAAGTTCACGAGGTACAAGACTTAACATATTGTCAGTAGTGTTGATAACAACAGGGATCATCATGATAGCAAGTGCAATAGCACCTGCCCATCCACTCGTCCCACCAGTAGGTACAACTATAATTGCATAGACAAAAGCACCAATAACAATAGAGGGAGCTGACATCATGATATCACTTAAATCACGGATGATACTTGCATATCTCCCCTGACCATACTCTTGGAGGTAGATACCGGCAGTCATACCAATAGGGATACCTATAAGAGCTGCTAGCCCAGCTAATACAAACTGCCCTATGATGAGGTTACGAAGCCCTCCATCAATCAGGTCATTTAAAAAAAGTCCAAAATGAAAAGAGCTTAACCCTTTTATAAAAAGTGTACTTAAAATCCATCCTAAAAAAGCAAGCCCGATAAGAGCTGAGAGAACTGAAAGTGCTAAAAATATTTTGTTTACAAGAAGTCTCATTATTTAGCCTTTTTCAAAAAATAAAATTTAGCAAGGGAGATAACCCCAAAGCTAATGACAAATAAGATGAGTGCAAGATAAAAGAGTGCACTCTCACCAAGACCGCTTGCCTCACCAAAGTTGTTTGCCATTGCAACAGGGATCGAGATAGTTGGATCGTTAATAGCCTCAGGAAGTACAAAAATAGATCCGATGAGAAATGCAACTGCCATTGTCTCACCCAAAGCACGACCAAGTGCTAAGATGATAGAACCTATGATACCAACCTTAGAGTATGGAAAGATGATATCTTTAATCACTTCAAACTTTGTAGCACCAAGAGCATAAGCAGACTCTTTTAAAACACCAGGAGTTGTGTTCATGCTATCACGGGTAATTGCTGCCATAAAAGGTAAGATCATAACACCAAGAACAAGTCCAGCAGTAAGAAGTGAAACCTGATATCCACCTACTAAATCAGCAACGATAGGTGCAAAATAGTAAAGTCCCCACATACCAAAGATGATTGATGGAATAGCTGCGAGAAGTTCTATGGCAATCCCAACGATGTTAGAGATGTTTTTAGGTGCAATCTCAGCAAGAAAGACCGCAATTCCCATCGCAATAGGAAGAGCAAAAACTAGTGCTATAAGTGTTGTAAGAAGTGTTCCTACTATGGGAACAAGTCCACCATATACAGTCTTCGTAGCTCCAGCTTCATCTTCATCAAAAATCATATCTTCATCAACAATCTCTGCATCATCTTCATCCATGATCATATCATCGTCTTCATCACCTAGCATCATATCATCTGATGCCATCTCATCATCCATCTCAAAGTCAGTGTTACTCTTTGCTGGATCAGCATTCATCACAACTTCTTTGTTCCAGTCTGGATTTGTTATAAAATCAAAGCCAAACTCATCGATAGCGAGTTTAGAGGAGTTCAGAAGTGTAAGAAAAATACCCATAAGGAGAACAAAGACAAGTGAAGCACTTGCTAGTGATAATTTTTGAAAGATTTTTTCCATTAAAGTACCTAGTTAAAATATTGATGAAATTATAATGATTTTTGATTACAGTTGGGTTACAAAAGAGATGTATACACTCCCATGTGCAACATGGGAACGAGGTTTTAATAGATATCGCCTCAATTATCTCCATCTAACATTAATATATCAAGTTGTTTATTTGTAGTGAGAGGATTTTCTTTTAATAATCGAAGCTTATTATCAATATTTTCTCTCTCTTTTGCCTTGTTTATAATTATTAGAGTAGTTTTGAAGCTTATGCAGTTTTTCATCACTGATTGCATCAAAATCATAAGTTTTTTTGAATTATCTGCACATCTTCTTTTAGGTTTTCTAAAAGATACAGGACTTTATCCAATACGGAGTCTTTTACTAAAATCGCTATCGATTTAAAAAATATTTAAATTCAATATATTTTAAGGTGGCGACTGTGTCCCATATAAAACAAACGAGGTGAGGTTTGAGAGGTGCCACAGAGGAGGGTGTGGCACATAGAGAAAATTGAAATTTACAAATTTGAGAATCTTACTTGATACCTTTAGCATCCCAGTAAGCTCTAATCTTAGTTGTTAATGATTCAGGTAATGGAACAAAACCTAAAGATTTTGCGATATCTTGACCATTTGTATAGGCCCAGTCATAAAATGCTGTTACTTTTTTATCTATCTCTTGTTTTTCAGTAGGAACGAGGATGAAGGTAGCTGCTACCATAGGGTAAGACTTGGCACCTTTTGGATCAGCAATCACAGCATAAAAATCTTTCTTAGGATCCAGAGAAGCTTTTGCAGCTGCTATCTGGAAAGATTTTAGAGTTGGCTTGATGAAGTTCCCTTCACGGTTTTGAACTGTTGCCATAGCGATATCATTGTTTTTAGCATCTGCATAATCGATATACCCTACAGAGTAAGCAGTTTGTTTTAAAAGTGCAGCAACCCCTGAGTTTGTTTTTCCACCGATATGATGATCACCTGGCCAGTTAAGTGATTTTTTTGCACCATATTTTTTCTTCCAAGATTTACTCACCTTACTTAGGTAGTAAGTGAAGTTATAAGTTGTTCCTGAACCATCTGCACGGTGAACAAATGTTAGTGCTTCATGTGGAAGTTTTACATCAGCATTATCTTTTACAATGAGTTTATTATCCCAGTACTTGATCTTACCAGCAGCGATTAAAACGATAGCTTTACGGCTAAGTTTAAGATTCTCTATACCTGGAAGGTTATAACCCATTGTGATAGCACCAACAACACCTGGAAATTGGTAAAGTTTGTTCTCTTTAAGAACTTTTGGGCTTAAAGGTTTATCTGTTCCAGCAAAGTCTACAGAACGAGCTTTTGCATCTTTGATACCTTTTGATGAACCTTTTTTAATATAGTCCACTTTGATACCAGTATCTTTGTTATAAGCTTTGATCCATTTTTGATAAACACTATATGGAAAAGAAGCTCCACTTCCTTTGATAACATCATTTGCACTGAGACTTGCTACTAAGAGTGTAGAAGCAAGAGCAACTTTTAATACTTTTTTCATTGTATTTTTCCTTGTTTTATTTTAGATGACGAAAGTATAAAATAGTTCAATTACACTTCGGTTACAAGATTTTCTTAGAAAAACCACTGAGAAGTTACACGAAATATATTGACATCTTTGTCACCAGCATTAATGCCATAGGTATCTTTTTGATAATAGGCACCTATTTTGGTTGTATTTCCTCTTAGGTACCAGTTAATACCTGCAAGTGTTGAAGTTGTGTTGTATCCGTCTTTGTTATCAAATTTATCCCAAGATTCATATCTGAAAAATGGGGCTATATAATAGAAGTCACTAAAAACATACTCACTTGTCGCATACCAACCAGTAGATGTACCAGTGTTTAGTGTAGTGGCTGTGATGTCCTCAACAGCATCTTTAAATTTGAAATACTCAGCTTGAACCATAAAGCCTTTATAGTGTCCAGAAATTTCAGCATTGATAAGTGAGCGTTTTACATCAAGCTTCGCACCGTTTGCAGTTGTCCCTTGCATCTTTGGAACAACCCAGTATGCACCACCAACTGTAAAGTGTTTGCCTTGACCCATATAGGTCTCAGTTACTTTTTTCTCTTCCCAGCCATCAAAAGGGGAGAGTTTGATTTTTCCACCATAGAAAAAGCTTTGCTCACTCAGATCAATAGTAGCACCACTTGTCCCTTGTGCATCTTTTACTTTATCTGGATTTGCTGAAGCCCCTGTAGCTATTTGGTAGTGGATCTTTTTATTCCAGTCTCCATAAGCTTGCAGGTTAGCTCCACGACGGTTAAATGAGATATATTGTGCTGCTGCATCAGCAACATAAGGTCTATCGTAAGCAATAACACGAGCAGACTTTACAGTCTCAGTACGAGAAACATCGATTTTTGCACGATAAAGTTTAAAGTTAAGCAGTGATGTGTCAAATGGCTTTTTGATCTTTACATAAGCATCACCAACACTAAAACTACCCTCTGTATTTTCTATACCGTAGTTCGATTTGTCATTTCTGATATCCATCACAAATGAGGCATGCTTACCAAATCCAGCTGCAATCTCAAAACGCACACGTCTTAGATATGCATCATTGATATCTGTATTTACTCTTGTTACATCGTTATACTCAGTACTCTTATTCTCCAGTGTCCCTTGTATACGTACACCAGCTTTAAGCCACATATCTGGAGCATCCTCTGGAACAAACTTCATATTGATATGTGTCTCTTTTCCTAAAAGAAAATCGGGTGAGTCTTGATTGATGATAGTGATCTTAGCACTACTAGTTTGAGTCTTTACCTCTTTTGTCTTTTTTTCTTCTTGCATATTTTGAGCACTCAAAGTGTTTTTCTTTTTCTTAGGTTCAAATTCACCTAAAAGTACACGACCTTCAGCTGGGTTTGCATAGAGTTGCCCTGAAGCATCTGTATAGATTGTAAGTGCACATAGTTGTACACTACTGAGTGATAGTAGTCCAAGTATAGTAATAGTATTTTTTTTCATAGTTTTTTCCTAATATTATTTTGTTTTTAAAATGAGTGAGAATTGAGATGTAGAGACTAGGAAAAAATGGGAGGTCTAAAAGGAGTGATGCTTTCTAGATGAGAGTAGGAGATAGTTTGTAGTGGTACTATTTTAGTTGTTAGTGTTTTAAAAAATAATTTGCAGAGATAACCTTCAAAGAACTTATCGTCTTTTTCCGATTCTGTATTGTTTTCTTCTAAAACTTGTTCACTGACATTTTGGGTGTTGTCAAAATTGACACTAATAGGTGTTATTGAAAAGATAGAAAGGAACAATACAATGATAACAATGATACTTAGTTGTTTTTCTCTTTTCATACTATTTCAATTGCCTTATTTCATCTTTTAATAGATAATAAAAGAATAGGTAAAAAGAGTTACAAAACGGTTACAAAGAAAGAGACAAACTGTAACCAAGAAGTAATCAAGATTTTTTATACTTTCACCAACAAAAACAAAAAGGATATTAATTATGAAAAAAATTGCATTATCTACAATAGCAACACTTGTGTTAGGTACATCACTATCAGCACTTACACTCTACACGGACCCAGCAACGGGTCAAGTATTTACAGCTCCAGGTGAAGGACGTGTAAAAATAGGTAACTTTGTAGAGGAAGAAACAGTAGCAAAACAAAATAGTTCTATTGCTAAGATAGCTGAAAAAACAGAGAAGCAAAGTGAAACTATTGCTAAAATAGAAAAAGATTCTAAAAGTGTTCCATTATTTGCAAAAGCTGATAAGCTAAAATTTAGTGGTTTGACATATTTAGGTTATACATATAAAGATTTTGATTCTAAATTAGCAGGTGGTACTATAAATCCAAATAAAGATACTTCTGATTTTGAAATCCGTCGTGCATATTTTCAATTAAAAGCATACCTTTTAGATGATCCTAAATCATACTACCGTATTACATTTGATGTTAGTAAAGATGTAACAGGTGATGAAAAAGTTCGTGCGAAATATGCTTATTTATTTTTAAATGAAGTCTTACCTTCTACAGGTGTTGAATTAGGTCTTACACATAGACCATGGCATGATTATGAAGAGCACAACTCTTGGTACTACCGTAATATTTCAAAAGTTCTTATAGAAGATAAAGTAAGTGGACCAGATTTATCTAATTCAGCTGACTTTGGTGTTATGTTTAAAACACGTACACAATACTTTGATGCAGATTATGGAATTTTTAATGGTGAAGGATACCATTCTACAAGTAATGGTAATGGAATGAGTTTTGAGTGGAGAACTACTGCTCACTTACTTGGTGTAAGTGGTAAAGATAAACAAACAACAAAAACTTACTGGGATGCATCTTTTTATGGTCAGTATAATAAAGGACATAAATCAGTTCTAGTTGATGGAGTAACTGAAAATCAAGATTTAATCTTTGGTGGACTACACACTGTATTTAATATGCCATCATTCTTAGTTGCAGCACAATATGTAAAATCACAAGATACATCTGATATTGTAAATAATGTTTCAAAACAAGCTGGTTCAGGTTATAGTGCTAATGCTGAGTACCGTTTAGGTGCAGAAAAACAGTACAGACTACTTGCTCGCTATGATTCTTGGACTTCAGATGTGATTCCAGCAGGAGAAACATCTACAAAAGAAGATAAAGGCTACATTCTTGGTGCTGCATGGGAACAAAACAGAAATGTTCAATGGGTAGGGAATGTTATAGTAACTGATAATGAAGCAGGAAGTGCAAAAGAATCAAATAACGGTGTTGCTTACATGATGACAGCAGAAGTTAGATTCTAAAAAAATACTTTTCAATTCTCCCCTTTTTGTTTACAAGTAAAGCCAATAGTGGCTTTGCTTATAAAACAAACCTCACATTTCTCCTTTCTATTAAATAATTTCAGAATTCTTTAGTTATAATAATTATAAATTTTTCTAAGGTAATTACAATGAGTCAACCCTATCCAGATAATTTTAATGAGCTTAAAGCGCAAGTGAGAGCTGCTGGTTTACTTGATCGTGTTCCTGTTCGCGGCACGATTGAGATGATTGCTACACTATTAAGTATGGCATTGGTTTTTTATATAGCAGTCAATTGGAGCACTTTTGTAGGTGAATCGATGTGGGCTGCTGCTGGACTAGGCTTTTTCATGACAATTATTTTTACACGTGCAGTATTTATTTCTCATGACATTCTTCATACTCAGTACTTTAAAAACAAGTCACTCTCTTTTAAACTTTCTTACCCCTTTGCTGCATTTATACTCTCTAACAGCTCTTCTTGGTGGGATTTTAAACATAATGTAAACCATCATACTTGGTGTAATGTTCCTGAAAAAGATGAAGATATCTTGGCTATGGATGGAGCTTTTGCACCAGGGCACAAGGGTAACAAAGGTTGGTTAAAAGCTACAAAGTATCTTGTGTTTTGGGGTGCAATGTTCTTTATGTATCCAGCATTCATAGTGCAGTCTTACAATTTTGCAATTAAACGCGGTAAATGGGGTGAGTTGTTTTTAATGCTGATGCATTGGCCAATAGTATGGGGAGTAATTTTTTACTTTTTACCTTTTAGTGATGCGATTGTTGTTTTTTTAACACTTAATTTTACACTTTCTCCTTGGCTTGCATTTGGTTTCATTACGAATCATTTAGGGTGTGAAGTATTTGATAAAGAAACAGGTGAGAAGCTTTCATGGATGGAGTTACAGATGCGAACATCGCGTTCACTCTCTGGTGGCTCATTTGTACATTGGTTCTATGGTGGACTCAATACTCAGATAGAACACCATCTCTTTCCAAAAGCACCGCGTTTTAATCTTCTCAAAGTGCAAAAGATGACGAAAGAGTTTGCTCAAAAGCATGGTTTAAAATACTTTGAAACATCACCCATAGAGGCTTATGTGCAAATCAATGATGTACTAAAGAAGTATTAAAAGAGAAGTTTCCATCGGTCCCCGATGGGAGTAGGATTCCCACATAGAGTATGGGAAATAGAAAGAGGTATTGTAAGATAAAGTTAGATGAGATTAAATCCCATCTACACGAAGTACTTTAGTTTTTCCTACCATTAAATCTACAGTCATTAAAATCCTTTTAAATACAGACTCTTGACGGTATTCTAAGTTATGTTTTTTACAAATATCTTTGACGATAGGTTGCATCTGTTGGTAAAAACTATGTGGCATATTTGGGAAAAGATGGTGTTCTATTTGGTAGTTTAAAAAACCATGTCCAAAATCGATGAGGTCCGTTCCTGTATTGTAGTTTACACTTCCCATAATTTGACGAAGATAGTACTCCCCTTGTGTTTTATGTGCTGTAGAGAACTGGTAGATATCTTCTGCTGAGTGATTGGGAACAATCACTAAAAATGAATGTAAGTTTGCAAAGAATTCCCCTAAAACCAATAAAATAAAAGCACTTCCTACAGCAGTCCATCCAAACGGTAAAAACAGAAGTGGTAAAAAAACAAATTGGAAAAGACCATATGGTAAATAGTACTCCATCCATAATTTACGTCCAAGTTTAGTGAAAGGGGAGTATTCTAAACTTGTGGCACGAATGTCGTCTCCATTTGTCTCTTTATTTTCAAGTATTCTAAGTGTGTTGGGAGCATAGTAAAGTATCTTCCAAAAAGCAGCAAAAGTATAGACAATAGCATGTTTTGCAAACATTGGAATATTCATGTCATGAAGCCATTTGAGATTTTTTTCTACATTGTCTGGATCATCATCTTCGCCTAGATGGTAATGATGCATAATATTGTGTTCAAATGCCCAAGCATCTGGTTTGATCCAATCGAGCCAGTCGATCCATCTACGATTTCCTGCTGCAAACCCTTTTTTTGTATAACGAAAAGGGATCCCTTCTACTTTATCATAAGCACCATGAAGGATAGGGTGTGTAACATTTGCCCAGCGAGCAACATTACCAACACCAACAAGAGCAGCTCCAATGATCCCAAAAAACCAAAAATCAAAGTGAGAGATTCCTGAGTCATAAGAGCTTAAAATACTCACAATAGCAATAAGTAAGAATCCAGATATTGTAGAGGCTTTTCCCCATCTTTCAAGTTTTAAAAGGTGTTGAAAATCCTTCTCACCCACTTTGATTGTTTTTTTAATTTCATCAATATCTTTTTGTAGCTGTTCTTGATCTACATCTTCATAGTTTGCATATTGTGTCGACATTAGCACTTGTCCTTATTATAATATTCTTAAGTTTGTATTATATATTAACTTACTTAAAATAGCTAAAATCAATAAAGAAATTATAGGTTAATACAATATAAATATCATTTTGGCTAAAATAGCAACAATTATAATAAACTACTTGGAGAATTTATGGACGCTGCCAAATATATTTGGATGAATGGAGAGTTTGTTGCATGGGATGATGCAAAGATACATGTACTCTCACACACACTTCACTATGGAAATGGTGTTATTGAAGGGACAAAAGCATATAAAACTGAAAAAGGATATGCAATTTTTCGTCTGAACGAACACACTACTAGACTTAAAGAGTCTGCAAAGATGACTTTGATTGATATCCCTTATACAGTTGAAGAGATGAATCAGGCACAGATTGAACTTATAAGAAAAAATGAGTTTACTGGTGATAATGTTTACATTAGACCTTTTGCCTTTTTAGGTTATGGTGTTATGGGTGTGTACCATAAAGAGGCTCCTGTTGAGACTGTTATGTCTGCATGGGAATGGGGTGCTTATCTTGGTGAAGAGGGGATGCGTAAAGGTATTAAACTGAAAATTGCATCTATGACACGTCCAGCAAATACTTCAAATATGGGTAAAGCTAAGGCAACTGCAAACTATCTAAATTCTCAGATGGCAAAATTTGAAGCCATAGATTGTGGTTACGATGAGGCACTGCTTTTAGATGATCAAGGGTATGTGGCAGAAGCGAGTGGAGCATGTTTCTTTATGATAAAAAATGGGGAATTAATCACTCCTCCAAATGATAACTCTTTAGCATCAATAACACAAAAAATGGTGATTGAGATGGCTGAAGATTTTGGTATGAAAGTAACTCGTCGTCGTATCACTCGTGAAGAGGTATATGTTGCAGATGAGGCATTTTTAACAGGAACAGCAGCTGAGATCACACCAATAGCACAAGTAGATGCAAGAGAGATCGGTTCAGGTAGTCGTGGTGAGATCACAGAAAAAATTCAGTCAACTTATTTTGATATTGTATTTGGTAGAAATGCTAAGTATGAGCACTATCTTACATATATTGATTAGGAATATATAAAATGAAAAAAGAGGATAATATATTAATGGCTTCAGATATGAACGATTATTTTAACAAAAAAAAGAGTGAAGGTGGTGGATTTAAAAAATCTACTGGTGGCTCAGGTGGTGGCAATGGTGGAGGAGGTCCTAAGGGTCCTCAGATGCCAAACATAGATTTTAATTTTGGTAGTGGTAAAGCGGGACTTATGTATTTCCTTATTGCAATTGTACTTCTCTTAGTACTTGCAAAGCCTTTTACAATTATTGAAGAGGGACAACGTGGTATCTTAAGTACAAATGGAAAGTATCAAGACCAAGCACTTTTACCAGGACTACATTTTATCATCCCTGTGATTCAAAAAGTTTACTTAGTAGATACTAAAGTACGTATCATCAATTATGCAACTCGTATTGAAACAAATTCAAATACATCAGGAATCACAACAAAACCAGCAGTTACAGTACTAGATAAACGCGGTCTTCCGGTGAGTATTGAACTTACTGTTCAGTACAGACTCAATGCTCAGTTTGCTGCACAAACTATCTCGAACTGGGGATTTTCTTGGGAAGATAAGATCATTAACCCTGTTGTTCGTGATGTTGTTCGTAATGTTGTTGGTAAGTATGATGCAGAATCTCTTCCTACAATGAGAAATAAAGTAGCTACGGAGATTGAAGATGGTATACGTAAAAGTGTTGCCAGCTTAAAAAATGCTCCTGCAATCTTACAGTCGGTGCAACTTCGTGATATTGTACTTCCTAAAAAGGTGAAAGAGCAGATAGAAAATGTTCAAATAGCGAAACAAGAAGTACAGCGTGCACAACAACAAGTTCAACGTGCAAAACAAGAAGCACTTCAACGTGCAGCACAAGCACAAGGTGTAGCAGATCAAGCAAGAATCGAAGCACAAGGGAAAGCAGATGCAATCACTATCAATGCAAATGCACAAGCAAAAGCAAATCTTTTAATCGCTAAATCTTTAACACCACAACTTCTTCAATTAGAGCAGATGAAGGTTCAAGGAAAGTTTAATGAAGCACTGCAAGTGAATCGCGATGCAAAAATCTTCTTAACACCTGGTGGTTCTACTCCAAATATTTGGGTAGACACAAAAGATGTTAAACAAAGAACTACGGCTAAATAATGGTAGAAGAAGCAGTAAATAGAGTTGATTGGGAGAAGAGCGAACTTCTTCCTGTAATAGTGCAAGACGTAGCCAATAATGAAGTGCTCATGATGGCATATATGGATAAAGAGGCACTTTCTTTATCTTTAGAAACAAAGATTGCACACTATTTTTCACGCTCTAAACAACGCATCTGGAAAAAAGGGGAGAGTAGTGGACATATCCAAACTATTCACTCTTTTGCACTTGATTGTGATAACGACACTCTTCTTATAAAAGTAACTCAAGAGGGTGTTGCTTGTCATACAGGTCGTCGTTCTTGTTTCTTTACAGAATTAGAATCTGGTGAAACAAATGCAGAAGTTGAAGTAGATACATCTATAGCTTATGGTGTGATAGATACACTCTACCATACGATCCAAGAGCGTAAAAATGCAGATCCTACAACTTCATGGACAGCAAAACTTCTTTCTAAAGGTGAAAATACAATTCTTAAGAAGGTTGTAGAGGAGGCTGGTGAATATTGCTTTGCTCATAAAGATGATGATACACAAGAGATGGTTTATGAAGCCGCTGATTTAACATACCATATGCTTGTCGCTTTAGCATCGAAAAATATCTCTCCCGATAGAATTAAACAAGAGCTTGCTCGTCGATTTGATATGAGTGGTATTGCTGAGAAAAACTCTAGGAAAGACTAATGAAGAGTAAAATCACTGCATTTTTGAATGATCTCATGATATATGATTACATTCTCTTTGGCAGTGTATTTGCCCTTTTTGTACTTATACTTATACTAGCATTAGTATTGAGAAAAAAGACTGCTGTGTCTCTTTTCTTAGCACTACTCTCTTTTATTATACTTTTTCTTGGTCCTACACTTGGTTATATAAAGATGCATGAATATCTTTTTAGTAACTCTGTAAAACTTCTTTCTCAAAAACAACTTACTTTTACACCTGCTCTTATTGTGAAAGGGCAACTTACAAATGAATCGAAACGAAATTTTCATAGATGCAAAATAACAGCCTCTGTCATCAAACAAGGTAAAAATAAATATAAAAATTACATCTATCAGTTTAAGCCTTTGAAGAAGATGTCGATTATAGAGCAAGATATAAGAAAGTCTCAAGTGAGAGATTTTAAAATTATTGTAGAGCCTTTTTCTTACTCAAAGGATTACAATATTACACTTAAGGCGGATTGCAGATGACACTTTTTAATTACTGGCACTTTATTATACTGGGTATTATAGCTCTTATCCTTCTTGTCGGTGTTGTCTCGGCTTTAAGACAAACAAATAAAAAACTTATCGTTCCTATGTTGATCTCTACTGTTCTCGTAACAGCATTGATGGCAGGATTTTCTATAGTAGCGGTAGATAAATACACAAAAAAAGTAAAGCTTTATAAATTAAAAAATAAACGCTTATTAAGTACAGAACAGATTATCTATACGGGTGTTGTAAAAAATGAGGGAAAATTTCCTATAGGAAAAGTAAAATTTGAGATTAAACTTGTTAATAAGGGTCATGCTACTGGAAATGTAAAGGGTGGAAATTTTTATAAGGCGAGTGGTTTTATGGACTTTTTTTCAGGTGGTATGGGGATGAGTAAGCATAAACCTCAATCAATTACCAAAGAGTTTATAGTGGCAAAAAATCTTAAACCTGGTGCAGCAAAAGCTTTTAGAGTCTATTTTAGGTATCCACCATACTTTAGAAGTACGGCACAGTTTGCAAAGGTGTATGCACACTAAGATTTAGTATTTTAAACCTATAGTTTTTAATGCACCATTGATATGTTTAATCTGAGTATTTTTATCTCTACACCAAGTTGGTGCTAAAAGAGAATCGTCATTTATCCCTGCTGTTACACGTTGTACATGTATATCTGTAGGTTTCATCTGTATAGATTTTACTAAAGTATCGAGATAAAGCTCTTCTGTTATAGGTGTGAACTCTCCACGTGTAAACTCATTAGCAAGTGCTGTACGTTTTACTACATAAAGTGGATGGTACTTTACAGAGTCAATACCCCATTCGTAAGCTTGTTTTGAAGTTTCCAGCATCATCTCTTGTGTTTCATTTGGGAGACCAAAGATAAGGTGACCACAAACATGCAGTCCAGCATCTTTTGACTTGATAATCCACTTTTTTACATTATTACTATCGTGACCACGATTGATTCTCTCCAATGTTTCATCATAGACAGATTGGATACCAAACTCTATCCAGATCTCTTTTGTTTTATTGAGTTCTGCGAGGTAATCTAGTGTTTCATCTGTAATAGAATCTGAACGTGTACCGATGCTAAGCCCTACAACATTCTCAAAAGAGAGCGCTTTCCCATAAAGAGCCTTAAGAGTTTCAAAAGGGGCATAGGTGTTGGTAAATGATTGAAAGTAAACAAGAAATTTCTCAGCACCATACTCTCTTTTTTGACGAGCAGAGATGGCATTAAATTGTTGCTCAAGTTGAAGAAGTTGCTTTTCTAGGTAAGGATTCTCTTGAGAATCAAGATTAAGATGAAATCCTTTAAGCTCTTGTACTGCATCGGTACTGGCAGAAAAAGAGTCATTTTCACAAAAGGTACATCCACCCTTTGCTACTGTTCCATCGATATTTGGGCAGGTAAAACCGGAGATATTGATACCAACTTTGTAAACTTTGGCACCAAACTTCTTTTTGAGGTAGTTACCGTATGTATATATCTGTGTCATTAAACGATATATTTACCTGTAAAACAAGCAGTACAGTAATCCTCTTGACCCTCTTTAGCATTGACACTTCTAAGGAGAGATGCTTCATCAAGGTATGCAAGGGAATCTGCTTCGATAAACTCACAGATCTCCTCTGTTGTCATATTGGCAGCGATAAGTTTGTCTTTATCTGGAGTATCTACACCATAATAACATGGATCTGTTGTTGGTGGAGAAGAGACTCTCATATGAACCTCACTTGCTCCTGCATCTTTAAGCATCTTAATGATACGGCGAGAGGTTGTTCCACGAACAATGGAATCATCAATAACAACTACACGTTTCCCTTTAATGATATCGATCATAGGTGAAAGTTTCATTTTCACTTTTAAGTCACGCATCTCTTGTGTTGGTTCAATAAATGTACGACCAATATAGTGATTACGCATAATACCCATTTCATAAGGGATGCCACTCTCTTGTGCATATCCAATTGCTGATGGAACGCCACCATCTGGAACAGGGACAACAAGGTCTGCTTCAACAGGTGCAATTCGAGCAAGCTCTTTACCCATATTTTTACGTGTTTGGTAGACTGATTGGCCAAAAACCTGTGAATCTGGACGAGCAAAATATACATATTCGAAGATACAGTGTTTTGGTGTTGCTTCAAAAACTTTAATACTAATAGGTGCCTTGTCTTTTTCAAAGATAAGAAGCTCACCCGGTTCAACATCACGGATAAATTCAGCACCAACAAGATCAAAAGCACATGTTTCACTCGCAACAATGTAACCACCATTTGGAAGACGTCCAAGACTAAGTGGACGGAAACCATGGCGATCACGCATAGCAAACATTTTTGTACGACTTAAAAATACTAATGAAAAAGCACCTTCAATACGCTGAACCGCATCAATGATACGATCAAGAAGTTTATCTTTAGAACTTTTTGCAATAAGATGGATAAGATTTTCCGTATCCATAAAGGTTTGAAAAATCGCACCTTTTTCTATAAGCTTGTTACGAACCTCTTCAGCATTGGTAAGATTACCATTGTGAACGATTGCCATCTCACCTAAGTCGTATCTTGCAAAAACGGGTTGAGCATCAAGTATAGAGTCATCACCCGCAGTTGAGTATCGAGTATGTCCTATGGCACTTGTACCACTTAGTGTAGAGAGTTTTTCTTCATTGAAGACACGCATAACAAGACCACGGTCCTTGATAGTGTGTAGTTTTGTTCCATCAGAAGAGCTGATCCCAGCTGCTTCTTGACCACGGTGTTGGAGAGAATGGAGAGAAAAATAAGCCAGTTTAGAAGCTTCTTTATGACCAAAAATTCCTACAACTGCACATTTTTCATTCATATTTTCGCGCAAGATATATCCTTGTACCTAGATGTAAATTAATAATGCAATTATACTCAAAATATGCTCATTTTATCTCAAACAAATCTTAAGTATAAAAACTGCCTTCAAAATTTATTGGAACTCTATTTGCTTTAAGTGTCAAAACTATCCCAATAAAGGTAGGATGTATGAATATAGTACTTCGCAATAATCTCATTCTTATCACAACAGGATTTGAAACTTTAAATACACCATGGATGAAAGATTTTTTAAATCATCACTCTAGGGGTATGCTTTTTTTACCAAAGGCTGTTTTAGTATTTAGAAATGAAACACTTAGAGAAGTAAGAGAGGAGTTCCTCTCACAACTTTCTCAACACCATGCTGCTACACACGATTTTAATCATGAGTTTTTTCTTAGATCGATGTTAAAGTTTGGTACACAACCTATCAAGATCGAACTAGAAAAACAAGAGGAACCTGAAAATGTTCAGGTAAATCTTTATGCTTATGATAAAGATACCGTCCTCATCTCTTTAGATGCTCCAAATGCTTGGGTGATTAGCTATTTGCGTTCTCAGTTGGAAGTCTATATAGAAAAAGGGACAGATATCTCTTTGGTGGTAGATGTTTCAGACTATAAAGCCAAAGCAAGATTAGAGAGAGCCTTAAATAAACGCCATATCCTCCATTATCAGATCCAATACACTTATGATAATCATTTTATGTCAAAACTTTATAGTGATTTTGCAAGTTTTAGTTTTGGTGACTTGGCAAAAGAGGATGAAGAGGAAGAGAAAAAAGTATTTTATACTGTTTTAGAGTGTCCTGTGGGTGCTTCTCAAGATGCATTGAAGAGATCGTATAAAAAATTAACAAAAGTATACCATCCAGATAAGGTATTTCATGAAGCACCCCATATGGTAGAACATTATACTCAGAAGTTTCAGCTTCTTCAAGAAGCTTATACTGCTTTGCGAGTTGTTTCTTAGTTTATAAATCGCTCTATAAGAGTATCTGAACTGTTGGACTTAAGAAGGGCTGTAAAGTCCTCAGATGTGTAGAGAGCTAGTGAAGCATCTTGCATATTAGCAAGCTCTTTAGAGAAACCGCGTTTAGAGAAGAATGCTATCTGTGTTGGTATAATCCCAAGTTTTTGACATTTTTCATTGAGCTTATGGTATTCTTTTTTATTGATGATATGGTTTGTCCACTTACACTCTGCAATATAGATCTGTTCCTTATCTGTGATAGTCAGGATATCTATCTCTAAATTTGCATCCCAGTAGCTTCCAGAACTTATTATCTGTGCATCTCTTATATGATAGTTTAGCAATACTTCACTTAACTCCTCAAAGACAAGACTGGTATAGCTATGTTGTCTCTTTTTAAAATCTTTAAAAAAATTTTCGTAGTTATGTTCCATGATCTCTTTTTTATGAGGGGAGATAAAATAGAACCAAAATCGTATAAAGGGCTGTGTGAAAAGTACCTTATGTGAGATACGATGACGTGCTGCATCGCGTTTGAGTTTTTGATGCTCTTTTTTTGGAGCTGATTCTCGTGAATACTCTAAGGTTATAAGACCCCTCTCTTGTAAAAAATTGAGTGCAGCTCCACCATTGCCATTATTAAGACCTGCACGGTTAAATGCAGAAAAGATACGTCTATCACCAATCGCTAAGGCACGAAGGAGTCTTTTGTTGTTTTCTTCATTGAGGGTAAGCTCTTTTATTTTTGTTCGTAGTTCTTCAAAGTTTTCCAGTATATGTTCATCTATTAACAGCTCTAAAGGTTTTGTTGTATCTATATCAAATCCTAGTCCACCAAAGATAGAAAAGTAAGAGATTTGGATCTCCATATCATCAGGATAGTTACGAAAATAAAAAGAGCGAAATTGATCAAGAAGTTTAGTATATGTCATGAAGTAATTGTAACATATTTAAGGAGGAGAAACTGCAAAAAAAGCAGTTTCTATTTATAGAGGAGACTATAAATTAGGTATCATCCACCAGTTGCAGCAGTTGTTGCATTTGTAATGGCAGTATCTGCAGAAGTTTGTATAGTTGTCGATGCTCCTTGCATATAACTTTGAACACCAGCTACAAGACCAACACCTACAATGACTAATAAAAGAGCAACTAAAACACCACTCATACCTTTTTGTGACTTTAAACGTTTGAATAGACTTTTTATCATATTCTTTCCTTGTCCTGTGATATATTTGTGATAATTATATCACTATAATATAATAAAAGCAAATTAAATTTACTTACACTAAATATATCTTTTACTTATATGAGTTTTGTATATTTTTTAGAGATCCAAAGTGGTTTTTCTAAAGGTTTACAACTCTCTTTACAGTCCTCTTTTACCTCCAGCCAAACAATTCCCCCAGCAGTTTTTTCTTCCCCAGCAACAAATTGATGACCTTGTGACCACACTTGTGAGCGTTTCCCTTGAGGTGGTGTCTCTCTTAGAAAAATATTTTGAATGTTGACTTCATAAAGTTTTTGCTTTTGAACTTCCACTTTTGGAATGAAAGGTTCATCCTCAGATTCAATAATAATTTCAGTTTCAGTTTCCATCTCTACAGGAGTTACAAGCTCTTGAATATCGTTTTGTGCTTTAAGGGATTGATTGTGTTGGAGAAGATCAGTATGAAATTTATTGCTTTGATCTTGAAATTCTTTATAAAAATGTGTTTCATCTATTACTTCATTGGCATCTACTATCTCTGGTACTAAGAAAAAGAGAAGATCACTCGTTTTATTTGTAGTGACAGTATGTTTAAACAGTTCACCAAGAGCAGGGATATCTCCAAGAAGAGGAACCTTCTCCTCAATATCTGTCATCTCACTGTGAAGACGCCCACCAAGAACAATAACCTGTCTTGATTTGACAACTACATTTGTTGATATGTTTTTACTCACAAAAGAGGGAACAAAGATATCTTGACCAAGTTGTACATAATGCTCTTTGTTTGTATCAAATTCACTATCTTTGATCTTCACATCAAGGTGCATGAAGTCACTTTTCTCTAAAAACTGACTTGTAAGTGTTAAACGTAGCCCATACTCTCTCTCTTCAAGTTGAATCGTTGGAGCAAAACCAAGGTTTTGCGTGAGTCCAACAGGGATATACACCTCTCCACCTACACGAAAGCTGGCATTTTGATCTTCAGTAGTCATTAAAACTGTATCGTCTAAGATTTTAGCAATGCCTTGTGTTTGCAGAAAGTTAAGTGTACCTGTAACAGAGTTTCCTGTTTTGGAAGAAAAATCTCCAGCATTATTGAGCAACCAACCACTAAATGTGACACCATTAACTGCTGTTGGGTTTACTGCAAGATCGAGGTATTCATTGAAAAAACCTAGGCCAGTCACTCCCCCTAAATCTTCAGCTTTTTGATTGTTAATCTCTACTAAGTAAAGTTTTGTACGTATCATTTTATTGACTTTTTTTGTCTCTGTAAGATCCATCACCTTTTCAAGGTCAAGTCCTGCACTTTTTAAGATAGCAAAGATTCTAGCTTTGTTATGTGGGTCTTTAAAATTTCCCTCTAAGACAGTAGAACCGTTACCAACTTTGGAGATACTTAGGCTAGGTTCTATAAGGTTAATCATTTTTTGAATAAAACCAAGGTTCTCATTGATATAAACATGGTAGTTTTGTATAGAGTTGTCTTTATATATGATAAGAATAGATGTATTTCCACTCTTTTTACCAAAAATCTTAAGTAGTGTTGATGTTTTTGTACTTCCATCAAGTAAAGAGATATTGATCATCTCTTGATTTCCTACGATGAGTTTTTTTACCTTCTTCTCTAGAAGAAGTACTTGGTACTCATTGTTAAAAACAACAATGTCTTCAGCTAAAAGACCGATTGCTAATGTTAGTAGTAGTATTAGTTTTTTCATATTTTCCTCTTTATTGGCATGTGCCGGTGATTGACATGTTTTGGTCGTGGTATGAATAGGTATGCATACTCGTTGAGAGCTTTTTATTTGTAAAATAGGTCCCGTTATAGGTGTAATCTATAGTAATATCAATCTGCCCTTTGTTTTGTGCATCTGTTTGGTTTGAAAACACTAAAGCAGTATTTGGTGGGCAAAAACCTCTATCTGTTACAGAAAAATTAGTGAGATCTTCCATCCCATCTGCTTCTACAGAAACTGCATTGGCAAGAAGCTTGAGTTTATAATCAACTTGCATCACAGCCCAATAGTCAACAAGAAGGGTGGTGATAAAGGCAATAGTTGGTAAGACAACAAGGAGAGTTGCCATAATCTGTCCCATACCAAAACCAGCTCTAGATCTATTTTTCATAAGAGATACTTACCTGCTTGGTTTTTTTACGGGTTTTTACATAAGTTTTTCTATCTACAAGCATCGCTTTTTTCGCTTTTAGTGTTTTAGCATCTAAGTTTTTAGATGATCTAACAATCCATAGTTGTCCCCCATAATTGTTGGTGTTATAGGCACGATTAGTATTGAGCTCTTGTGTTTTATAGTACACTTTAAGAAAGTTCTTAATCTCTTTTGGAGAGACCTCTAAAACTATATTTTGTGCTTTGAGTATAGTGCTCTCTGGTCCACTTTCTGTATAGGTCAAGCTACTTTTATTGTTAATGATAAAAGAGCTTATGGGTATGTGAATAGCAACATATTTTGTAGTAAAGATGTTTTGCTTCTCTTTTTTTTCTTTGAAAGTAACAGAAACAATATCTACATAATCTCCCTTTTTGAGAGTTGGGTCTATATTTTTGAATAGGGCTAAGGGGAGAGTGAATGTATCTACTGCAGTTGCATTATTCTCTTTGTGTGAGGAATCATGTACTAGCTTTTCTTTAAATGTTTCTATCTCTAACTCCTCTAGAGGATTAGTGATAGATAATTTTTGTGCTCTTATTGGTTCATTTTTATAAATATCTACCGCAGCATAACGACCTATAATCTCTGTATCTAAAAGAGGTGTTTGGGGGAGCAGTGATTTTGGCAAGTTGATCTTTTTAATCATTGTATTGTCTAAAAAACTACCTTTATTTATATCTTTAGAGGATACAAAAGCTTCTACAAATTCACCTTGATTTGCATCTGTTTTACCTTGTTGGGAGTAAAAAAGAAGTGCTAAGGATGAGCTAAAGAGTAAAAGCCCTACCAATGTTCCGATTATAATTCTGTGTTGTCTGTTTTTCATAAATCTCCTTTTATTTAAATCCCGGCATTAAAGCATCTGCTGCCATTGGAAATGCAATCATTGCTATAACAGCTGGTAAGATGAACAAAAACATCACAAAGGTGATCCCTATGTTCATTGTTGCTGCTTTTTTCTCTATGGAAAGCATCTCAGCGGACTTTATCTCTCCTGCTTGGTTTTCAAAGATAGTTTTAACACCAATGCCTGTTTCTTCAGAGAGACGCATAAAACCTACAATGGTTGCAATCGCTTCTGAACCTGTACGTTTTGCAAGGTTTTCATAGGCGATATCGCTAGAGTAGGTGATAAACTCATTTTTAAACCTTTTTGACTCTTCAAGTAAATCTTTGCCTAAAACACTATCGCCCTCTATAGTGACTTTATCTATGGCATTATTGAGTCCACCACCACCCTCAAGGATGATGATAAGCAGGTCAATAAAAATAGCAAGATCGTTATCTATTCTTTTTATACGTGTTTTTATCTGCTCTTCAAGGTAGATAAATGGCATAAAAATAGTTATACCAAGACCAAGGAGAAGAAGAAAAATATTGTTCATAGTGTTAAGATTGAGTAAGAAAATAAGAGAGATTAAAGCAAAACCAGCCAAGATACTTACAAGGACAATCTCATTGAAATCTTTTTGTTCTAAGCCTGCACGAGCAAGTTTGACTCTATACTCCTCTTTAAAGTTTGTTTCACTTTTAGCAAGAATTTGAGTCTCATCGATATGGAAGATGGAGTTGATAAGTTGTTTGTGTTTATAATCCTCATAAAGATGCCATAAACCTACACTCAGTAAGATAGCAATTGACAAAAACATCAGGATTAAAGATAATGTATAGATCATTTATTGATCCTTGTGATGAGTTTATTGAGTAAAACACCTATAAATACCCAAAGTATAATTGCTAAGATTTGAAATCTTCCCCACTCGGAGTCCATAAAATACTGATGAAGTCTGCCACCAAAGTTAAGGTTTAAAGAGAAGTATAAAAAGATAGTTATACCAACTACCACATAAGATCCCACAGTACTTTCTCTTGTAACTACATCTACTTTTTCTTGCATCTTTTCTCTGTAGCTGATTGTGTGTTCTACTTTTTCCAAGGTGTTAGAAAATTGTCCGCCACTTTCACGACCTATTTTGATAGCAAGTGCAAAGATACGAAGCTCTTTGGAATCTACAAATGCATTGAGTTTTGCAAAAGCTTCTATCTCCCCTATAGTATTTTTTTCTTGAAAAAAGCTGTCAAATATATTTTTGAACATACGTGAGCTTGAAACAGCAATAGATTTACTCAGTGCTTGCTCAAAACCAATACCATTTTTCATCATTTTTACAAGAACAGAGATTGAGGTTGCAAGAGCCTTATTAAACTCTTTTTTTCTTCTACTGATAAGAGTGGAGATGATCATCCCAAAGAGGAGAGCACCAAGAGGAATACCAATGATATACCCACTCCAATGTTTTAAAAATAAAGTGATAAGGGATCCTGTAAGTAAACTAAAACCAAGAAACAGAAGGATAAATACATAGGCATTAAAACGAAACCCTGCTTGTGTAATGATAGAGTTTATTTTACGAATAAAGCTTGATGCTTCTTGATCTTCTCCATGGAGAAGGAGGTCGTTAATATCTTCCTCTCTCAAGGATATAGCATTTTTTATATAGGCAAGATGTTTTACCCGTTTATACTCTACATAGAAGATATACCCTAAGAATGTAAGACTAAAACTGATAATAAAAAGAAGGACTATTGTTATCATTGTAAATTTGGCCATCTCTCAAGGATATTTTTCCCAGAACCATAAGATTGGATAATCTCAGCCATATAGTGGTTTTTCCATCCACACATTCTACTTGGGTGAAAGTTTTTTAACTCATGAGTTAACATCTCTTTATTTACAACAAAGTCATTATCGAAGATACGGCTATCGAGTGTGATACCATTTTGAAGCATCTTAAAACTAGCACGAGATGATGCAGAGATAGCTTTGAAGTTTCCACTTGAATCCATAGGGTTCTCACTATTATGAGAGCGTTGAAATTCAAAAAGATCGAGCATAGAAACAACACCACTCTCTTCAATCCGTCTTTCTGGTTCTGAAATCTTGACTATACGTCTTGTTCCATCTGGAAAACGTACAATTTGCACAATCAGATCAACAGCAGAGATGATTTGTGAGCGAACAAATGCCATATTTGCAGTAGGACGTGCTTCTAAGAACATATTTTCAATTCTTACTATAGCCTCTTTTGTATCATCAGCATGGATAGTTGTCATAGAACCGGGATGTCCTGTATTCATAGCATTAAGCATAGTGACAATCTCAGGACCACGACACTCTCCAACGATGATACGTCGAGGGGAAGATCTGAGGGCTGTTCTTAAAAGAGACTCTATACTTATCTCTCCTGCTCCCTCTTCATTTGCTGGACGAGCTTCAAAAGAGCGT
The DNA here is from genome assembly GCA_964518545.1 of uncultured Sulfurimonas sp. Taxonomy (GTDB): domain Bacteria; phylum Campylobacterota; class Campylobacteria; order Campylobacterales; family Sulfurimonadaceae; genus Sulfurimonas. Next base: position 4,603 of record CAZFGS010000002.1, on the reverse strand, counting down.
ATCGCATGACAAGGCATTTGCGGTTTCATCTCTTTGGTATCTTCTATAGTAAGGAGTTGATCCCCCTCATCTATAAAACGGGTAATGGCGTTTAAAAAAGTCGTTTTACCACTTGATGTACCACCAGAGACGACGATATTGAGTTTACCGCGAATTGCTTTGACTAAAAAATAAGCCATCTTGTAGTCGATCATGTGAGAGTCTATAAGTGTTTCAAAGAGAAGAGGGATTTCACGGAATTTTCTTACTGTAACATAAGATCCAGGATTTCCATCTTTGTCTAGGTTGGCTGAAACTGGAGGGATTTGTATCTCTATACGTGAGCCATCTGGTAATTTTGCTGAAGCTATGGGATGTGACTCATCGATTTTTCTATTTGATGCACTTAACATTCTGTTAATGATATGTTTGAGCTCCTCTTCACTGCGAAAACAAAAGGGTGTGGCTATCGTTTGTCCATCATAAATTACATCAATATAATCTTTTGTATTGACCAATATATCATTAAGTCCAGATCCTGCAATACGGATAATAGTACTGATAGGACCATAATATAAAAGATTGTCAATCACATAATCTGCTATCTCATTCTTCAAAGCAAATTTTGGAAGTGAAAATTCAGAGATATGTTTGTTGACAACTTCGCGAATCATCTTTTCGGTGAGTTCCCCTTTGATATTTAGTTTCTCAACAAAAGAGTCGTAGATACGTCCAGCAAGTCTAAAATAATCTTCATTACGATACATAAGGGGAAAACATAATTCAGAACAAAGGTTCTCCTCTACAGAGATAGATTCATGGGCTTTTGTTGTTACTTGGACAGGGTTTTCAAGAGTGTTATGTCTCTCTTTAATTTTTTCTTTTAAAGCCATTGTTTTATCTTTGTAAAAAGAGATCTATTTTGTGCTTTGAGTGGCATTGTGGAATTGTGAGTTGTCTCTTTGACAAAAAACTCTTTTGCAATATCATCGATACCTTCCATAAAAGAAGATTCTGGATAAACATCACACACTAAGTTCGCATCATTCCAACATTCTCTGAGATGTAGAGCATCATTTGGTAGTGAGTAATGGATCTCAAATTTATGTTTGAGTCCCTTAGAAAGAATCTTTTTTGCCTCATCATGGGTAACACTTCCGTATGAATCAGCACGGTTGGCTAAGATATGTGTTTTATTATACCAACCACTTTTATCTATAATATCTATGTATGTTTTTAAGATAGACATAGAGGGGATACTAAACTCTGTAATTACAAAGATATTATCTGCAATCTCTTGGATATCTATCTCTAGATCAACATCTTCAAAAACACCAACATCAATAAGAATAAAGTCAAATTTTTCTTTAATATATATAATAAAGTTGAGAAACATCTGGATATTTTCAGGAGACTCTAGGTCCTCTTTTTCTGTGTGTTTTTGGATTCCAGGTACAAAAAAGAGATTGTTACTAAGTCTTGTAAGTCCATTATCAAAAAGTTCTTGCATATCGAGATTTTGAACATTGGTAATATCTATAATAGTTTTTTGTGGTTGAGGTATATTGAAAAAGAGATTGGAGATAGCTTTTGTAGAAGCAAAGTCTAAAAAAAGCACATTTTTTTCCGGATGGTTTTGAGCAATACTTTTTGCTAGGTTCATAGTGATGGTAGTCGTTCCAACTCCACCACTTATACCTGTAAATACAGAGATATTAGAATCTCCACGTCTATTTTTTATAATACTCTGAGAAGCTACTATAAGTTGAGCAATACTTCCTGCATTTGCTTCTCCTTGGTGAAGATAAGCATCCACACCAATTTTTCCAGCAAGGAGGGAAAACTCAACATTTTCTTTTCCAATGACTATGATATAGATATTTTTTGAGAAGTTTATATTGGAGAGAGCTTGAATCTCTTGGATTGTTTCAGTGCGGTAAAGTAGTACTATATCGCGGCTTTTACTTGCTGCATAAAAACTGATAAAACCATCAATATCACTAAAGTTTTTCACATCAGTGAACTCCTCTTTAAGCTCTATATAGCAATCTGTATCACTTTTTGAAACATATGCAATTATCATTACTCACCCCTCATTGTTTTCATCATGGTAAATTCTGTTGTTGTACCTTTTGTACCAACTTCTATAGAATCAATATCTAACATTTTAAGGTGCAGGATGAGTGCTTTATGCACTTTTTCTTTATATTCAACGACACTCCAGTCATCATCACGAAGAAGTTTATCGATCTGTTCGTCATAACTAAGGCTTCTTGTATCTGCAAGAATAAAGCTTGTAAAAGTATCTAAGACTCTTCCAAAAAGTCCCTTAGATTGTCTTCCTTGATTGCGTTTACACCAATCAAGCCAATCATCAGTGGAGAGGTTAACTATATCGTGTGTTCCCCAATCTACCCAAGGGATAGTATGTGTTTCTTCTGTCAGTGTAAGTTCAGAATACTCACTAGAGTCATTAAATAAACTTCCAAAGAAACCTGCTTCCATATCAAACTTTGTATTGGTGTCAATACCTTTTGTAAAAAGTTTTTCATCCCATCCAACAGGAAAAAAGAAAAAAGTTTTTGTTTGTTTTACCTTACAAGATTCAACTTCTGTTCCATAAATGCTTTCAAGTCCAAGAAGTGCAAAATGTCGAAATTCAGCTATATTGTCATTGTTTACTTCAAAAAAAGTCAGAGGAAGGGGATTGGAAAATACAAATTCGGCACTTACAATCTCTGTAAGAGTTTTAGAGTTTTCACCAAATAAAAATCTTAAAACCGAAGAAGAAACAAAAGAGACAGGTTTAAAAATCTCACTTATAAAGCTTTTTGTATCTCCTTGTGTATCTAGTGTAGCTTTTTGTTCTATATAATTTATACCATCATTTTTTCCTGCTAATGTTAGGAGTGTTACCTCTGTATCTTCAAGAACGGCAGTCGTTTTGTACTCTGTCTCTTCTCCATTATTGAAAAATGGCATCCAGTTTGCAAGACCAAAAAAACTAATTCCGCTACATACTATAGAATCAGGATCATAACTTAAAAAAAGTCCATCACACCCAGTTGTACTTGTGATGGCTGTCTCTGTATAGTCAATTTTGGAGATTCTTTTTTGCTCATCTGCTGTATTGATCTCATTTGTATGGATGGTAGAGTTTTGTTTGGCTCTGTAATCTTTTTGAAGCCCAAAAATGATATTGGCAACATAACGACCTCTCACCTCTTGTTCATGTGTAGTCATACTTTCAGAGTAGGTTGTTGCAGTATCTTTTGAAAAAAAATCACCTAAAAAAGACTTTATATAGCCAAAAAAGTTTTTTGGTGAATCCTCTGCAAGAGGAGTTTGGGGAGCTTGATAATACTCTCCATCTCGAAAAACATCTAGAGAGTAAAAAGCATCATCTCTATCGCTGGTATAGTTGGCAGCACTGTCAAAAGGGATTCTAAATTCACCTTCTGGTAGTGGAGCACCGAGTCTATCGAGCTTCATATCTGGGTTTGTTAATGTATTGGTATTGATGAAAAAAGGTTTTTGCCCAGAACAACCCTCTGTATCTAAACCACCGTCTTTACAAGTAAAAGATAGTTCTGTTGTGAGTTTAACAAGAGCAGTTGTTGTAATGTTTTCATAGTTGTCTTGGGCTTTTCCATTGAGATGAAATTTACTCCAGAAATTGTCGACTTTAAAGTTTGTCGTTTGAAGTTTTACTTTTTGGTATGCTATTTTATCACCATACTCATTTGTGACTTCTCCATGAGTAAATATGTCTTCAAATAAGACATTTGTCTGTGTTTGTGTTGCATATAGATTCAGTGATACAAATAGGACTAGTACCATAATGTTTAGTTTCATATTTTCCCTTTTATTCATCTATGTGATTTATTTTCATAATATTATGTATATAGATGCTAACTTCGTCTTCAATCTTTGTTTTGTCCCATGTTGGGTTTATCTCTTCTAACTCGTAGCGTTTTTGTACAGCAGCAAGAGCAAGTCTGTCTTGTAGATGCTGTAAATTTGCTATCTGGTTTACTGTGTGAAGGTTGTCATTCTCTGATCCCATAAACCATATAAACCAAAAGAGCAAACTTATAGCTAAAAAGAGTGGAACAATCGCTACAGAACCTTTTCTCATGTGTTACCTAACATATAAGCACCTAAGGCACCCAAGCTCATTGCTGGAGCAAAGCCAAAACTTTTTTTTCTTATAATGCTTAGGATAAGAAGATGGGAAATTCCAGCAAGAATAATAAAATACCCAATCCCCTCAAGCCCTACCAGCAGTGCACAAAATACACCAAATCTAAGATCACCACCACCAAATGCCATATTGAGAACAATAGGAATTACAAAAACAATCAAGACAATACAAACAGCCATGAAAGTATTGAGATCTAAAGTGTTTTCATAATACTTTAGTGCAACTAAGATGAAAAGTGCAGGGAGTATAATCTTGTCAGGTATAATCTCTGTTTTTGCATCTATATAGGAGATAACAACTGCAACAATAGTAAAAAATAGAAGTACAGTCATAAATTCCTCTTATACAAAATAGTGATACTTTTGTGATAATTTTGTGATTATATGGCACTGAAACTTAAAGTAATTTTAACTTAGAAGA
>CAZFGS010000001.1:0-73681 GCA_964518545.1 uncultured Sulfurimonas sp. | reverse complement strand
CTTAGCAATTCGCTAAGTTCGTTATAGCGGTTGATAAACGGTGTAAGTTTATCTGAAAGCATAATTTATGCTCTAATTATATAGCGTTTACAGATTTGTGTAGACGGCTAACTTTTCTAGCAGCAGTTTCTTTTTTAAGAATACCTTTGCTTACAAATTTATGGATTTGTTGATTAGCAACTTTGAATGCAGCTTGTGCTTCTTCTTTGTTACCAGCTTCAACTGCAGTAGTTACTGCTTTTACGATGTTTTTAAGACGAGTTCTGTAGAAACGATTACGTTCTGTACGAACGATTGTTTGACGAATTCTCTTAATTGATGACTTGTGATTTGCCATTAATGAGTCCTTCTCATGAAAATTTAGTGCGCAATATTAGCTTAAAAATAATTAAAATTAAGTTAAAGGGTGGTAAAATACACTAATTTAACAAAAATGGAAACAAACATGAAATCATTGAAACTATTTGGAACAGATGGAGTAAGGGGTGAAGCCGGCTCATTTTTGAGTGCTGATGTAGCTATGAAAGTAGCTATGGCAGCGGGAATTTTTTTAAAAGAAAAGGCCGTGACAAATAGGATTTTAGTGGGAAAAGATACACGCCGTAGCGGCTACATGATAGAAAACGCGATTGTAAGTGGATTGACTGCTATTGGGTTTGATGTGATTGAGGTTGGACCTATGCCGACACCAGCTATCGCGTTTATCACTGAAAATATGCGTTGTGATGCCGGGATTATGATATCTGCTTCACATAACTCTTATGAAGATAACGGGATAAAGCTTTTTGATGGACATGGCAATAAATTTTCAACTCGTGTGGAAAAAGAGATAGAAGCGATATACTTCAATGAAGAAAAACTTAAAGAAGCACAAGTTACTGGAAAGTACATAGGAAAAGCAAAACGTATAGATGATGTTATAGGTCGCTATATAGTACAGCTGAAAAACTCTTTTGATGTATGTAAAACATTACAGGGGATGAGAATAGTTCTCGACACCTCTAATGGTGCAGCTTATAAAGTAGGGCCTACTGTACTGGAAGAGCTTGGTGCAGAAGTGATAGTTCTACACAATGAACCAAATGGGTTTAATATCAATGAGGGGTGTGGAGCACTACACCCTAAAGATGTAAGTCAAGCAGTAGTAAAATACAGAGCAGATCTAGGGATAGCTCTTGATGGTGATGCAGATAGACTTGTTGTGATAGATGAGAAGGGTGAGGTTGTGGATGGGGACCAACTTCTTGGAGCACTTGGAGCACACTTAGCAGAAAAAGGTAACCTTAAAGGGGAAGCAATTGTTGCTACTGTTATGAGTAATGGTGGATTAGACGAATTTATGCAAACTAAAGGTTTAAAATTACTTCGTTCTGATGTAGGGGATAAACATGTACTCTCTATAATGAAAAAAGAGAATATTAATTTTGGTGGAGAGCAAAGTGGACATGTGATTATGAGTGACTTTGCAAAAACAGGTGATGGGCTTGTAAGTGCTTTAGCGGTTCTCTCACTACTTATAGATAAAGGGGCTAAAGCATCTGAAATCCTTCGTCCATTTCCACTTTATCCTCAAAAACTTGTCAATTTAAATGTAAAAGTGAAAAAACCTTTAGAGGAGATAGTAGGACTTAGTGAGAAATTACAAGGCTTAGAAGCTCTTGGGATGCGCCATCTCATCCGTTACTCTGGAACAGAAAATAAACTTCGGGTACTTCTTGAAGCTAAGGATGCCAAAGAGATGCTCAAGCAGATGGATGCTTTAGTAGAATTTTTTCAAAAAGCTCTCAATGCCTAATCCGACACTGAAGTTTTCTGCCGTACTTCTTTTTGCCTTAGTGGGTGTATTTATAGTAGATCAAAATATCAAGACACTATTTGTAGAGGGGTTTCGTTACTACACTGAATGTATCGATCTTATTTTAGTCTATAACAAGGGTGTTGCATTTTCGATGTTTGCCTTTTTAGATGAGTATTTAAAATATATACAGCTTGTGATGGTGAGTGGTGTTTTACTTTATCTTTTTTATCTTAAAGAGCTTTGTTATGCATTACCAGGTGGGATACTTCTTGGAGCTGCATTCTCTAATATCTACGATAGATTTATACATGAGGGTGTGGTCGATATGGTGTACTGGCATTGTGGATTTGATTTTGCGGTGTTTAATTTTGCAGATGTGATGATAGACATCGCAGTCGTATGGTTTTTAATTCTCAATTTTAAACCCCATATATGTAAAAGCTAGATAAAAGAAGAATTTTGGTATTATTGCCAAAAATAATAGTTGAATGACTAAAGAAATAATCATAATTAAAGGAAATTGATGGAAATCAAATCAAACAAAATTAATAGTGCTAATGCGGAGATTGAAGCTGTAATCTCTATGGATGAAGTAAATGCAAATATAGAAAAAATTGCAAAACAATTAAGTAAAACTGCAAATGTTCAAGGTTTTAGAAAAGGGAAAGTTCCTGTAGCAATCATCAAAAAACAATATGGTGAAAAACTTGTTCAAGATGCAGAAGCTGAAGCACTTCGTGAAGTATTAAATAAAGGTTTAGAAGAGTTAGAGATCGCAAATGAGTCTTTAATTGGTGAGCCAAATATTACTAAGTTTGATAAGAGTGATGATAAAATTGAAGTGGCTGTAAAAGTTGCTATGCGTCCAACGATTGATCTTAAAGATGCTGATTCTTTAGTACCAGACTTTAAAAAACCGGAAGTAAGTGATAAAGATATTGATGCACGTATCAAAGAACTTGCTGAAACTTCAGCTCCACTTGAAGATATTAAACGTAACCGTAAAATGAAACTTGGTGATACTGCTGTTATCGATTTTGAAGGTTTTGTTGATGGTGAAGCTTTTGAGGGTGGTAAAGCTGAAAACTTTTCACTTGAACTTGGAAGTGGTCAGTTTATCCCAGGATTTGAAGATCAACTTGTTGGTGTAAAACGCGATGAAGAAGTTGAGATCAATGTTACTTTCCCTGAAAACTATGGTGGAGAGAAACTTGCAGGTAAAGATGCAATGTTTAAAGTAAAAGTAAACGGTATCAAAGTAAAAGGTGAAGTTGAAGTAAATGATGATCTTGCTAAGAAAATGCTTCCAGGCAACGAAGAAGCTACAGTAGAGACTCTTAAAGAGGAAGTAAAAAAATCTATGGAGCAAGAGCAACTTGCTAAACTTTATAATGAAGACTTAAAACCAGCACTACTTGAGACTTTTGTTTCTAAAATGGTTTTTGATTTACCAGAGTTTGTTGTTGAACAAGAGATTGATATGGCTCTTAACAAAAAGGCCTCAACTATGAGTGAAGATGAGATTAAAGAGCTTCGTGAGAATGCAGATAAACTTAAAGAGCTTCGTGAAACTTTTCGTGAGGAAGCTGAAAAATCAGTTCGTGCAACATTCATCATCGATGCTTTAGCACAAGAAAAAGGTATCAAAGTAGAAGAGCAAGAAGTTATGCAAACTATCTACTACGAAGCGATGCAAATGGGTCAAGATCCACAAAAAGCATTTGAACAGTATAAGGAAGCAGGATACATTCCAGCTATTCAAATGTCAATGGTAGAAGATAGAGTTCTTTCTGGTCTTCTTAATACAAAGTTAGAAAAGTAGTATCATGAGCTATATCCCTTATGTAGTTGAAAAAACAGGGCGTGGTGAACGCTCTTACGATATCTATTCACGTCTTTTAAAAGATAGAATTGTTATGCTTAGTGGAGAGGTAAATGATCAGGTTGCTTCTACTATTGTGGCACAGTTTTTATTTTTAGAAGCAGAAGATCCAGAAAAAGATATCTACTTCTACATTAACTCTCCAGGTGGTGTTGTGACTGCAGGGATGGCAATTTTTGATACGATGAATTATATTCGTCCAAATGTTGCTACTATCTGTATAGGTCAAGCTGCTTCTATGGGTGCATTTCTTCTTTCATCAGGTGAAAAAGGAAAACGTTATGCACTTCCACATGCTCGTATCATGATCCACCAACCTTTAGGTGGTGCTCAAGGTCAGGCAACTGATATTCAGATTCAAGCAGAAGAGATTCTTCGTATGAAAGCTGAACTCAATGGAATTTTGGCTAAAAATACAGGTCAAAGTATAAAACAAGTGGAAAAAGATACAGACCGTGATAACTTTATGAGTGCGCAAGAAGCTCAAAAATACGGTATGATTGATGAGGTTCTTATAAAGAACGATAAAGAGTAAGGAGTTACTATGTCAGGAACACTAAGAGCCAAGAAACGCAGAAATATTGATGATGCTGGGAGTGGTGAGGTAGCAGTATCTACCCCCTCAAAATCTTTAAATATGGAAAGCCCCTCTAGTGATATAGAGATATACTCTAAAGAGGTTCTTAATGCTCTTATAGCTGACAACTTACCCCCTACACCAAATAACTTTTCACTCTATTTTGATAGACTTCTTGAAGATAAGAGTGAGAGTTTTCGAAAACAGATCATCTCTATGCTTGAACTAGAAGAAGCAAATGATGATGAAAATACTATAGTGCTTGAGCAAAGTCTTAAAAAAGGTTTTGCAGCGATTAAAAATATTTTAACTTCTACTGCTAATCTATACAAAAACATGGCTTTAATGACGAAGATTTTAGAAAAGCGTAAAAAAGAGTTGAGTGAAAATAAAGATCTACAAAATGCGATGAGTGTGATGAATGCTCTAGAGGGTGATGTTTCTAAATTAAGTACGATTTTAAAAACACAAAGTACTCAGATGAAGGGTGTCTATGATGAGACTGCTCAGATTGTTAAAAATGTAGAGAATGAAACTATATTTGACAACCAGTTTGGTGTTTATAATCGTCGTTATTTACTTTCAAAAATTGAGCAAGAGATGGGGCTTATACGTGAGTTTGGTCATAAGAGTTCACTTATTATGATAGAGCTGGACCGTGATCTGAAAAAAAGTATAAAAAATGAAAAAGCAGTTATTTTGATGACTCGAACAATCGCTAGATTACTTTTAAAAACTTCAAGACGCAGTGATATTGTGGCACATTATGGGAATGGTATTTTTTCAATGCTACTAAAACATACCGATATCGAAAGTGCCAAAAAAGCGAGCGAGAGACTCTCTTATCTTGTGTCTAACTCTAACTTCTTTTTAGCGGACCGTGAGATACAACTTAAAATCTCCATAGGTGTAACAAATCTTGATTCTTTGCACTCTGTTGAAGAGATTGTTGTAAGTGCAATGGATGGAATTGAAAAAGCATATGAGAAAAAAAATATTGACTATGCAGTATCGTTAAGAGAGATATAAAAAAATATGAAATTAAAGATAGTAGAATACCCAGATAAAAAGCTTCGTCAAAAATCGGTAGAAATAAAAAATTTTGATGCAAAACTTCATAGTTTGTTGGATGCAATGTACCCAATGATGATGAATACCAATGGTATTGGTCTTGCTGCAATTCAGGTTGCACAACCGATTCGAGCTTTAATCTTAAATATCCCAGATGAAGATGGGGAGCAACCAAAAGAGAATCTTTTAGAGATCATTAATCCTGTAATGGTCAAACAAGATGGTGAGACTGTATATCAGGAGGGGTGTTTGAGTGTTCCTCAGTTTTACGAAGATGTTAAACGCCATGAAACGATCACAATTAACTATCAAGATAGAGATGGCAACACCCATACACTTGATGCTGATGGACTTCTTGCGATTGCAATTCAGCATGAGATGGATCATTTAGAGGGAATACTCTTTATAGATAAACTCTCTTATGCTCGACGTAAAAAATTTGAAAAAGAGTATAAACGTCTCCAAAAAGAGAGAAAAAACTCTTAATATATGGCATTTTGCCATATATTTCCCCCTATTTAACAAATTTGCTTACACTTTACGCAACTCAAATAAGGTTGCTCTTATGACAAAACTTCTTTGTGCCACTTACGAAGGTCTTGATGCCAAAAAAGTCGATGTTGAACTTACATTAACAAAGGGATTGCCATCTTTTTCTATTGTGGGATCGGCAAATGCACTCCATAGCTCTGGCTCTATAGAGAGGATAAAATCAGCACTCTTAAGCAATGAGTATAAATTTCCTCCTAAGCGTATAACCATAAACCTCGCACCGAGTGATGACTTTAAAAAAAGTGGAAGTCAGTTTGACTTGAGTATTGCACTCCTTATCTCACTAGAGAAAGGTCAAGAAGATTTTAGCTCTTGGTATGTTTTTGGTGAGTTAGGGCTGGATGGCTCAGTAAAAGAAAACACGCAACTCTATCCTCTTATCTTATCATTAGCAAATCAAAACCTTATCACTAAAGCAGTAGTTCCAAAAGAAGCCCTCTCAAAACTTGCAAAAGTTCCAAATATAGAACTTTATGGAGTAGAGTCTCTTAAAGAAGCTAAAGCGATGTTTGAAAATCTTTCACAGGCAGTTCCAAGTGTTGCAGAAGCTTCCATAGATTTTCCTTTTTATGAGATAAGAGAGGAAAAATACTACTATATGAAAGAGTATGAAGAGGATTTTATAGATGTCAAAGGGCAAGAGATAGCTAAAAGAGCAGCTTTAATCTCAGCTGCAGGGTTTCATAATATTTTACTTGAAGGGAGTCCTGGTTGTGGCAAGAGTATGATAGCTCAACGACTTCGATACATATTACCTCCGATGATAATCAGCGAGATATTGGATGTCGCCAAGCTTGATGCTCTCAATATGAAAGAGCCACTTTTTGCACCAAGAAGACCAATGCTCTCGCCACATTGTAGCTCTACACCAGCAAGTGTACTTGGTGGTGGTAATGGGAAGATAGGAGAGGTGGGTCTTGCACATAATGGTATACTTTTCTTTGATGAGATACCTCACTTTTCAAGCAAGATTTTAGAATCGCTCAGAGAACCATTACAAGAAAATAGAATTAGAATAGGGAGAATTAATCAAAGAATTAATTACCCAACTAACTTTTTATTTGTAGCAGCGATGAACCCTTGCCCTTGTGGGAACCTACTTGATAAAAATAAAGAGTGTCGTTGTAATGAGCTTGAGATACAAAGATATAAAAACCGTCTCTCTGAACCTTTTTTAGACAGAATTGATTTAAATGTAGTGATGCAAAATGTAAGTAGTTCAGATAAGCCAAGTTTGAGTTCCAAAGAGATGCACAAAAAAGTGGTACAGGCTCATATATTTTCCAAGCAAAGAGGACAGAACCATTTTAATGGAAAGATGAGTGATGCAGAGATAGAAAAATACTGTGTAATGGATGATGATGCAAAAGCTGTTTTAGAGATGGCCATAAATCGTTTCGCACTCTCATTTAGAAGTATAAAAAAACTCCAAAAAGTAGCACGTACAATCGCTGACTTGGAGGAGAGTGAGATGATAAACAAGTCGCATCTCTTAGAAGCACTCAGCTATCGAAGACGATAGCTTCATTTTAGTGGCTAAGGGTTAGACATTGTAGTATGTTGCATTTGGGTGGTAGACTACAAGCGCAGAAGTTGATTGCTCTGGGTGAATTTGAAAAGTTTCACTTAGTTTTATCCCAAACTCCTCTGGTTTTAGTAAATCAAAAAGTGGTCGATTTAATTCTAGGTCTGGACATGCTGCATAGCCAAATGAATAACGGCTTCCTTGATATTTATTCATCTGAACATCTGCGAGTGTGGGTTTCTCCCCCTCGGCAATGTTTAAGTCAAGGCGAATCTGCTTATGAGCAATCTCTGCGAGGGCTTCAGCAAGTTCGACACCTAAACCATGAAATTGATAATACTCAGTATAATCTCCTCTCTCGTATATCTCACGCTCCACCTCACTTAGTTTGGCTCCGGCACTTACACAGGTAAGAGCAATCACATCATGTCGATCAGCATGAAAAAAGTCACTTAAAGCACGGTGAGGTGCTTTTCTTTGTCTAGGAAAGTTAAAGATTTTTTCTGCTCTACCTATAACATCTTTGAGTGGTTCTTTGTTAATTTGATCTTCACTAAAATAACCTTCACTCTCATCAAAGATAAGTAAAGAGTTGTCATCGCTACGACAAGGCCAGTAGCCATAGAGAATAGTTGGCTCAAAAAGTTTTTCATCTAAGAATCTCTTTTTGAGTTTTTCATAGGCTGGCCACACTACTTCGTCAAGTTGTTTTTGGTAAGCTTCTTTGCTCATCCCTTTAGAACTATAGCCCCAACGAGATTTAAAAAGTAGCTTGTGGTTTATCCATTCAAACGCCATCTCTATCTGTTGTTGGGTAAGTTTTATCTCTCTTCTTCCCCAAAATGGAGGGGTAGGAACCTTGACATCACGGGTAGGCATCTTAATCTCTTCAAAAGGGGGGATGATGTATTCAACCTCCTCTTTCTTTTCTACCTCCGGTGCATCAGGGTGTAGGTTGGTGTCCATGTTTCCAGCTTCGATACGGCTCATTGCTGTAACACCATCAAAGGCATCTTTACAGTAAAAGATTGGTCCATCATAGGCAGGACGACAAAAGTCATCTATAAAGCTACGAGTAAGTGCTGCTCCACCGAGTAATATAGGGATAGTGATCCCTTTTTCCTGAAGAGTATTGAGGTTTTCTAGCATCACTTGAGTCGATTTTACTAAAAGTCCACTCATCCCAAGGGCTGAGACATGTCCATCTTCAATGGTTTGTAAAAATTGGTCAAGTTCTACTTTGATGCCGAGGTTATTAACTTTATAGCCATTATTAGAGAGGATGATATCGACAAGATTTTTTCCAACATCATGTACGTCCCCTTTTACTGTTCCAAGAGTTAACGTTGTATCTACCGTTTTTTCCACTTTTGGAAGGTATGGGTTTAGATGGTCTACGGTCTTTTTCATAGTTTCAGCTGATTGGAGTACAAATGGGAGTTGCATTTGACCGCTTCCAAAGAGTTCTCCAACGACTTTCATCGCATCGATGAGAATCTCATTGACGATCCTCTCTGGTGCTATGGAGTGGCGAACCTCTTCTACAAGAGGGATCATTCTGTCTTTATCTCCATCCATAAGAAGTTTAGCAATTTTTTCTTCATCATTCATCGCTAGGTACTCTTCATCCACTGCATCATTATCTACCGCTTCTTTTGTAGAAAAATGTTCTATAAAGGCAAAAAGAGCTTCTCCATTTGGAAGACGATTAAAGATTAAATCATCACAGATCTTTTGATCTTCCTCGGGGATTTTGTTAAGAGGAATAATATGTTTTACATTGATAATAACTGCTGTTAATCCCGCTTGAATACAATGGTGTAAAAACATAGAGTTGAGATATGGTCGTGCATCTTTATCGAGTCCAAAAGAGATGTTTGAGAGACCAAGAATCGCTCCAACTTCAGGGTGTTTTTGACGAAGTTGACGAATCGCTTCTATAGTGTTGATACCCGCTTCAAAATACTCCTCATCACCACTTCCAAGTGTAAAAGTAAGAACATCAAAGACTAAATCTTCTTTTTTAATCCCATGACGATTGGTTGCAAGATCGATGATACGATCGGCAACTTTGAGTTTTTCCTCTACAGTTTTTGCCATTCCTACTTCATCAATGGTAAGACAAACAAGACTAGCCCCAAATTTTTTAGCAAGTTGACACACTGCATCAAATTTCGGTTCCCCATCTTCAAGGTTAACAGAGTTTAAGATAGGTTTTCCACCTATATGTTTTAGGGCGGTCTCTAATCCTTTAGTTTGTGTAGAGTCTGGCATAAGCGGCAGTGCAATTTTTTGTGCATACATCGCCATAACTGCTGTCATATCTTTTGTTTCATCGCGTCCTGCAAAGCCGACATTTACATCAACCACATGGGCTCCAGCACGAACTTGTTGTTGTGCTACAGAGAGAGTTCCTTCATAATTTTCTGCTAAAAGAAGCTCACGAAATGCCTTACTTCCTGTCGCATTTGAGCGCTCACCTACAAGCAGAGGTGCTGGCTCTTGCATAAGAGGTACGGTGTTAAAAAGTGAAGCGATAGAGGTCTCGTGGCTTCCAGTAGGTGCTTTTGGAGTTTTAGAACTTACTGCATCTACAAGGGCACGGATATGCTGAGGTGTTGTTCCACAACATCCACCTAAAAAGGAAACGCCATCTAGTTCTAAAAATTTCTCTTGTTGCTCTACAAACTCCTCTGGTCCCATTGGGTAGTAGGTATAACCACCACGATTTTGTGGAAGTCCTGCATTCGCATGAACACTTATAGGTTTATGCCAAAGTTCAGAGAGTGTTTTTACATGTTTGAGAACTTGCTCTGGTCCTGTTCCACAGTTAAAACCAAGAGAGAGTATGTCAAATGGCTCCATAATAGTAGCGATGGTTGTTGCATCAGTACCGATAAGCATCGTACCACTGAGCTCAATAGTGACAGAAACCATAATAGGCAACTCTGTCCCCATTTGACGATTTGCTTCTTCACAAGCATGAAGGGCTGCTTTAATTTGGAGAGGATCTTGACAGGTTTCGAGTAAAAAGATGTCAGCACCACCATCAATAAGTGCCTTACAAAAGTCTGTATAGCCTTCAAACATTACATCATAAGTAATATGCCCTAAAGAAGGAAGTTTTGTCCCTGGTCCTACACTCCCTAGACAAAAACGGGGATGTTCTGGTGTTGAGAACTCTTTACATTTACGTTTTACAAGCTCTGCGCCAGCTTTTGTGAGCTCATAAGCTCGCTCAGAGATTTGATACTCATCCAATACCCATGAGAATGATCCAAAAGTATTTGTTGTGATAAGGTCGGCTCCAGCTGTGAGGTAAGCATGAAAAATCTCCTCCATCACATCAGGGGCTGTGATATTAAGAAGTTCATTACACCCCTCATTCCCTTCCCATGCTTCTTTTGGGATCTTCTCATCGCGTTGTTGTAGCTGTGTACCCATAGCACCATCTATGATGAGTGGACGTTTTTTAATTGTTTCTAAGATGTAGTTTTTTGTATTCATATCTTTAAAAATCTTTATGGTAATAAAATATAAAGATATTTTAGCATCTTTGGACCTAAGAGTTTCTGTTGTTTGGAGAGTTTTGAGAAGGATTAAGTTTATATTAGTAATTAAAAGTATAAAATATTAGTAAATCTAATAATTAAAGTGTAAAGGATTAAGATTCTAAATAAAATGACGAAAAAAGTGAAAAACTCTTGACTTATTTCGTCAGATGCTGCTATAATGACGATGAAATTAGAAAATATGAGAGGTTTAATCGTTAGTTATGGTTATAGCATACATTCGTCCAGATAAACACTTTGATGCTGTCCATGAGCAATTACAACACATAAACTCTTATGCAATGGCTAATAATTTGACTATTGATGATGAATTTATCGATTATACTTCGCAAAATAAACGTTTGAGCGAACGTGAAGAGGTAACATCATATTTTCAATCGAAACCAAAATCGACACTTCTTATTTATGATGTATGGGTTTTAAGTACCGATATGGAAGATATAGTTCAAATGTTTAGCTGTTTACTAAGAAATGAATTTAGTGTTCACTTTATTAAGCAGTCTGTAACCATTACTCAAGGGAGTAGTGTTATGTTGGTTCTTGGTCTTATAGATCAATTGCGCCAAGTGCTGCAAAATGAATTGAAAAGAGTGATTGGTCGTCCAAAGGGCAGTAAGTCTAGTTCTAAATTTGACATATATATTAGTGAGATTATCTCATACATTAGAGAGAAAAAAAGTGTTAGCGAGATGGCACGACTCTTGGGTGTAAGTCGTAGTTCACTTAAAGATTATATAGAGTCACGAGAACTTAAACAGGTTGCTTTTGGTTCACTTTTACCAAAAGCTCCAAAAGATGCTGAAGAGCAGGTAATAAATACAATAGTATGTCCAAATTAGATAAGGGAGAATAAAAATGAGTAAAGAGAAAACAGGTATAAAGATACCTACACCATGGAGAATAAAAAGATACTATGTGTATGCATTAATGACTGCTATAGCATTAATCTTGCCATGGATCACAGTTGGAGGAAATCATTTTTTCCTTTTAAGTTTTGATAAGCTAAAACTACATTTAGCATTTATTCAGTTTGATATGCAAGAGCTATATCTTATGCCTTTTTTATTAATGCTAATGTTCCTTGGAATTTTTGGTATGACCGTGATGGGTGGTCGTGTATTTTGTGGATGGGTATGTCCCCAAACAGTGTTTCGTGTTATCTATCGTGATTTTATTGAAACAAAGCTTTTAGGCTTACGTAAACGTATTAAAAATAAACAGCAAGAACCAGATATGTCTAAGCCAGAAAATAAGGTAAAAAAAGTTGTTGCAGTTCTTATTTGGACAGTTTTAGCAGTTATTGCTGCATCGGACTTGTTATGGTTCTTTGTTCCACCTGAAGATTTCTTTGCTTATATTCAAAACCCTACTGAACATTGGACACTTATTGGTTCTGTTCTTGGTATAGCAGCATTTTTAATTTATGATATTGTTTTTTTAAAGGAAAATTTTTGTATCTATGTTTGCCCTTATTCACGTGTTCAATCGGTTCTTTATGATGAGCATACGGTTATGGCACTTTATGATATGCACCGTGGTGGAGATATCTATGAGGGACATGAGAAAAAATACTCAAAACAAAAAGATTTAGTTGCAGAACAACCAAATGCAGAGTGTACAGCTTGTGAAGCTTGTGTAACTGTTTGTCCTACACATATTGATATTCGTCAAGGTTTACAGTTAGAGTGTATCAACTGTTTAGAGTGTGTTGATGCTTGTACAACAGTTATGGGTAAACTTGGTAAACCATCTCTTGTAACATGGTCAAGTGATTATGAAATTGTTGATCAAAAAGGTAAAACTCAATATTTTAGACCTAAGGTTATAGCTTATATGGTGCTTCTAGTTGGGATCGCTATTATGCTTGGATTTATGGGTAGTACAAAAGAGCATATGCTTTTAAATATCAATAAAGAAACACGTCTTTACTCAGAAAAAGCGCTTTCAGATGGAAAAGTAAAAGTAGATAATTCATATATCTTTTTACTCCAAAATACTGAGAATGAACCAATGAATTTCTTTTTTGAGATTGTTCAACCTGAAGGCATTAACGGTAAGATCGAGATTGTAAAACCTACAAGAGCATTTAGAGTTGTACCAGGTACGAAAAAGAAAAAAATTGTTACATTAAGTACTACTGATGTACTTGTGGAAAATGATAGAAAAGATACTATTATCCCTATCACTATACATGCATATGCACTTGATAAAGATGGTAAAAAAAGTGAGAAAATTTCTGTTATCCGTCATACGACATTTGTCTTCCCTAAGAAAAGTGTTTTAGAGCGTGCAAAATAACTAAAATTTAATCTAAAACAAGATACACTCTTAAAATATTGAATTTTGGAGTGTGTTTTGCTTAGTAAATTAAAAAAATATATCCTCTACATCCTTACTATCTATGCTGTAGTTGGATTTATCATCCTTCCACTTGTCCTCAAACCTCAAATCATTAAAATTGTTGAAGAGCAAACCAATGCGAAATTGAGTTGTGAAAACATCTCCTTTAATCCTTTTATATTTAATCTTTCACTCAATGGGGTTGTACTGAGTGATTTGAAAAATAACAAGCTTGTAAGTTTTAGAAAGTTCTTTATTGACTTTGAGCTTTATTCTTTATTTGGAGGGGCTATACATCTTAAAAGCATAGCCCTTGATGAACCTAAGCTTTTTGTAGAGCTCTCCAAGAACAAAGAACTTAATCTTTTAGATATTGTCAAATCCGCTCCAGATGCAAACACTACAGCTACACAAGAGACAACAAAAACAGAGATTCCCCATATTATAATCGACAAAGTAAAACTCAGTGATGGTTATCTAAGTTATAAAGATTTTTCACGTAAACATGAATTTGATTTCTCTTTTGGTCGTATCGGCTTTGTTTTAAAAGATATAGACACGAATGATTTTAAGAAAAAAGGTGCGAAGTTAAGATTTCATACCAATCTTGGTGATGGTGGATTTTTTGATCTAAAGGGTGATATAAAATCACTTGAACCTTTTGCGATGGCTGGAGATATCACTTTTGAAGCGAGTAAACTCTACACTGAGTGGAAGTATCTTCAAGAAAACCTTAATCTTGAAGTGGCTGATGGGAAGATATCTTTTCAAACCCATTATGCTTTTAATCTTTCAGATCTTAATGCTGCAAAAATTGATAAACTCTACCTCTCTTTTGATAAGTTAAGAATTAAACCTAAATCAAAACCAAAAGATGTTTTACATTTAGAACATGCTTATGTACAAAACGCGATGATACTTCCTCTCGCACAAAAAGTGAATGTAGAAAAAGTTGGACTAGACACCTTAGATGTAAAAGTAAAAAGAGCTAAAAATGGAGATATAGACTGGCTTGCTTATATAAAAACAAATTTTGAAAATGCTCAAACTTCAGATACCAAAACAGAAGTAAAAGTAGATCAAAATACAACTACCCCTTGGGATGTAAGGGTAGATGAGCTTGCATTAGAAAATATAGCTGTAGAGTTTGATGATAATGGGGTTTCCCCAAAGGTCCTAACACAACTCAATGACTTAGATATCTATTTAAACAATATCACCTTGGCAGGGAAAGAGGCGATCCCTTATCGCCTTAATCTGAAAGTAAATAAAACTCTTGAGTGTTTCTCTCAAGGTGAGATTATCCATGCAAATGTAGATATAAGAACAAAAACTGATTGTTCTGGATTCAATCTTGTTCACTATAGACCATATATTGATCAAGCAGCAAAACAAAACCTTAAAATTTATGATCTTAAACTACTGAGTGCTATAGTTGGTTTTCATACAGAGGTCAACATAGAGGAAAAAGATAAAGAGATAGTTTTTGTTGTGGAAGATACAAACCTCTCTATAGATAAATTTTCTATTGCAAAACGCAGTACTAGAGAAAAATTGAGTGGTTTTAAGGCTTTAGATATCTCGGGTGTTAATTATTCTACACTAACAAATCAAGCTAAGATAGATACTGTTGCCTTAAATAATCTGTACCTCAATGGAGCAAGATATAAAAATGCAAAGATAAATCTTGATGGACTAGTGGAACCCAAAAAGACAAAAACAGCAAAGAAAAAAGTACAAAAAAAAGATGCAAAAAAATTAGGCTTGAAACTCAAACATTTTGCACTTAACAATGCAAGAGTAAGTTTTAAAGATAAAGCATTACCAAAGAGTGTAACAAGTAGACTTGATAGAATTTATTTGAATGCTTACGGGATAGATATAGCAAAAAATTCTTGGTTAAAGTATAGATTTTCAATGAGAGTCAATAAAAAAGGTTATGTGAAATCTCGTGGTAGTCTAAGACATACTCCTTTGAAACAACAGGGAAGTTTAGAATTAAAACAGATCTCCCTAACAGAACTAACCCCCTATATACAAGAGAAAGCTTATGTAAGCATAGATGATGGAACAATCTCTTTAAAAACAAAAACATCTTACAGCGCTTCAAAAACAAAGCCAGATCTAAGAGTCAATGGCTCTTTTAATCTCAATAATTTGTATGTAACAGATTCAAGAGATGAGAGTCCATTGATCGCATTTTCAGATGTAGATTTGAAAGCTTTTACATTTGAACTTTTTCCAAACAGACTATATGTTGATACAATGGATATAGGCAGTTTTTATGTAGATGTTCTCATAGATAAAAAGAAACAACTCAACTTTGCAAAACTTGTTAAAGTTGAAGATACTAATGCAACCCAAGAGATAGCTACCAAGGAGGTGGCAAAAGTAGAAGATACAAATACAACACAAGAACCAAGTTTTCCCGTAAAAATCGCAAAAATAAACATCTCAAAGGGGAATGCAAAATTTGCAGATCTTTCTATTCCTATTCAGTTTAGAACAAATATCCATAATCTCAATGGCGAGATCTATTCTGTAGGTAATGTTGCAGGAGAAACAACTTTTGTTGATTTAAAAGGGGATGTTGATGAGTATGGATCTACAAAACTCAAAGGAAGTATTAACAGTGCAAATCCTAAAGAGTTTACAGACTTGAGTTTTAACTTTAAAAATTTAGAGCTCAATGCTATGAGTGGATACAGTGCTTCATTTGCAGGGTATGAGATAGATTCTGGAAAACTTTATCTTGACCTTGGTTATAAGATAAACAACTCTCAACTTCAAGGAGCGAACAGTGTTATCATCAAGCAGATTAAACTTGGTAAAGAGTCTGAAGATGAAAATGTTACGAAACTTCCTTTAGGCTTTGTGATTGCACTCTTAGAAGATAGCGAGGGGATTATAGATATAGATATGCCAGTAGAGGGAAATCTTGATGAACCTGATTTTAAGTATGGTGCACTTGTGTGGAAAACTATAGGGAATCTTATCGCTAAGGCGGTAAGTTCTCCTTTTAAATTTTTGGGTTCTATGATGGGGATGGATGGAGATGCATTGGAGTATGCAGAGTTTGAAGCAGGATCGACAGAGATTCTTCCAACAGAGAAAGAAAAACTTGATAACATCGCCAAGATGATGCTCAAGCGTCCTAAAATTGATCTTGCTATTGCCCCAACTTATGATGCAGTAGTAGATAAAGAAGCTCTTCAGCTCAATAAACTTATTGCCCTTGTGATGGAAAAAAGTGGTATTAAAAATACAAAAGATCATAAAAATGCGATGACTATAGATATGCTAGAAGATATCTATGATGAACTCAAAGGGGATGAAGATCTTTTAGATAATACGAAAGAAAAATTAGAAAAAGAGTATGCAGATAAAGAGGATGAATTTGATAGAGCTTATCTTGTAGCACTTATTGATATGACAAAAAATCTCCAAGTCGTTAGTGAAGCTGATTTAATTGCACTTGCTAATGCAAGAGAAAAAGTACTTATAGAGTATCTTGTACAAGAGAAAAATATTGAACCACAAAGAGTGTTACATATGGAACTACAAAAAGTCGATGGTTCTGAAAATAAGCTTGTACAAATGAAGTTGCAAGTAGAAGTAAAATAATTTTTCGCTATAATTCGCGCTTAATTTCAATTTTAAATTAAAGGCATTTTATGGCATTTTCAAAAGTAAATAGACAAGGGACTATCTCTGGTATTATATTTGTAGCAATTTTCGCTGCTGCTGCAACTATGATTGCAGGTTTAGCCCCTGTTAAAGCATTAGGGATCTCTCCTCTTGTTATTGGTATTGTTATGGGGATATTTTATGCAAATACTTTGCATCAACATATCCCAAGTGAGTGGGGAACAGGTATCACTTTTTCGGGGAAAAAGATACTTCGTTTTGCAATTGTATTTTATGGTTTTCGTATTACATTCCAGCAAATTATGGAAGTGGGTATGAGTGGATTTATGGTTTCACTCATTATGCTCTCTACTACATTTATCTTAGGAACATACCTGGGTATCAAGATTTTTAAGATGGATAAAGATACTTCAATGCTTACAGCTTCTGGTGCATCAGTTTGTGGTGCAGCAGCAGTGCTTGCAACAGAACCGGTACTTAAAGCAGAGGGGCATAAAACAGCGGTTGCGGTAAGTATGGTTGTTCTTTTTGGTACGATCTCTATGTTCTTATATCCAGTTCTTTATGCTTCTGTTATAGAGCCAGCAACAGGTTTTTTACATATGACACCTGAACAGTTTGGTATCTATGTAGGTGGAACTATTCATGAGGTTGCTCAAGTTGTTGCAGTTCCTGCTTCAGTTGTTGGAGCTCCTGAAGCTATGGCAAATTCAGCTGTTATTGTAAAAATGACTCGTGTTATTATGATTGCACCTATGCTTATTGTTCTTGGACTTTATCTTTCAATGCAAGCAAAAAAAGCTGGTGGAACAGGTGATGGTCTTACTCTTACAATCCCTTGGTTTGCAGTTTATTTTGTTGGTATGGCTGGGTTTAACTCACTTGACTTAGTACCTCATGATATTGTGGCTACTATCAATGAAATTGATACATTCTTGCTTACAATGGCGATGACAGCTCTTGGTATGGGAACAATTTTTGCAAAATTTAAAGGGCTTGGTTTAGCACCTCTTTATACAGCAGGAAGTATGTTTGTATGGCTTGTTGTTGGTGGTTTTGTTGTTACTAAGGTGATCACTTCTATATTTTAAAACTTTTTTAACATTGCCCTCACCTAAATCTACTACACTTATAGAATCAGATAATTCTATAAGTGTAGAAAAGTTGAACAACTTCCTCTGTCTTATATTTATCTTGATGGTAAAAAAGTAATCTCTACTTGTGTTCCTTCACCCTCAATGGAATCGATTTGTATATGAAAACCGTACTCTTTGATAATGCTTTCTACTATGTTTAACCCCACACCAAATCCACCAGCATAAGAGTTTGCACGTACAAAGCGTTTGAAAATTATTTTGAGTTTCTCTTTGGCTATCCCTATCCCTTTATCTGCCACTATGAAACTATTGTGGTTTGTTGCGATGCTAATGGTACTGTGAGGATTTGAGTACTTAATGGCATTTGAGAGGAGATTGTTAGCAAGCATTTTTGCTTTGATAGGAGTGATGGTGACAAAGCAAGGTTGTAGCTGTGTTTTAAGTTGAATGTTTTTTTTCTCTAAGAGTTCACCAAAGTAAGCTATCGCCTCAGCAACTGTCGTACTAAAATCAAGTTCCACAGCATTCTCTTGTTTTGTATCAAAGCTAATGTAACTTAAAGAGGAGTAGATATCGTAAAGTTGTTTGGTACTGATACTGATGTTTTTTACAATTTTTTCATCATAGATTTTTTTAGATTTTATCCTAGAGGTACTCATCATTAAAGCTGTTATAGGTGTGTTGAGCTCATGGGTTGTATCTTTAACAAATTCCTCAATCTCCTGCATCTTATCACGAATAGGTCTGAGAAACATATAAGATAAAAAAACAGAGATTACAATGATGAAAAAAGCGGTAAAGATGACAGTGTATGCTATCTTGTTTTTAAGATTCATAATATTGCGACTACATTGAGAACTTTGAACTACAACATATTCAACTCCAAGGTGCCCAGTAGCATGACGAGAGATAAGGGTGAAAAAACTCCCTTGCATATAGAAATCTTTAGAGAAATCTACCTCTTGTTGTATATCACCATCTAAAAGTTTTTTTTCTTTGTCATAAAGAGCAACTGAGGCATAAGGGAAATGCTCAAGTTTGTACTCTTTATGCATCATATCAGCTTGAATGATTTGTGAGCTTACCTTGTCTGCTATATTGGTCATCTTATAGTAGTTGTTGTTCATCTCCATACTCACCTGGGAGTTAAAGAACCAGTAAGCAGCAAGTGCTAAAAATAAGAAAGAGGAAATAAGATAGAGTGCTAAAAATGAATAAAAAGATTTTTTGGTAATTTTATTCATAAAGATACCCCTCACCACGGATAGTTTGAATCTTCTCTTTGCCTATGATTTCACGAAGTGTTCTGATGTGTGAACGAAGTGTCGCATCACTTGGAAGTGTCTCGAAATCCCAGATATTTTGCATCAACTCCTCTGAAGAGATAAGTCTTTTTTGGTTATTTAAAAAGTAGTTTAGAAGAAGAGTGTCTTTGGTTGCAAGGGTAATCTCCTCTTTTCCTTTGATGATTTTTTTAGAGTTTGCATAAAAAATTATCCCTTTATCTATAGCTATCTCTTGATTGGTCTCAATGTTGAAAAGTCGCTTTGTGTTTAGTATGCGAGCATGAAGCTCCTCAAGTTCAAAAGGTTTTTTGATGTAGTCATGTGCTCCTATATCAAAAGCTTTTTGGAGATAGTTGGTATCGGTATAGGCGGTGATAAATATAGTTGGTGTCTTATCACTAAAAGAGCGAAGTTCCTCTAGTAGTTCAAGACCATTTTGCCCTGTAACATTGATGTCAAAGATAAAAAGGTCATACTTCTTTTTTTCTAGGTGTTGATGAACCTCTTTGGAGTTGTAAGCATAATCCACATGAAAACTCTCTTGTAAAAAATCGAGCAATATATCGGATAAAACAGCATCATCTTCCATTAAAAGTATCTTCATAAATTCCCTTTCTTTAGCTATTTTAGCGTAAAATACATAATGCTTATAAAGATAGATGATATAAATAATGATGATATGAAGATATACAAAGAACTCAGAGAGAATGCTTTTCGTAGTGATAATAGTTTCATTGCCGATAGTCCAAAAGTGGTAAACTTACTTTTAGAGAGTGACTTGGAGATACGAAGTATCTTGGCGACACAAGAGTACTATGATGAGTATTTAACTCTTGTAGAGAAAAAAAAGATACCTCTGTGTTATGTGACAACAAAAGAGGAGATGGGGAAGATTGTAGGACATAAGATACACCACAACTGTATGATGCATGGTATCCGTCCCCCTTTAACTCCCTTAGAGGAGCTAGGGAATGAGCTTATCATCCTTGATAACATCACCTCAAGTGAAAATGTAGGCTCTATCTCAAGAAGTGCAGCTGCTTTGGGAGTGAAGAATTACTTGCTACCAAAAAGTTCACCTCACCCTTTTAACAGGCGCTCCCTTCGCGTTTCAATGGGCTATGCTTCTTATCTGCAAATACATGTTTTTGATGATATAAAGCTTCTTATTCCAGCCTTACAAGAGCTTGGTTATAAGGTATATGCTGCTGAGGTGAGCCAAGAGAGCTCTTTTTTGGCAGAGGTTGATGTTGCAGAAAAATGGGCACTTTTGATGGGACATGAGGGGCGAGGTATTGCAGAAGATATCTTGGAGCTTTGTGATGAGATCGTTACTATAGAGATGCAAGAGAATGTCAAAAGTTTTAATGTTGGAGTGGCTGCATCGCTTATAATGTATCAGTTTCAAAGAAAAGTATCACTAAAAAATTAAAATTGTTATATAATGACGAGATATAATCTAAGGAGTTATTTTGGATCATGTATATATTGGGCGTCAGCCTATTTTAGACCAAAACTCAGAACTTTGTGCTTATGAGATTCTTTATAGAGACTCACAAAAGAGTGCAAGTATCAGTGATGACAGACATGTAAGTGCCGCAGTTATCAACAGTGTATTAAATAAGTTTGGTACCAAAACATTACTTGGTGATAGACGGGCATTTGTTAAGATTGATGAAAAGTTTTTGATGCATGATCTTATCTTTAGTATCCCTAAAGAGTTTTTTGTATTTTCTTTCTTTTCTACGATTGAGATGAGTGAGAAAGTGGTAGAACGTATAGAGCAACTTCATGACAAGGGGTATAAGCTTTCTATAAATGATATTGCCTTGGATGAAAACACTCTTTTAAAGTATGAGCAGATTCTTCCTTGTATTGATTATGTGAAGATAAATTTCAATGTATATGATGTAGCTGGAGAAAAAGGGATATGCGAAGGGTTTAAGAAGCATGGTATCACCATCATAGCGACAAAAATTGAGGATGCTAAAACATATAAACATGCCCGTGAATATGGTTGCGATTGGTATCAGGGCTATTTTTTCTCTCAACCACAGATTTTGGAAAATGAAAAGTTTGAACCACAACAGATGCAGATCTTAAAGCTTTACAATCTTTTGATGCAAGATGTAAACATAGATGAGATAACCAATGAGTTTGAAAATAATCCTGAGATCACAGTACAACTTTTACAGTTTATAAACTCTGGAGCTTTTCACTTTAGACAAAGAATCTCTTCTATTCATCATGTTTTGACACTTGTTGGTCGTGTGTCCATAGCCCAATGGCTTATGCTTATGATCTATTCAAAATCTGTTTCAAAATCGTCTGAACAATCACCTTTAATGCTAATGGTAAAAAATAGAACAGAGATGATGGAAAGGGTCCTTAAGCTTTTAAAACCAAATGTAAGAAGTAATGCTCTTGGTGAAGCTTATCTTGTGGGTGTTTTATCTTTAATGGATAATGTGTTTGGAGTAAGCCTAGAGAGTATTTTAGAAACTATTAATGTCTCAGATAAGGTAAAAGAAGCTCTTTTAGAAGAAAAAGGAGCTCTGGGAAACATTTATCGCTTAGTCAGATATGTAGAAAATTTCAATACTTCTGCAGTTGTAAAATTTGAACAAAGATACAATCTTAAACCGGGTGCTATTAATGCCATAGTATTAGAGAGTATGAAAGAGGTTCATAAGTTCGAAAATAAGTAAAATAGGTAGATAATGGTATAATTTCAAAAAAAGATATAACTATGAAATTTTCTACACTTCCCCTCTCTGATGAGATGCTCCAAAATCTTGATGCCTTAGAGTATAATGAGACAACACCTATACAAGCTCAGTCTCTTCCCCACATACTTCAAAAAAAAGATCTTATAGCTCAAGCAAAAACAGGGAGTGGAAAGACTGCTGCCTTTGGTATAGGACTCCTTGAAGCACTGGATGTAAAAAAGTTTCGTGTGCAATCTCTTGTGCTTTGTCCCACTCGTGAGTTAGCAGACCAAGTAGCCAAAGAACTTCGTCGTCTTGCACGTTTTAAACACAATATCAAGATTTTAATCCTTTGTGGAGGAGAGAGCTTTGGAAAACAACTTGGCTCACTCTCCCATCAAGCTCATATCATTGTAGGAACTCCCGGCCGCGTTTTAAAACACCTTAACAAAGAGAGTCTAAGTTTAGAAAATCTTCAGACTCTTGTTCTAGATGAGGCAGATAGGATGCTAGATATGGGTTTTATAGAAGAGATAGAGTCTGTACTCTCTTTTGCACCCAAAGAGCGACAAACACTTCTTTTTTCTGCAACATATGATGATGAGGTTTTAGAGATCAGTAAGAAGTTTCAAGATGATGCTATCACAGTCAAGGCCTCACAAGATGAAGTAGCCAACGAGATAAAGGAGATGTTTTATGAGTGTAGTGACAAGGCAGAGACTCTTATCAAGCTTTTTGCAACTTATAAACCTCAAAATGTGATAGTCTTTACCAACACAAAAATTGCAGCCAAAGAGTTGGCGGAGACCCTTCAAAAAAATAAGATAGATGCCCTTGCAATCCATGGAGATTTGGAGCAGTATGAACGCAATGATGTTTTAGTCCAGTTTGCAAACAAATCATGCCCAGTTCTTATAGCGACAGATGTGGCTGCTCGAGGACTTGATATAAAAGAGCTCAGTATGGTTGTTAACTACGATCTTCCTCATGGAGTAGAGACATATACACATCGCATAGGAAGAACAGGACGAGCAGGAGCAAAAGGGATCGCTATAAGCTTGTATGAGGCATGGGAGATTGAGAAAGCAGATGAGTATAAGGGTGCTTCAAGAGAGTTCTTAGATGCTCAAAGTTTAGTTGCCCATGAGGGTTTTGAGATGAAGCCTGAGTTTATCACCTTAGTTATAGAGGGTGGTAAAAAAGATAAACTCAGAGCAGGAGATATCTTGGGAGCTCTCACTGCTACACAAGATCTAAGTGGTGATGCAATAGGGAAGATAGATATCTATGACAGACAAGCTTATGTAGCGATACAAAGTAAGTTCATTGATATTGCAGAGAAAAAACTCAAATATGGTCAGATCAAAAAGAAAAAATTTAGTGTATGGGTTTTGTAGGCTAGTATCTTAATCTAGCCATTTTGAAGGGTCATACCCATCACTTGGACGGACAACCTCTTTTATCTCCAATGCTTTAGTCATTACAATACAAGGAGTTTTATCAATATAAGACTCTCTTTGTAGATCTTCTAGCTCTTCAAATCCAAATTTTTCAAAAAATTTTTTATTTTCATGGCTCACACAAATACTAAGGTTGTTATGTTGGCTTGCTACCTCTTGTAAGAATTGCTCCATCATAAAAGTAGCTACTCCTTGGTTCCTAAACTCAGGTTTTACAGCGATTAGCATCACAGGAGTATCTTCATCTACAAAGCCATTGGAATTATGCTCAATATTGAGTTTTCTACACCAGACAGCACCACATACTTGAGCATCTTTCATTGCATAAAGACCTAGATCCTTTCGTGTTAAACCATAAAAATTATGGTAGATTTCAAGTTGAGGTATATCTTCTATGGTTTTATCGCTCTCATCTAGTTTTTGGGCATAATAAAGCATGTCGTTGACTATCTTTTGTTCACTCGAGCGTAAAAAGTAAAGTTCTAAATTCATGCTAACTCCTCTATCTGTGTGTTATATCTCTCAAGTATCTCATCGAGTTGCATTTGCGCCTCTTCAAACTCTTCAAAAAGGAGCTCCACCTTATTTTCTTCCTCTGCAACTTTTTTGGAAACCTCCATAAGTGAAGCACTGTCTCCATTATTTGAAAGATCTATAAGCTCTGTATGAAGTTCAGAGACTAACTCTTCTGTCTTCATTATCTTCTCCTCGAGTTTTTCCACTTTTTTCTTAAGGGGTGATGCCTCTTTGTTGCGTTGTCTTACTAATTCGGCACGAAGTTTTTTATTTTCTTTTGTTGAAGATTTTGGAGCAGACTTTTGAGTTTTTTGCTCCTCCCCCTCATCTTCCCAACCAATTTTTTCTAAAAACTCATCATAACCACCATCAAAATACTCAGCACCCTCTTTAGCAAAGATGATAAGACGATCACAAACACGACGAAGTAACTCTTCAGAGTGGGTAACAATAATGGTCGCTCCATTAAAGTTAATGATAGCTTCGGTAAGAGCTTCGATACTCTCCATATCGAGGTGATTGGTAGGCTCATCGAGGAATAAAAGATTAACCTCTTGGGCTAAAATTTGTCCCAGCATAACACGAGATTTCTCCCCTCCAGAGAGAAGGGAGATCTTTTTATCGGCACTCTCTCCACTAAACATCATCGCTCCGGCGATACTTCGTATGCTCTGAGTGGAGAGTTTAGGATTAGCTGAGTGTATCTCATCTGTGAGGATGGCATCTTTGTGGAGTCGGTCTATATTTGTTTGTCCAAAGTGTGCAAAACTTACAGATGGGTGGGAAGATATATCACCACTCAGAGGTTTCAATTCACGAGCTAAAACATTGAGAAGGGTAGATTTTCCTTTTCCATTTTTCCCTATGATCCCTATGCACTCACCGCGTTTTATATGAAAATTTATATCTTTAAAAAGAAGTTTGTCTGGGGTGTAACCAAAGCTAAGGTTCTCCACTTCAAGCATAACTTTTGCAGGAGATTCTTTAAAATTAAAATCAAATGCAAGGGTGTTGTCAAAACTTAAATCATCGAGTAATTGCATCTTCTCTAGCTGTTTTACCTTTGATTGGGCTAAGGCTGCTGTTGAAGCTCGTGCCTTGTTTTTAGCTATAAACTCTTCGAGCTCTTTCACCTTTTTATCTTGGGCAATTTTTTGTTTTTGGTAAAGCTCATCGTTTTGATGAAGTTGCGCATAAAATTTGTGGGTATCACCTTGAAGTATCTCTACATTTTTACGAACTATCCCCATGGTATGAGTACAAACACTGTCCATAAAATCACGGTTATGGGTGATGAGTATAATCTCTCCATCAAAACTACGAAGAAAGTTTTTTAACCAACGAAGGGAGACAATATCAAGGTAGTTTGTAGGTTCATCGAGTAGGAGTAGATTTGGCTCTGTTACAAGAAGTTTAGCAAGATTGATGCGTATCTGATAGCCTCCAGAAAAAGAGAGGGGGTCTTTTTCTAAATCTTCTTGAGTAAATCCAAGTCCAAAAAGGATCTTCTCAACTCTGTAGAGATCGTATTGCATCTCTTCGCTCAGAGCAAGTGCAGCTTCTTCTTTGAGGGTGTTCTTGCTAAATGTAAGATGTTGTTTCAGTGTACCGATTTTATAATTTTTTGGGATGATTATCTCACCACTATCGGGAGACTCTTCCCCTAGTATCATCTTAAAAAGAGTTGATTTTCCACTTCCGTTTCTCCCCACCAAACCTACACGATTAGAGGCATTGAGTTTAAAATTGAGATCTTTAAAAATCTCTTGAGAGGTGAAGTTTTTGTTAATATTTTGTAGTTGAATCATGGTACTCTTTTTAGATAGAAAATATTGTGACATTATATCAGGTAATGGTTCGAGATGAAGTCTCTTAGACATTTTTATCTCAATTTGTGGTATAATTATTGGATATTAAAAGAAGGTTATGGCGATAGATTCTAATGTGTTGAATCTTATGCTTAGTATCAAAGTTAGATTTTTTTTCAAACGAGAAGGAGAATATTATGACAGTACAACGCTATATATACCAATCACCTTACTCAAGTCAAGTGCAGATTGGAAGACCTGATCCAAGTGCAACAAAAAACTCTCAAGGGAGTGATACTCAAACACTTGAAAATACTAACGAAACACTTCAAAAAGCACAGAGTTTTAAGGCTTCACAAACACAAGATGTAAGCCCTGCTGTGACAACAAATCAACGCCTAGACTTGTATGCCTAAGAGTTGATTTTACTCTTTATCTCTTGGAGTATCCAAGGCCACTCTCCGTAGTTGCTCTGTGCATTTATATGTCCACCATTTTTTATACATATCATTTTTGTACCTAATTGTTTTTCTAAAGTATAAGCCTCTTCTAGTGTCATATAGGGATCGTTGTCTGAGCAGACAAGCAGTGTTTTTTGTGCATAAAGATGAGAAGGGGGAGTGAGAGGAAAAAACTCTTGAAGCTCTTCAATACTGCAAGTGAGACTTGGTGGTGCTACAAGGTAAAGGTACTCAACTTCTTGAAGTGATTCTGTATGACAAAGATGCATCCACAAAGTGTTTGCAAGTGAATGGCATATAACAATATCCGGTTTGAAACTTTCTAGTTTCTCTTGAAGTTGTTGTTTCCAAGCAGAGAGTTTTGGGGTGTCAAAATCCTTAAATTTTAAAAAACATACCTCCCCATAATCTTTCGCAATCTCGCCTGCAAGCCAGCTTTGCCAATGGGGAAAGTCACTCCCTCCCCAACCATGAAGCAATAAGACTTTTTTTGCCATAGGATATACCTCTTTTTAAGTAAGTATATCAAAGAATTCTAATGATATAATTATTGAAAAATATTAGGGGTGTTCTTTTTGAAAAAAATTATTTTTATATTTATTGTTATCTCTGTAGGGGTTTATTTTTCCTATCTTAAAGGGGGTAAAATTTTACCCTATTATAAGCAGTTGACACAAGAGAGAGTGGGGGATCACTTGGACTTACAAGAGAGTGCTCAAAAAGAGGCTCATTTTGTAGGTTCGTCAAAATGTTTAGAGTGTCATAAAGAAAAACATGAAGCATGGTCACATTCTCGCCACCCTAAGATGATTCAAAGCCCACAAAAGAACCCTTCTGTTGTAGTGGCAGACTTCTCTAAACTTCCAGATGATGCAGACTTTACACTCAAAGATGCTGTTTATACCGTAGGTGGAAAATTTAAACAACGTTTTATGATGCGAAAAGATATCAATGGTACAGAAGATTATGTTTTAGGAAATTATCAATGGAATGTTCAAACTCAAAAGTGGCAACATTTTAAACCGTGGAAGTACTGGTACAAAGAGGCTTATCCGCATGATAACCAAGCATTACCAACTTCAAGAGCTTGTGATGGATGTCATTTTACAGGTTTTATGTCAGAATCAAAACGGGTGGAGAGTGGTATCTCCTGTGAGGCTTGTCATGGTCCAGCTTCGGAGCATGTCAAAGAACCAGAGTCAAAAGTTTACCTTGCTTCTTTAAGTGATCCTGTCCGTCAAAATGAGGTGTGTTTACAGTGTCATATGCGAAACCGTGATAAACGTTTAGAGACACAGAGTATGGCAGATATCTATGGAGATGCAAAAGATTATCCAGCTGGGTATGAAGCAGGAAGAGCTTTAAGTAAGTATAAAATGGTTGCACCTTTTACTCTAGGGCATGAAACAAAAGAGTTTTATGCCAATGGTATGGGAAAAAAGAATCGTACACAAGGAAATGAGTTTGTTCACTCTATGAAAGGTAAACATGGAATCACTTGTATCAATTGCCATAATCCACATACCTTAGAGCCAACAGCACAACACAATACCGGTAATGCCCTTTGTATGAAGTGTCATTCATTTGATTCTATCATTGGACCACATCAAAAAACTTTAGAAGAACATACACATCATAAAGCAGACTCTAAAGGGAGTTTATGTGTAGAGTGTCATATGCCAAAAGTGGGTCGTCATACTGGAAAATCTCCACTTACTGTAAGAACACATATGTTTGGTTTTGTAACACCGGCTCAAACATTAAAATATGCTATGCCCAAAGAGACTAACGCCTGTTTTGCTTGCCATAAAAAAGATCGCAGTATGAAAACACTCCAAAATGATTTAGAGTCGTGGGGGATGGTAGGTTGGGATAAACGCTAGTTTATCTTACTCTACTAAAGATTTAAAATTTTTAAGGGTGAAAAGTTTTAGTTTTTCCCCTTTTTGTGATTTAAGTTCACTAGAGAACCCTTTTTTAGAGATAATAACAAATGTATCGACAGCAAACTCTGCTTTTTGTGCTTGAGTTTGAAGCTTCGTTAACTCACTTTTTTTCACTTTATTGTTTGTGTATTTTACACTCCCTAAGATAATTTTTTTATCTTTTGTATTGGCATAAATCTCAAAATTACTTGTTTCATCGTAGTATTGAGAGATTTTCATAATCTGTTTCTCTTTAAGTGTTTTACGAAGCAGTTCATGAGAGAGCCTTACAAAAGCTTCTTGGAAAAATTCATTTTTCTTGTTTTCCCATCGCTCTTGTACCTCTTTGTAGTCACCATCTCTTATACCTTTAAAAAGGGGTGAGACAAAGGCAAACCAAAAGCGTAAAAAAGGTGTAGCAAAGTAGAGTCTGTCATCACTTCCTTTGACTTTTGTAACTTTGATGATCCCTTTTTCTACTAAATCTTCTACAGCATTATCACCCACTTGATCACTTACACTTGAGCGTTTATAAACAGAGTGAAGTTTCCCATCTCCAAGAGCAATAGCACTTAAGATAGTATGATATAAAGGTAGTCCACCCGTAAGATCAGTGATATCGTTTCTGATATATCTATAGTCATCTAAAATAAGCTTTTGAATAAGTGTAAAAGTATCTTCAGCTGTATCTACCTTTCCCCATTCTACACCACCAAAAATGGAAAATTTTTCTAGAGCGTCTTCAAAGTTGGCTGGTTTGTGTTCTTTGTAAAATGAGCGAAACTGCTCGAGGTATGTTTGTTTTTTAGAGAGTATGATAAAGCCTTTGGTATATATAAAGCTAATTATACACTATTTTCTCTTTGAATGATGATTACACAATGACTACACACTTTTTTTGTATAATCTTTTCAATGGAACATAAGTGACAGAAAAATTTTAAAGGATATACAATGAAAAAGTTAAATCTAGCGAGCCTACTTTTAGGAGCAGCTCTTTTTACAGGTCTTGGTGCAGTGAGCCTTAGTGCTTCAGATATGAAATGTGGTGCAGGTAAATGTGGGTCATCTATGGAAAAACCAGCAAAAAAATGTGGTGCAGGTAAATGTGGTGATGCTAAAAAGGCCAAAAAATCGATGAAGTGTGGCTCTGGAAAATGTGGCGATGCTAAAAAAGAGAAAAAAGCGATGAAATGTGGTGCAGGAAAATGCGGAACTAAATAAGCTTTAATGTAAGTTCAGCGGTTTTAAATCTCTGAACTTATTATGAATCTCTAAAATTTACCTAAACGATTTACCTCCCCTCCTTTTTTTACTCTTAAAATAGTTGAGATTTTTTTCATATCTTAAATGAACTACTAAAGATACTACACACTTACTACACATACAAGAGTTACAATGCTAAGTAAGAACTAAGGAGTTTATTATGAGATTTTTAAAAACATACTTGGAGTTCACACGTCTAAGTGAGTATCTTCATTCGTTTGCCTTACTGTTGGCTAGATTGGTTGTTGCATATGGCTTTTATGAACCAGCAATGATGAAATGGGGTGATATAAAATCTGTGGCTGAATGGTTTGGCTCTATGGGGATCCCTTTTCCAACACTCAATGCCTATATGGCAGCTTCAACGGAATCTTTAGGGGTGGTACTTTTAACATTAGGCTTACTTACTCGTGTTATCTCCATCCCTTTAATTGTTGTGATGATAGTGGCAATCGTAACCGTGCATCTTCCTCATGGATTTTCTGCAGGAGATAATGGCTTTGAGATACCACTTTATTATATGCTGTTTTTACTTCTCTTTTTATCTCAAGGAGCTGGTAAATTCTCTCTTGATAGATTGATTTTTGGTGAAAGAAATTAGATTATGGAAAGCCTGTACACTTTTCGGGACTTACTTAATCTTACAAGCAAGATAGGGGGTTATGAATTTCCTATCTTGATGTTTTTACTTAAGGCAATTTTCCTTCTTTTTCTATTTATCTCTTTTGTTCTGTTTGTCTATGACAAATATATCCAAAGAGAGAATCAGCTTCTTATAAATTACCCACTTATTGGGAGACTACGCTATCTCTTTTATGCTTTACGTGATCCTATGCGCCAATATTTTGGAGATGAAAAATTTTATGAATCTTTTGACAAGGTAAAATGGGTTTACAACTCTGCAGAGGGGAAATCTGCTTACACTTCCTTTTCTCCTGAAGAAGCAAAAAAAACTGTCAGACTCAATATGAAAAATGCCAACTGTGTTTTAAATATAGAAGAAGTTAATGATCAGTTTCATGTCATGTTTGGAAAAAACCTTAAATACCCTTTTAGGAGCAACTCCATCTTAGGAAGAAGTGCTATGAGTGATGGTGCCATCTCTCCAGAGGGGACAAGAGCCTTTTGTAAAGGAGCTTATCTTGGAAAATTTCCAATTAATACAGGGGAGGGAGGACTTACTTCAAACTTTCTTTATACACATAAGTACACTTTACAAAGAAAAGAATATTTGGATGTTTTTGAAGGGACATCTTTTGCAAAAACAATCTATAAGATTGTGAAATTTTTTGTCAATGAAGCCGTAGCAGAAAAAGTTTATAGACATATGATACTCAATTCTCAAGCACAAGAGAGTTATCTCTTTGATAAAGAGTCTCTTGTATGTTTTAGAGTGAACTGGGATGCCCCACTAGAGTCTTTCCCTAAAGAGGTACCCACAGATATACCCGACATCATTTTACAGATAGGGAGTGGGCTTTATGGGGTAAGAGACAAAGAAGGAAACTTTGATAAAGAACGCTACAAAAAAAGTATGTGCTTTGCAAAGATGACTGAGATTAAGATGGCTCAAGGTGCCAAACAAACAGGGGGAAAACTTCTTGCATCTAAAGTAAGTGAGGCTATAGCATACTATCGAGGTGTAGAGCCACATAAAGATCTCTTCTCACCAAATAAATTTCCTTATGGAAAAACTCTTGAGGAGTTGTTTGATTTTATAGGGGAGCTTAAAAGTTTATGTGAAAAACCTGTTGGGGTGAAGATTGTTATCTCTTCTCAAGAGGGTTTTGAAGAGTATGTCTCATTGATTAAAAATCGACTTGAGAGTGGCTCAAGTGCTTATCCTGATTTTATCACTATTGATGGTGGAGATGGAGGGAGTGGTGCTGCTCCTTTAGAGATGATGATGAGTGTTGGGATGAATATCACCAAGGCACTTTGTATTGCACAAGATTCTCTCTCTAAGGCTGGTGTGAGAAAAGATATAAAGCTCATAGCAAGTGAGAAGGTGCTTACTCCTGATGATGCTGTGGCTTTGTTTGGACTTGGAGCTGATTATGTTGCTATTGCAAGGGCTTTTATGATGAGTGCTGGATGTATTCGTGCAAGGGAGTGTTCAGGTGCAAATGGAAGAAGTTGCCCCGTAGGTCTTGCTACTCAAGACAAACGAAAACGTGCCTCATTTTTAGTAGAGAAAAAAGCTAAAAATATCGCTTCCTATCATGAACAGCTACTCTATGGCATAAGAAACTTACTCGCTGTGATGGGATTGAAAAATCTTCAAGAGCTTCAAAGGGAGCATTTGAGCTTAGAGTAATACACAAAGAGTACACACTTTTTGTGTATAATAAAACTAAGAACAAATAAGGAGTCTATCATGTGTATGCCTCATGGAATAAAGGGCTCAAAAAGTAATGGTTTTGTTAAAGAGGAGCAACCAAAAAAACATATAACAAGAGTTTCACAAGATATGTTTGAAAAAGGGGATCCAGACTTCATAGATGAAAGAATCAGTGCTTATGAGCCTAAGAAAAAAAGTTCTTTTTTTGATGATATTTTTAAGGATTAATGGTGCAAAATAAACGCCGTAATTTTCTTATAGCTGGTTTTGTCACTTCTGTTGTTGTGGTGATGAACTCGGGGAGAATATTTTCACAAGTTACCCCAAATACAACACTTTGCATACTTCAATATGACCTTTTCCCTCAAGCAAAAGAGATGGGTATTCATTTACCAGCCTATTTTACACTGATACAACACCACTCCCGTATAGATGAAGATGAAAAGGAGTACCTTAAAAATGGCATCAAATGGATAAATGAAGAAGCTGTTGAGGTATATGGAGCACTCTACCATGAACTTCATGAATTGAAACGCGAAGAACTCCTTAAAAGTATCTCTCAAAAAGAGTGGGGCGATAGTTATCTCTACACCCTTCTCACTTACATTATGGAAGCAACTTTTAGTGACCCTGTCTATGGGGTGAATCCAAAACGCAGTGGACAAAAATGGCTAGAATTTCAAAATGGTCTGCCATATCCAAAAGAGGCTTATTTATGATGTATGATGTATGTATTATAGGGAGTGGAGCAGGGGGTTCCCCTATCGCTTATGAGCTAAGTAATGCCGGATTTAATGTAGTGGTTTTGGAGAAGGGAAAGTACTACAAGGAGGAAGATTTCACTAAGGATGAATTGGCTGTCTCTCGCCGTGATATGTTTACTCCAAACCTACAAGATGAGTTTCACATCATCAATGAGTACAAACCCTCAGGCAATTTTACAAGATACAGTGGTAAAGAGAGTGGGTGGAATTTTTGGAATGGCTCTATGGTGGGAGGTTCTTCAAACTTAATGAGTGGGTATTTTCACCGGATGAAGCCAAATGATTTTAAACTTCGTTCAGTTTATGGAAAGATTCGAGGGGCTAATGTAGTTGACTGGCCCATCTCTTATGAAGAGCTTGAACCTTATTATAAGAAGGTGGAGAGAGTAGTTGGTGTGAGTGGAAGAGTTGTGGAGCATAAGTATCAAGAGCCACGTTCTTCCAAAGAGTTTCCCTATAAAATGTTAGAGGTCAATGGTGTAACACAATGGTTTGACAAGGCTTGTGAGGAGCAGGGTTATGATGCTATCCCTACACCAAGGGCAGTTTTATCTGAAGATGCCTTGGGGAGAAAAGGGTGCTACTATTCTAATTTTTGTGGAAGTTATGGCTGTGCAAGTGGTGCAAAAGGGAGTGCAAGAGCAGCACTTTTACAAAGGTGTAAAGCTGAGATAATCTCTGAGGCTTTTGTGTATAAGCTAGAGAGTGATACTACAAAAGTAACTAAGGCTTACTATTACGACAAAGCCAATAAAAGTCATACTATTGAAGCCAAAATCTTTGTACTTTCAGCTCAAGCCATAGAGAGTGTAAGACTTCTTTTAAACTCTAAAAACAAGTACTTTCCAAGGGGTTTGGCAAACTCGAGTGGCGAGCTTGGGAACAATCTTGTTTTTTCTGCAGGGGGAAGTGGAAGTGGTCGTTTTGTTTTTGAAAAATTAACTCAAAAGCAACAAAAAGAGCTGATGCAAGTTGGTTTGTTTTTTAACAGAAGTTTACAAGAGTGGTATGACTATGATGATGGGTGCCGTAAATATAAAGGAGGAACAATTGATTTTCTTTTTGAACACCAAAATATTATCTCTAGAGCCAACAGAGAACTCTATGATGAAGAGGGCAATCTTCTATGGGGGCAAGCCTTGGCAGAGAGATTACATAAAAGACTCACCACTTCGCGAGTGCTTACTTTTGAAGTATTTAACGATTGGCTCCCCACTGATAACTGTAATGTCCGTGTAGATGAAAAGACAAAAGACAAATGGGGTGTACCAGTAGGGGTGATAAACCTTAACTCTCATCCTCATGATTTGGAAGTGGGAGAGCATCTAGCAAAAAAAGCAGCAGAGTTACTTAAAAAGATGGGAGCACTCGAGGTGGAGTACTCCATATCTTCTGCTCCCCCTCCAAACCTTGTCGCTGGAGGATGCCGTTTTGGTAAAGACCCCAAAACATCAGTACTTGATGTAGACTGTAAAGCACATGATTTAGAAAATCTTTATGTAAGCGATGCTTCTTTTATGCCAACAGGGGGAAGTGTTCCTTATACTTGGACGATTTATGCAAACTCTTTTCGTGTGGCACAGAAGATACTTGCTACATTAAAGACTTGAGAAAAATTCTCAAGTACTCTCTATTAAAATTATTTTGCATACTTGGATCTTTCATCATCATCTGCAAGGCTTCAAAAGAGCTGTGTTTTTCTCTATAAGGTCTCTCATTTGTTAGTGCATCAAACACATCACAAATCGCTAAAATAGCGGCATATTTACTAATCTCATTTTCATAAAGTCCATTAGGATATCCTGTCCCGTCAAGACGTTCATGATGGTGCATAACAGCATTTAAGATATAAGGGTTGTGGAGATGATTATGTTTGAGTATCTCCACACTGAATTTTGGATGCTCCTGCACTATTTTTATCTCCTCATCACTCAGTTGGGTGTTTTTATGAAGAATCTCTTGATCTATCTTGTTTATGCCAATATCATGGAGTAATCCGGCAATACCTATTTCTAAAATTTCTGTTTCTTTGAGATGGAGTTGGTTCGCTATGTTGATGGCATAGATCGCAATGTGAAGTGAGTGTATGGCAATATTATAATCACTTGAGAAATACTTTATGGTGTTTTTTAAATAGTGGGGGTCATTTTGGATAAGGTAGATAATATCACCAACAAAGGAGTTCACAAAATCCATATCTATATAAAGTTTTTCATGTTTGTGCATATGCTCAAATTGTTTTTGAACTACTTCATACAAAAACAGAAGTGTCACCTCTTTTAATTCAAGGTTACTTTGAAGGTAGGATCTTAAAGTTTTATAAGTAAGATTTTTTTTATGAATATCCTCTTTTTGTATAAACAGAGCTGTTTGTTTTTCTAGCATGGAAAGAATTTTTTGAGATATTAGAGTTCCCTTCTCTATAATAATAAGAAAATTTTTGTCTTTTTTTATATAGAGATTAAAAGGTATTTTTTGGTTTAACATGAGAGTCGAGAGATCAAACTTGACATGAGAAACCGATTCTTTGATGCTTTGTTGTACTATTCTCATCCCAATATTCTAGCAGTAGCTATTTAAGAACTTCTTAAAGTAGGGGGAAAAAGGGAGTTTTTAGTGATTAAGGTTTATTCTGTTTTTTGTGGGATTTGCCTAAACTTTTTACAAAAGAATGGACTTAATTATGAGTTAAAATTTGAACTCATTTTTCCTTAGCGATTTCAAACTTGCCAACAGCACAAGAGACAAAGCTTTTGGCTTTCATGGAAGTGTCTTCTATAAAGCCAAATTTTGCACTTGCTACTGGATAGCCAAGGTTTTTAAGTGCTTTTTCTAGCTCTGGCATCTTCTCATCTGTTATCTCAAGGCTTATCTCCCGTGGCATTACATCAAGATTGACCTCTATGGCACCAAAATTCTCTTTGAGCTTTGTAGTTAGAGTGTTTGCACAGCCACCACATTTTACATTTTGTACCTGTATCGTCTTAAGCATTTTTGTTCCCTTTTTTAGAATTTTTCAACTCTTGTTTAGCATAAATTTCAAATAGTATAGGAATTATAACAAGACTTAAAATCGCTGAGCTTACAATTCCTCCAAGCATTGGTGCCGCGATACGCTGCATCACTTCACTCCCTATGCCGTGAGTATACATAATAGGGGCCAGCCCTGCCAAGATGGCAAAAACTGTCATCAGTTTTGGTCGTACACGCTGTACTGCTCCCTCATATATGGCTGCATTTAACTCTTGGAGTCCAAAGTTGGCACCATTTTTTCCATCTTTTTCTTTGGCCTCATCGACTGCCTCTTGAAGATAGACTATCATCACTATTGCGGTCTCAGCTGCTACTCCAAGTAGAGCTAGAAAACCGACAATCACAGCAATACTCATCGCAAAGTTTAATATGTCGATGTAGATAAGTCCACCTAAAAGTGCAAATGGCAGAGTAAAAAAGACAATGAGTGTAGGCACTATTTTTTTCAAAGCAAGGTAGATAAGCACAAAGATGACAAAAAGAACAGCCGGAATAATCCAGACAATTTTTTTCATCGCAGAATCAAGGTACTGAGATTGACCCGCCCACTCTATATAGTACCCACTCTCAAAGCTAATCTCATCGATGAATTTTTGGGCATTTTGGACATATTCTTTAGCGGTCACACCCTCTGTAGGGGTGATATAGATAAAGGTAACAGGAGTTGCCATTTCACTTTTAATTACCGAAGCACTTTGTTTGTAGTAGATATTTGCAAAAGTACTTAGTGGTACAAATCCGAGTGGCGTTTTAATCTGAATGTTTTGGATACTCTCCAAACTTCTTCTTTCATCTCCCTCTAAACGCAGAGCTATGGGGTAGCGTTCTAAGCCTTTGTACATTGTAGAGACTTTAAGTCCACCAATGGCAAGGTTTGTATACTCTAAGAGTTGGTTTTTGTTAAGGTTGTAGCGTTGCATCGCCTCCTCATCTAAGTCAAGGTAGATGAAGTATCCGGCACTTGCCTGATCTGCAAAGACAGAGAGGGTTTTGTCGTAGTTGCGGAGTTTTTCCTCTATAAGTTTTCCATACTTCTGTAAGCCCTCTGCATTTTGTCCATAGAGTTTAATCCCAATAGGTGTACGAATACCACTAAGAAGCATATCGATACGACCACGAATAGGATAAGTCCATGAGTTTGTAAGCCCTGGGACTTGAAGTGCATCTTCCATCTCTTGGCGAAGAGAATCATAGCTTACACCCTCTCTCCACTCACTTTTTGGTTTCAAGGAGATGATGGTCTCTATCATCCCAAGAGGAGCAGGGTCAGTCGCAGTGCTTGCTCGTCCAGCTTTTCCAAATACCATCTCCACTTCAGGAAAAGATTTGATGATCTTGTCTGTTTTTTGTGTGAGAGCCTTTGCTTGATCTACCGAGATACCATAGGGTGTAACTGGCATATACATAAAAGTTTGCTCATTAAGCATCGGCATAAACTCCCATTTGAGAGAGTGAAAGAGTGGATATATATAGCCTAAAGAGGCTACAACAGCTACTATCACAAGGTATTTGAGTTTAAGTCCATAAACAATGATGGGGTGATAAAGCCAGATAAAAAAACGGTTCAGTGGGTTTTTGTTTTCAGGGATGATTTTTCCTTTGACAAAAAACACCATCAACACAGGTACAAGTGTAATACTTAAAATCGCCCCTGCTGCCATAGCAAAGGTTTTAGTAAATGCCAGAGGTGTAAAAAGTAATCCCTCTTGCCCTGAGAGTGCAAATATAGGTAAAAAAGAGACCACTATAAGTGCAAGAGCAAAGAATATAGGACGACCCACAAGTTGTGAAGATTTTAAGATCACCTCTATGCGCTCTTTATCTGTAGGGAGTCGACCCTCTTTTAGCTCAAATTTGTGAAGCATTTTGTGGGCATTTTCTATCATCACTATACTTGCATCCACCATCGCACCAATGGCGATGGCAATCCCGCCAAGTGACATGATGTTGGATCCGATGCCAAACATCTTCATTAGTAAAAAGGTACTTCCCACTGTGAGAGGGAGTATGATAAGCACAATAAGTGAAGAGC
Organism: uncultured Sulfurimonas sp.; assembly: GCA_964518545.1. Classification (GTDB taxonomy): domain Bacteria; phylum Campylobacterota; class Campylobacteria; order Campylobacterales; family Sulfurimonadaceae; genus Sulfurimonas. The sequence goes on along the minus strand of CAZFGS010000001.1, from coordinate 36,020 downwards.
GAAGGTGGAGTAAGAAAAGTCCAATCACAATGATGACGATGATAGATTCCTCAATGAGTGTACTCTTGAGTGTCTCTACTGCTCCATCTATGAGACCAGAACGGTCATATACTGTAGTGACATCCACACCATCAACTTTAAGATCTGCCATTTTTACTTTGATGCGCTCTATGGCTGAGTAGACATCTTCGCCATAACGAACAAGGACAATGCCACCGACAACCTCCCCCTGACCATTGAGATCTGCTACACCACGACGAGGAGCTGGGGTGAGTTCTACTCTAGCTATATCACCTATGCTCAATGGTATGCCAGACTTAGTAGTGATAACAAGTTTGCGAATATCGTCAAGATTTTTGACATACCCTTTTGCCTGTACCATCCACTCAAAACCATTTTCTATAACGATCCGACCTCCAGTGTCATTGTTGTTGGCTTTTAAAACTTTGGCAATATCTTGAATACTGAGATTGTATTTTATAAGCTTGTCATTATTTATAGTCACTTGGTAAGTTGGTACAAATCCACCAATAGTTGCGACTTCACTTACTCCATCTACACCCATAAGAGCATATTTGTAGTAGTAATCTTGAATGCTTCTAAGCTCTGCTAGATTTTTTGTTTTGGAACTGAGTGCATACTCATACACCCAACCAACACCACTAGCATCTGGGCCAAGGGTGACATTCATATTTGATGGGAGTGAAGATTGTACCGATGCGAGTTGTTCTAAAACACGACTTCTCGCCCAGTAAAGGTCGGTGTCATCTTTAAAGATGATGTAGATAAGTCCGGTCTCATAAGTGGAGTAACCACGAACTGTTTCAATATTGGCAATCGCTAAAAACTGAGCTACAAGAGGGTATGTCCCTTGTTCCTCTACCGTTTCAGGAGATTGTCCGTTCCATTTTATCTCTACAATCACCTGTGGAGGGGAGAGGTCTGGCAGGGCATCAAGTGGAGTATGTCGCATACTCCAGATGCTTCCAGCTATTAAAAATAGGGCTGCCATAAGGATAAGAAATTTGTTTTTTATGCTAAATGCTATGAGTTTCTCTATCATAATATACTCGTTGTTTTAAGATAAAGTGATTATAACTTTTTTGTGTGATGGGTTTGTGGTAGGGAAGATGCTGTTACCATTCCCTCAATAAAGCCCATTTATCTGAGCATCGCTGTCCATCATAAAGAGGGCATTGGCTACCACTTCATCACCTGCACTTAAGCCATCTGTGATGATGTATGTACGGGAGTTGAGGGGTTTTATACTGACCTCTAGGGGTTCATATTCTCCCTCGTATTCGCCTACTACAAAGACATAGTACTTGCCATTTTTTTTCATTACGGCATTTGTTGGGAGGGTGAGGTAATTTTGTTTTTTATCTTGAGAAACTATGTTGGCATACATCCCAGGGAAGAGCTCTTTGTCTTTGTTTTGGAGTCTCAAACGAAGTGTAAGTGTAGCATCTTTTGGGTTGAGCTCTGGATAGAGTAGTTTCGAGCTTGCTTTGTATGTTTTTGGTGAAGATTTTATAGAGACACGAAAATCATCTGTGTTTTTAAGCCATACAATGTCGTCATCAAATACCTTTGCCTCTACCCATACTTCCTCAAGGTTAACAATCTCATAGAGCTCATTTTTTGCATTAAATGCAGAGCCATGAGTGATACTTTTTTTAAAAATGTAACCACTTACAGGAGCATAGATGGTGGTATTTTTAGAAACTTTTTTCGTTGAAAGGAGCTCTTTTATCTCTTTTTGGGAAAGTCCTAAGAGTTCTAGTTTGAGTTTTGCAGAGTGAAGCATCCCTTTATTGGCTCTATTTTTTGTGTAGTTATATGAGTTGATGTAGTCCTCTTTTGCTTTATACACCTCTGGGGAGTAGACACTTACCAGAGGAGTGCCTTTTTTGACATAGGTGTAGATTTTATCGGCATATATTTTCTCCACAAAACCGCCAAATCGTGGTGCTATGGAGTAGATACGAGACTCATCAGCTACAACATAGCCGTAGTTTTTTTTGGTATGCGAACGCAACTCTTTTTGTACTTTGAGTGTTTGAACAGAGAAGAGTTGCTCTACAGTTGCCTCTTTGGCAAGGAGTGAAAACGGTAAAAGAGTAAGTACTAAAAGTGTTGAAAATTTCATTGGAGTGCTCCTGAGAGTTGTGCGATTTTTGCTTGTGAACGTTTATAGTTGGCAAGGGCTATGATGCTTTTTTTCTCTAAAGAGAGTTTTTGAAACAAAACATCGATGTATTTAAAAAGGTCTCCCCCTGTAGAGATACTAGATGAGGAGAGCTCAAACATATGTGCTACCTGGGGAAGTGCTTCATCTTGGACAATGTGATAAATCTCATAAGAGGAGATCATCTGTGCAGTGTAAACACTCAGTTCAGTATCAAGGGCAATTTTTGTATCTGCTTGTTGCGCTTCTATAGAGAGTTTTAGTGCTTTTTGTTCTTGTGTTTGAGCATCTTCTGTCCCATAGATTGGTAAAGAGATGCCTATACCAAGTGTAAAATAATTTTCATAGTTTTCTCTGTAGGCATAAGAGCCCATAAGATTAAAATCTGGGTAGTTTTCTAGATCACTAAGAGCCACTTTGGCATCTTGTTTTTGAATCTCTTTTGCTTTTATAAGAAGCTTAGGGTTGTTTTGTAAGAGTAAGGCAGTCTGTGAAAGGTCCGGTTTTTCCCCCATTACAAGAGTAATCTCAAGAGATTCTACAGATGAAGCACTTAAGTAGGAGAGTCTTGCATAGGCTGCGAGTATTTTTGCCTTAAGTGTAGAGCGTTCTATCTTCAAATCACTCAAAGAGAGTTCTGCTTTCATGATCCCCATATGCTGGTTGTCATCTACACTTGTATAGGTCTCATAGAGTTCTACATTCTGCTCTGTAAGTTGGATATACTGCTCTATAATGTTGTCAAGTTTTTGAAGTTCCCAAATAGTGTAAGCCTCATTTTTAATGCGCTCTACAAGTGTTACTTTGGCATCATTGAGTTGTTCCTCTAAGAGTGCATCTTGAGCAGAAACAACTTTTTCTCTTGAACTACGTTTACCATAAAAAGGGATCTGTTGTTTTAATGTTGCAACACTTTGACTCATCTTCTCTGAGGTATTTAGAGAGTTCTTTGTTATAAGAAGCTCAGGGTTTTTAAACTGGTCTGCAATATCAAGGGCATACTTATTTGCCTCTAGTCTTGAGTTTATACTCTCTAAAGAGGGACTTTTTGAAAGAGAAAGCTCTATAATTTCACTTAATGTTTGTGAATGAAGTGAAACACTTAAGAGTAAAAGAGCAAGAAAAAAAGTTCTCATAATTGCTATCCTTTAGAAATTTATGCTCGTTTTTACACGAGATTTTTTACCCTCTTTGGGGATAATAAAGATATGGATTTGCCATGTGCCACTCATCGCAAGGTTGAGTGTTGCTTTATAGTTTCCATCTCCAAGATTTTTTGCATCTACTTTGGACTCCATTGCAGGCATTCCAGGCATAGCAGGCATAAAGGCTTTTATAACGACTTGAGAATTTGCAAGTTTTTTTCCTTTTTTAGTAATGCTAAAGGTAAAAGTGTTTGATCCAGAGGTGACAGGTTTCTCTGAGGAGATATGTACTTTTGTGGTTCTGTATTTCGCATCTTTGTTAAATGCTGCTGCTTGAGTGAGTGTTACACCTAAAATAAGTGCGAAAAAAAGTTTGCTAAGAGTTTTCATTTTGTATCCTTTTTCTTAATTATTAGAAAAAGTATACTATAGTAATGTGTGGAGTATGTGGCAGGTTTATCCTAAGATATATTTGTCTCTACCACTTTGTTTTGCAGTATAAAGAGCATTATCTACTCTTGCAAACATTTTTTCATCAGTATCACCTTCATGATATACAGTAAGACCAAAAGATGCTGTAAGTCTTGTGATAGGACCAACCTTAAGTGTCGCTATATGCTTTTGAAGTTTTTTTGTAAGTTTTTTAAGCTCTTTTTCTCCAGCATGATTGGCGATGACAACAAACTCCTCTCCTCCCCATCGTCCAACAAAATCATCTTCACGTACATTGTCACTTAATATCTTGGCAAAAGCTTGTAAAACCTTGTCTCCTGTATTGTGTCCATAGTTATCATTAACGAGTTTAAAGTGATCAAGATCAATAATGATAAGTCCAAATTTCTCTTTATATCGTTGTGCACTTTTTATCTTTCTGTCCATGATTTTGATATATTCTGCCCGATTGTATAAGGAGGTAAGTATATCATGTGTAGAAATATGTTCAAGCTCTTTAGTTGTTACTTTAACAAGATGTGTTAGGGCTTTTTTTATAGGATCAAACTCTCTTTTTTGTATTTTTTTAAGAGTTTTTTTGGTACTTTTTTTGGTTTCAGAGAGGACCATAAATGTTGTAGTTACATTTAAGAGTTCTGTCATCCTTGTAGATTGAAAAAATTCTCCATATGTAAAAAATCCAACAGATGGAGCAAGTGATTCTATGAGATTGAGTTCATCTTGAAGCTTTTCTTCCAAGAGTACTTTTCTTGCAGTGCATGAGTATATATATACAGCTTCTCCAGGATAGCGACTTAAGCGTGTAAAATACTCTTCAATATTATCTGTAAGGTCTGAGATATTGGCAAAACTAAAGCGAACACTATCGCCATGTGTAAAATCTCCTGCATACATCAGAGCATTATTTTCAACTACAGCGACAGGATCCCTTGCGATGTCAATATCTCCCCTTTTAATGATAAGAGGAAAAGATATACAAGATGAAGGAAGATTGTTGAGTACATCATCTCCAAGGTATTTTTTATATACCTCCAAGATTGGAATGCCGTCTAGTTCGTATAAGATGTCATTCTTACACTTTGTAACAAGCATCTCTTTGCCTATAGTTGTCCAGTTTAGCATATAATCATTGTTGACAATAAGTTCTTCACTGTTGAGAGTCGCAAGGACACAGCCATTGTTCGTAAACCCTTTTTCATTAAAAACATAGGTATCTTTAAATTTGGCATTATCTCCTGCACGACCACCTGCTATGGCAACACTCGGGTCAATACTATGAAGCATCTTTAAAAAAGGTTCTGTATCGCTTTGTATCCCATCGCTAAAGAGTATAAGAGCTTTTGTTGTATCTGTAAAGAGATCCTTTTTGATCTTAGAAAAATCAAAATTTTTATCAAATTTGTAGAGTTTGCTTTTTATGGAGGTGTATTGAAAAAGTGAAAATGAGATTACTATGGAGTTTTCAAGCATCTCACCATGATTTATCTCTCCACTTGTAGTTGTTCCGATTATGTGCGCATTGGGGAGGAGATTTTTAAGCATACTTGAGATTGCATGCATTTTTCTAGGTTGAAGAATTCCACTAAAAATTTGGATGAGTAGATTCTTAGACTTATCTATTTTATTTGTAGATATATATGCTTTTAAATCCTCTTCGTCGCTATATAAAAAATTATAAAGTAGCATATCCTGCCCCCTTCTTAGAATAATTATAACACTCTAAGAATAGATAAAACTTAAATACTGCTATAATATACATATGAAAATATTACTCCTAGAAGATGATACCGTCTTAGCCAATATATTAGTAGATTTTTTAGAAGATGATTATGAAGTGGTGCAAACTTATAGTATGAAAAAAGCAGAAGCCTTGAGTGAAGAGGGAAAGTTTGATCTCTATATATTTGATATCAATGTTCCTGATGGGGACGGGATAACATTACTGAAAGATTTGCGAGCCTTTCATGATGAAACACCTACGATTTTTATTACGGCATTTCACGATACAAAATACCTCAAGTCTGCCTTTGAGTCTGGAGCCAACGATTTTATAAAAAAACCTTTTGATTTAGAAGAATTAGCCCAGCGCATAGAAAATATAAAACGCCACTTTGGACTTGATACATTTATATCTTTAGGGGAAGGCATACTCTTTAATACACAAACATATACATTGCAGATAGAAGAAAAAAATCTCAAGATGACCCATAAAGAGAGTGCCTTTTTACACTATCTTTATAAAAATCGTGCCAGAGTTGTGAGCAGTGATGAGTTACTGCAAAATATTTGGGAGTTTGATGAGATGCCAGGGGATGATGCAGTGAGAACTGTAGTGAAAAACCTGCGTAAGTATCTTGGAAAAGAGCATATCATTAACATTCGTGGAGAGGGGTATAAATTTGAATGATTTAGAAAAACGCTCCTTTTACTCTTTTTTAGTACTTTATCTTGGTTCCTCTTTATTTTTTGTTTTTTTCTCAGTCTATCTCTATTACTCTTCTCAAAAAAACTCTCTTGAGAGTGAGACCTACTATAAGCTTGAACATCTTGCAGATCATCTCTCTGGGCTTATTATAAAAGCTCATATGATGGGAACAACTTTACAACTTCCAGATGAAAAAGGGTTTGAGTATAAGCTTGTTTCCGTTGGTGATAAAAAAAATTACACAGAGGGGTATTTTGAAAAAGATGGTTATAAGATGGTCATATCATCCGGACCTCGTGAACATTTGAATGTACAATATGTTATTGTAAAGACAAAAAATTACTATATACAGCTTCAAGAACTTCAAGAATTTGTTATACTCTTACTTTCTCTAAGTGTTATCTTTGTTATCATCATCTCAGTCTTGTTAGCAAAACTTTTTATGAGACCGCTACATCAGCGTATAGGGCAGATCGAAGAGTTTATACAAGATGTCTCTCATGAACTCAACACTCCTATAACAGCCTTAAAAATGAGTGCAAGCAGAGGGCTAAAAAAAGGGGTATATGATAAGAAAATTTTGAGTAATATCTCCATTAGTACCAAACAGCTTGAGACTATATACCAATCGCTTACTTACTTAAACTTTAGTGATAAAAAAGAACCTAGTGAACTTGTAGATATGGAACTCGTTGTCCAAAGAGTTGTTGCATACTATAAAGAACTTAGTAGTGCAAAAAAGATAGAGATAGTATGTAAAACACAGAGTAAGCTTATAGAAATCATCCCTTCTCGTGCAGAGCTTCTTCTCTCTAATCTTCTTTCCAATGCCATCAAATACTCTATGCCAGAGACAAAGATTAAGATTGTACTTACATCAGAATACTTGAGCATAGAGGATGAGGGTGTTGGAATTGCAAAAGAGAAACTAGATGAGATTTTTAAGCTCTATAGCCGAGAGTCAAATATAGCAGGTGGTTTTGGAGTAGGTTTGAGTATAGTAAAGCAGATATGTGATGAGTTTAAGATTAAAGTAGAGGTAAAATCACAACTGGGTCAAGGGAGTATGTTTAAACTCCAATTTTCATAGAGAAAAACTTTTGTGCCTTTTTTGTTAGAGACGAGATGGGGGCATTACTAAACTCTTCAGGACTTAAAAAGGTAAAATCCCCCTCTAGTTCTGCAACTCTATAGAGCTTTACATCAAGTTTGTACTTGGTGTAGGAGTGTTTAAAACTACCTAAAAAATCTTCCTCAAGGGGTTCAACTTTAGGGAGTACTAGCATCTCTTTGTACATATTGTCACTTGAGAGTTCAAGGGCAACCTTGCCATCTTTGATATAAACTCCAAAAAATAGCTCCATTGCTATATACTCTTTTTTCTTTGTTTGCGTGTAGAGTTCTGGCTCATTTTGTCCTAGACAACTCTTTTGAAGTGGACACTCTTGGCAGTCTGGATTTTTAGGGGTACACACCATAGAGCCTAAGTCCATTAGGGCTAGGTTATGGGCTCTTGGCTCTTTTGTATTGACAAACTTTTCTGCTTTTTCCCATACAGTTTTCTCAGGTATATTAAGCAGCCCATAATAGCGTTTTAGGACTCTGGTAATGTTTGTATCAACCACAGGTACCTTTTGTTCTAGTCCAAAACAGCAGATAGCACTTGCTGTATAATCCCCAATACCAGGGAGTTTTTTAAGCTCTTTTAGATTTTGAGGCAATCCATTTTTTGTGAGTTGTGCTGTGGTATGGAGATTTTTAGCTCGTCTATAGTACCCAAGCCCACTCCAGGCTGCTAAAACATCATCTAAAGGTGCATCGCCAAGAGCCTCTAAAGAGGGAAACTTCGCTAAAAACTGAGGGTAGTATTCATCTCTTACTCTGTTGACTTGTGTTTGTTGAAGCATAATCTCACTAAGGTAGATATGGTAAAGCTCCTTGGTATTGCGCCAAGGGAGCTGGTGGCGCCCATGCTCTTTATACCAAGAGAGGAGGTCTTTGTGTGAATGTTTCATAAAAGTTGCCCTTGGACAAACTCTCTGTAGTGTCCCTCTTCCTCTTCAAGCTCTTGGTGTGTTCCACTTTGGATAATTTTTCCATCTTCTAAAACATGAATGGTATCGGCATTTTTTACAGTACTTAATCGGTGGGCAATGGTGATAACAGTTTTTTCTTTGAGTGTATCCTCAAGAGCAATCTGTAGTTTTGATTCGGTGTGTACATCAAGTGCTGAGGTGGACTCATCAAAGATCACAACGCTAGGCTTAGCGATTATCATTCGAGCGATACTTAAGCGCTGTCTTTGTCCACCTGAGAGCCTTACACCATGATGCCCTACAAGAGTGTCAAGCCCCTCTGGCATCTTTTGAAGCATAGTATCTAGTTGGGCGGTCTGAAGTGCTTGGTGTATCTCCTCATCGCTGGCATCTCTTCCCATGGTGATGTTAAAACGCAAGGAGGAGTTAAAAAGTATGGGCATCTGTAGCACTAAAAATACTTTTTCTCTTAAAGAGCTTTTATCTAGTTCATAGCTAGGGATGGAGTTATAAAAAATAGTCCCAAAACTGGTTTCATAAAAGCCAGAGATCACTTGAGCAAGGGTTGTCTTTCCACTTCCACTCGCACCAATGAGGGCTATCTTGCTTCCTGCATCTATGTGAAGAGATATATCTTCTAAGATATTTTTCACCCCATCGTAAGAGAAAGAGATATTTTGAAGTTCTATACTTACCTTCTCTTCTTGGAGTCTCTTTGTGCCACTTGATTCTCGCTGAAGTGCTAAAACAAGGTTAATCCTCTCTATGGCTGCCATCGCTGAGGAGTAGGAGTACTGAAAAGAGAGTAAATCTTGCACAGGCGTCATGATAAACCAGATATAGCCAAACATTGCAAACATCATCCCGATGCTCAAATCACTGTAGGCAACAAGTAAAAGACCACTGGCACGAAGTACCTCAAACATCACCAAAAAGATGGTGTAGGAGAGGCGCTCATAAGCTACATTTTTATAGCTGTATTCGTTAGAGGTTTTTTGTATCTTGTTGGCAAGCTCTTTGGCATGGCTAAAAAAGTGTTGCTCTTGGTTGCTTGCTTTTATCTGTCCAAAGAGTTCGAGAGTTTCTCCAACATCTTCTTGGAATGCTGCAATGCTTGTGTTTTCCTCTTTTTTGAGTTTGCCTACAACCTGAGTCATCTTTTTACTTAAGAGCATAATGATAGGCTGAATCACTAAGATAAGAAGACCCAAGATGGGGTCTATCGCTAACATAACTAACGCGATGGCTATAAGTGTGAGGACAGAAGATACAAGCTTACTCACACCAGTAATGATAAAGGCATCAAGTGTGTTGACATCATTGGTAAGAGTGGCGGTAATAGCACCGCTTCCTAGCGTTTCATACTCATTCATAGATGTATGCTCAAGATGTTCAAGAAGCCTCTTTCGTATCTCGTAGGTGACATATTTGCTTATCTTCGTGAAAGTTTTTGTGAGTATTACAGTGAAAAAGTAGTAGATAAAACGCAGTAAGACAACAGCAAATGTCACAATTGCGATGTAGTAAAAAGGTGAAAGCGAGCCAAAAATAGCATCAATTGTATGGACAAAAAAAGCAGGTTTGTCTAAGAGCACTTCATCCACCATAATAGGGAGCATTAAAGGGATGGGCACACTTACCAAAATGGCTAAAAGTGTAATAACCTGCCCATAAAGAAGTGCAGGTTTTTTCTTGAGTATAAGTTTATAGATAGATTGTATGGAGATTTTGTTATTCATAAAGGGGATTATACCCCTTTGTGATAAATAGCTTGTGTTTTAAGCGTTAGCCGTAATAGCATTAGCGATGCGTAATAGTGTTTCTTCTTTTCCAATAACTGCCATAATAACATCGATATTTGGTCCACCCATCTTTCCAAGAAGTGCTACACGAAGAGGCATACCTATCTTTCCAAAACCGATCTCCATCTCGTTGACCACCTCTTCCATAAGAGCATGGTAGTCACTAGGAAGGTGTGGCTCTGCATTGGTGAGTTTTGCACCAAAAGCATTTAGTATAGGGATAGGATCACCTTTAAATGCTTTTTTAACAGCTTTTTCATCGTATGATTCAGGAGCAATTACAATCTCGTTTACCATCTCTGCAAGCTCTTTGAGTGTTTTTGCACGCTCTTTGAGAGCATCTAAAAGAATCTCTTTTTTGTCATGAGATGTAAGTACTACACCGTAGTCACTAAGAAGCTCTACAAGCTCATTATTTGGAGTGTTTTTGATGTAGTGAGCATTGAGCCAGTCAAGTTTGTCTGTACTGTAGATAGAAGCTGATTTGTTAATATCTTTAGGGTTAAAAAGCTGACACATCTCTTCCATACTAAATATCTCTTGATCTCCGTGACTCCACCCTAAACGCACAAGAAAGTTTAAAAGTGCCTCAGGTTTGTAGCCCATCTCTTTATATGCCATAACATCAGTTGCACCATCGCGTTTAGAGAGTTTTTTACCCTTGGAGTTGTGAATCATTGGTACATGATAAAATGCAGGGATATTAAAGCCTAATGCTTCATACACTACGATCTGTTTTGGAGTGTTTGAGAGGTGGTCATCCCCACGAATAACCTCGTTAATGCCCATAAGTGCATCATCGATAGCCACAACAAAGTTGTAAGTTGGACTTCCATCAGCACGGGCAATGACAAAATCATCTAAGATATCTTCAGCTTGAAAACTAATCTCACCTTTGACACCATCTTTCACAATGATCTCACCACTTAGCGGTGCTTTGATGCGGATAACAGGCTCCACACCCTCAGGTGGGGTACCATCAAAATCACGGTATCGACCATCGTATTTTGTGCGTTCTTTATTTGCCATCTGTGTTTCACGAAGCTCAGTGAGCTCCTCTTTTGACATGTAACATTTATATGCTTTTCCTTCATCGAGGAGTTGCTTAATGTATTTTGCATAGATATCGTCGCGTTTACTTTGGTAAGTAATCTCACCATCTGCTTCAAGACCAAGCCATTCAAAAGCTTTTAAAATCGCCTCAGTTGCTTCTTCAGAGTTACGTGCTTTATCTGTATCTTCTATACGAAGTACAAACTTTCCACCATTTTTTCGAGCCCAAAGATAAGAAAAAAGTGCAGTTCGTAAACCACCGATATGTAAGTAGCCAGTAGGGCTTGGAGCAAAACGTGTAACAACCATAAGAGAACCTTTAAAATTATGTTGGGGAATTTTAGGCAATTGTTGGTTAAAGGCTGGTAAAATACATTAAGAATTTACTAAATGGATAATTATGTTAAAAATATTGTTACTATCACTTATTACTATGGCTTTGAGTGCACAAGTTTATGATGGGGTGGCTGTTGTTGTAAAAAACAAGGCGATTACACTCTTAGATATCACAAAAGAGATGGAAGCATCGAAGATAGATGCTAAAAAAGCGACTGATCTACTGATCCGTCAAAAACTTGAAGAGATAGAAACAAAAGAGCGAAAAATTACTGTTTCTAACTCTGAGGTGTATGATGACATCAAAAAAACTGCTGAGAGAAACAATATGAACATCAGTGAGTTTTATGAAGCTGTTCGTGAATCAAGTGGTTTAAGCTCACAAGAGTTTAAAAAGAAAATCAAACAAAAACTTTTAAGTCAAAAACTTTATGCTGCAATCGCTTACTCTTCAATGAAAGAGCCAAGTGAAGATGAGATCAAAGAGTACTATGAGCTTCACAAAGATAACTATGAGCATCCAGCATCATTTACTGTTATCATCTATCAAGCTAAAGATAAGGCAAAAATTCAAGAGAAGATAGATAACCCTATGTTTTACTCTCCAGAGATTGCTACCAATGAGCAGGTACTTCCATATAATCGTATCTCTCCGGAACTTGCGGGTTTACTTGAAAAAACGCCTCTAAATCATTTTACAGCAGTAGTTCCAGATGGTAAAGGGGATTATATGAGTTTTTATATCAAAGAGATTGAATCTGCTAAAGAGAGTGGACTTGATGGTGTAAGAGAACAAATTATAAACTCAATAATGGGTGATCAAAGAGAGCAAGTGCTTGGTGATTATTTTGCACGTCTTCGTCACAATGCAGATATCAATATAATAAGAATGCCGTAGTATGCTCAGCGACACTAACTTTCTTCATATTGCAGCAGAGATAGCTTCTGCTTCTAAATGTGTCTCCAAGCAAGTAGGTGCAGTGATTGTAAAAGATGGTCGCATCCTTAGTACTGGTTACAATGGTACACCAGCTGGTTTTACGAACTGTTGTGATTACTGGAGTAACGAGTATACCCCAGAACATCATGAGTGGAGTAAAACTTACGAGATCCATGCCGAGATGAATGCTATAATTTGGGCAGCACGTGAGGGGATTAGTATCGATGGTGCAAGTATCTATGTAACACTAGAGCCTTGTAGTGAGTGCAGTAAGAATCTTATAGCAAGTGGTATTAAACGGATAGTTTATGCCAAAGAGTATGAGCACACACACTCAAAAGTTATCTCTAAATTTCTTGAAGATAACGGTGTAAGCATTGAGCATCTGCCTATTTAGCTTTTTGTAGACTTTTTCTTCTTTTGTTCCATCGAAGTGTTCCTGTAAATCCTAAGAGAAGCAGAGCAAAACTTGCATAATCATTAATCCAAATCCACCAAGAACTAAAAAAGCTTCCATCATGGATACTTAGTAAAAGTGCATAAAGTGTTGTCTCTTTGAGTTTTGGCAATGGCATTGAGCTTTGATGAGGAGAGAAGAAGAGTATTTTGTTCTTTTCTTGGAACACATCTCTAAACATATGGGGAGTGTGTGGAAGGATTTGCCATGAATCTTTGTAGATTCTGTTTGGTGCACCCATTCCACTTACATACAGTGCATCGTTTTTACGTATCATTTTATAAGCAAGTCCACGATTTTCTAAGTCCCAATGTTTTAAGTCATCACTTTTATAGATACCATAACGATTTCCGATCCTATACACTTTGCCATCATAATCTACAGACCATATATCATACTTTAAAGAGCTGTAAACAGGGGGTAAAAAACTGTTTTTTATGGTGATGGAGCTCATAAATTTTCCAAGTCCATCAGCATGGTCGAGAAAAATTCCTGTAATTGCTAGGATAACAAGAGGGATAAGCGAGAGTATGACAAAAATATTTGAGTGAAGACGGATCAGTTTTCGAGCAAGTTTTGGTGCTGATTTTGAATGGATGATCCACCAGATGATGTAACCACTCAGAGCTAAGAAAGAGACTATTATCGCTCCATAGTCATTGATAAGTAGCGAAATGTCTCCCTCAAATAGACCTCGACCATAGTGAAGATCTCTTACAAACCTTGAGAGTTTTATATCTTCTATGAGTTTAGGTTTTGGTATCTCTACGATGGATCTACTAAGTATGCTATGTGATACTTTTGAGAGTTTTACAAGGGTATGTTTATCTACAACGGCCACAATTGATTGAGGAGAAAGAGAGATGGATGTTATATACTCATTTTTTAATCCAAAAAGCAAAAGCTTGGAGTTTTGTAGAGTATAGATACCATCTGATGTAGCGAGATAGATGCCACTTGAATCTTGGCGAAGTCCAAGAATTTGCAAAGAAGAGATAAGGATAAAACTCTTTCCTGTGTTGTAACTCTCAAAAAGACCACGTTTCCCACCCACAATGATATGTTTAGAATCTTTTGGATCTATCCAGTAGGAATCATAGAGTTTGTTGTCAATCTTCTGTGATGCTTGAGGGAGGTGTTTGAATGTTGTTGTATAGAGGAAGCTCCATTTGTCATGGTCAAGAAAAAAACCAGTCACTCCAAGGAGGAGTAAAACTAGACCGGCACTAAGACCCGCTAGTTTGTGAAGCTTCGTAATGCTTACCATTTATACTCAATACCTGCATAAAACTGTCTTGGATCACCAGGAGTATAATCCTCTTTACCATAAGCATATTTTGCTCGTGAAGCATATTTTTTATCTGTAATATTTGTTACTTTAGCAAAAAATTTCAACTCTTTTGAGTATGTATAGTCTGCTTTAAAGTTTCCTATGCTGTAACCATTGTATCTATCGATAGTATGGGCATCATCCATCCAGTATGCACCTACATATTGCCATTCAGCCATCATTTTTAAGCCATGAACAAAAGAAGGGATATAGTAAAGTCTTGTATTGGCTGTAGAGTTTGGTGCTCCTGCCATCTCGTTGTCACCTAGTGTTGGATCATTATCATAATTGTGTTTTGAATATGAGTAAGCAACACTCGCTTCAAACTCTTTAGTAAATGCTGTTTTTAAAGTACTCTCAATCCCTTTGTGGATACTTCTACCACCATTTCTATAACCACCAGTTACACTGTCTCTAATGATGGTGTCTTTGATAGTCATATAGTAAATAGAAGCTTCAAAATATGTTTTTTCATTAAATGCTTTTTTAAGACCAATCTCGTAAGTGTTAGAGATTTCAGGAGTAAGGTCAATATTTTCATATCCAACTTTTACAGAGTAGAGTCTTGTTGCTTGTGGTACTCTAAAGCCATTTGCATAACGAGCATAAAGGTTTAAATCTGCCATTGGCATATAGCTTAGTGCTAGTTTAGGGCTTAAGTGATTATAGCTATTTACCTTATCTGCTGGACGGTAGTATGTTCCTGAACTATCAGTAGAGTTGTCTTGTAGTTTATTGTTGTAGTCATATCTGTTGTAATCATATCTTAGACCAGCACTCAGTGTTAACTCTTTTAACAGCTTATAATCAGCATGAAGATATGGTGCAAGTGCAAAATAATCTACATCGTAGTTATACAAAGCACCTGTTGTAAATGTTGCTGGGTGCCATCCCGTTGTTGTAAGATCAAAGTCTTGGTTATATTTTAAAGAAGATTGTGTATATTCTGTATCAAAACCAAAAACTACCTTACCCCATGCTTGCTCATAAGTATTGCGTTGTTGTAGACCAAGAGTATACATCTCATTGTCATTACTTGGAAGGTTTGATTCCCATGTAGCTACATATCTGTTACGGTTGTATCTTACATAAGGAGTAAGTGTAATCTCTAAATCGTTAAAAGAATAGTTGTTAAATTCAGCACTCAGTCTTGCATAATCAAACTTTCTTCTAACATCAGTTTTTTCTAATGCTGTGAAGTAGTTATCATCATCACTTGCAGCAGTAGAACCATTTTCGATATTTGCATAGTCATTAAAACTATCTGCTTGTTGTGCATCAGTTTTTGAAGCATTGAAGATGATTTTTACATCATTTTCACTATCGATGATTTTATCGTAACGGAGGTTTGCTTCTAATCTATCTGTATCAGTATGGTCTCTCCAGCCATCACTGTGCATATAAGTAGCATTGGCTCTGTAGGCATTTTTCTCATCAATAGTATCACTAACCTCTACACCACCTTGCATAAAGCCGTTACTTCCACCCATACCTTTAAAAATAACTTCATTCTCTTTTGAAGGTTTTGCAAGTGATTTGACATCGATAACAGCTGCAACTGCATCGGAACCATATAGAGCAGAACCTGCACCTTTAATCACCTCTACTGATGTAGCACTTTGAAAAGTTGTATAAGCAAGACCATTATGATTAAAAAATCCACTTGATTGTACAGGGATACCATCTTGCATAAAGAGATAATATGGTCCAGTGTTGATTGGCATACGGATAGCAGTCATATGTCCTATAACTGAACTTGTTTGTTCAATGCGAACACCAGAGAGAGAGTTAAGAAGATCTTTTTGGAAGATCACTTGATCAAGTTCAATCTCCTCTTGCTCCTTTGTAGATATACTGAGTGGTTGCTCAAGTACTTTTTCTTCAACACCAGTTGCCACAACACTTACAGGTGCTATCTCTACAACATTTTGTGCTAAAAGCGCAGATGTTGCAAGAGATAAGATAATCATGTTTTTATTCATAGTTTATACCTCAGATAAATTAATTTATGCCGAAGTATAGAAAAAAAGTGTTACATTAGTGTTAAGTTAATTTTTTAAAAAATCTTTAATAATAGAAGTTGGACGGCCGATGATTGCTTTGTCACCTTTTATAATCACTGGGCGTTCAATGAGTTTAGGGTTCGCAACCATCGCTTCTATGAGTTTTTCTTCATCTGTTTCCTCTTTGAGATTTAACTCTTTATAGATTGCTTCTTTTGTACGCATCCACTCTCTTGCACTACTAAAACCAAGAAGTTTGAGTGTCGTTTTTATGGTTTGTGGATCTAGATCTTCTTCAAGATATTTTACCACTTCACTCTCACAGTTGTTTTCTTCTAAAATATTGATTGCCTCACGAGATTTTGAACATCTTGGATTGTGCCAAATTTGTATATCACTCATTGCTTTCCTTTTTTTTCTTGACATTTTACACTATAATAATCGCAAATAAGATAGTAAAGGTCCTTTTTTATGAAATATGCAGATACCTATTTAAAATTAGCCGACTTTGGACGTGAACTTCTCAATAAGAAATCTCTTGAAGATGGGATGCCTCTTATAGCCAAGTATGCAAAAGATGTGATTATTGCTGCAAGATGTTCCATCTTTATATATGATCAAAAAACTCAAAAACTTTGGACAACACTTGCTGATGGAGTTCAAAAGATAGAGATAGATGCAGATAAAGGGATCGTTGGAAAAACATTAAAAGAGAAAAAACCGATAGTTGTGAATGATCCTTATGTAGATCCAGATTTTTTAGATGAGATCGATAAGAAAACAGGGTATAAAACGAACAATATTATCACAGCACCCATTTTTGATTCTAACAGAAAGATTATAGGTGTGCTGGAATTACTCAATAAAGAAGATGGATTTGATAATGATGACAGAAAATTCATGATCTTTTTTGCACATTATATTAGTGGATTTTTAGAATTAGTAAACCATTTAAAAGAGAGTAAATAAGATGAGAAAAATTGACCAAATAGCAGCATTTGGACAAAAATTGATGAGTGTGACAGATATGGAGCAATCTTTGGAGCTTATATCGGATGAGGCAAAAAATTTAGTACATGCTGAGCGTTGTTCTATATTTATAGTAGATAAAGAGGATAAAATTCTTTGGACAAAGATTAGTGATGGAATAGGGCGCATTGTGATCTCTCTCACTTCTGGTATAGTTGGTGATACCTATGCAAAAGCTGAGCCACAGATTGTAAATGATCCATACAGTGATGCAAGATTTTTACCAAGCATCGATAAGAAAAGTGGTTATATTACAAAAAATATTATCACCGTGCCTATTTTTAATTCAAAACGCGAAGTGATGGGAATTATTCAGCTTTTAAATAAGCAGATAAGCGATTTTAATGAGAAAGATTTAGAGATGCTGACATTTTTTGCCAACTATGTGAGCGGTAGCTTAGAACTTGCTCTTTTAAAAGCCTCTTAAAGGGCTTGATGAGCATCATAGGCTAAACGCATAACACCTACAGCATAGTTGGAAGAGTTGTTATAGCGCATAATCTTCTTCGTGTACTCTTTCATATAGGACAATTCTGGTTTTCCCTTAGTAAAACAGCTGTAAACTTTTCCACTTCTACTTTTTTCGTACACAAAAGAGGCATCTTCATGCTCAAACTCATAGTCATACCATGCCTGCTCAACCGTGGCAATATCTGGCATCTTTGACCAATCAATGAGTGTATCCCAAGAGGCTTTTTTATGCAGAAATTTCGCAGCAGAGATGATGGCATCTTCCATTTTTGTAAGATCGGCAACTTCTGTTTTATACCCCTCAGTGTAGATAAACGAGTTTGGCATAAACTGAGGTATTCCTACTGCTCCAGCATAAGAACTTGGAAGGTTACACTGCTCTGGTCTCACCCCTTTTTTATAGCAATGCTCTATGATAGCTGCCATATTTGTTTTTCCCATTTTAAGAAGCCATTTTTCTCGTGAGGTCTCAGCTTTTGTTCTTACCACCATAGTGTTAAAAACAATGAAAGCATCGTGAGTTGGTTTGATCTTGTCTAGTTTTGTCTCTTTAAGGAGAATAGCAGCAATAATCTCACGATTGACACCATATTTTTTCTCTGCTTTATCATAAACCTTTTTGTAGCGATGAAGATTTTCCACCATTTTTGGTACATATTTTACTAAGACATTATTGGCTTTTTTTTCATTCTCTTTGTGGTATTTAATCTTTGAAGGTTGCAGATATTTCCAACTAATCTCATCGAACTTCTTCGTCTTAAAATAGGAGAGTAAAAATTGGTTGGCATATTTATAAGAAACACCATGTTTGACAACTTTTTTACAGATGTCAGTGTAGTCTTTGTTTTTAAAGTTGCAGTTGTCATACTTGGCAAATGCTAGAGTAGTAAGGCTCAGGAGTAAAAGTAGTTTAGTCATTATTTATCTTTTTTAATCTTTGTGGGGTACCGATGTCGTGCCACATTTGTTGAAACAGCTCTCCACTGACAAGCTTTTTCTCACAAAGATCTCGCAAGATAGGTGCAAGTGGAGTTTTTTGTAACTCAATGGTTTGAAATATATTAGGATTATAGTAGCCTATGCCTGAAAAAGTGTACATCTTTTTTCCCTTGTTAAATACATCAGTTCCATTTAAAGCAAAATCTCCCTTTTCGTTATGAGGAGGGTTAGGGACTAGTATAAGATGAGCAAGTTTCCCTTTTAAGTCAAAATCGCATTCAAACTCATACTCACAAAAAACATCTCCATTGACAACTAAAAAGGGCTCATTACCTAAAAATGATAAAGCTTTTTTTATCCCCCCTCCACTCTCTAGGGCACCCATCTCTCTCTCATCAGAGTAGAAAATTTCGAGATTCCACCTACTTCCATCTCCAAGAGCCTCAACAATCTTTTCACCAAGATGGGCGATGTTAATCACCACCTCTTGAAAGCCATTGCGAGAGAGTTTCTCTAAATGCCATACAATAAGAGGCTTGCCTCGTACCTCTAAAAGTGGTTTTGGTAAGGTGTCTGTAAGGGGTCTCATCCGCTCACCACGACCTGCTGCTAGTATCATCGCTCTCATTGGTTTAGCCTTTGTAAAAACTCTCCAAGAGCTTTTGTCTCTTCATAACGAAGTGCAGTCTCTATGGTGTAGTTAAGTGTAAGGGGGATATCATCGAGGTAGCTATCTTTCCCATCGCGAATACTCAAACGCGAGAAGATACCAAGTACTTTGATGTGGCGTTGCAGTCCCATAAAATCAAACCACTTTAAAAATTCCATATCGGACGTAATTGGGCTTACCTTGTCTCGAAAAAGAAGTACAAGGTTTTCTATCTCATGGCGTTCAAAAGAGATATAACAATCTTTGAGTAGTGATACCAAATCATAGCTTATTGCCCCACTCATCGCATCTTGATAATCTATAACACCAAGTGTTTGTTTGTTAGTAAGCATAATGTTTCTTGAGTGAAAATCTCTATGAACAAAAACATTTTGAGGTTGAGAGAGTACCACTTCGCTAATGATCTCAAGAGTATTCTCAAGAAGATTCTCCTCTTTTTGAGAGAGTTTATAGAGAAGCTTTTGCTCCAAGTACCACTCCCTCATTAAGTTCATCTCAAAATGTAAAAATGCCTTGTCATAGAGTGGAAGGTTTGTGGCATCGGCTCTTTGCATCTTTACAATCTCCTCGATGGCATTTGCATAGTGTATTTTAAAATTGTCTTTATTTAAAACATCAAGAAGATTGGTATTGCCAAAATCTTCGAGTATTAAAAATCCCTCTTCTAAGTTTTGCGCATAAATCTTTGGTACATTCACATCTACACCACTTAAACGCGAGCTAATTCCTACAAAAGGTTTGATGGAGTCAAGCTCTAAGGAGCTATCCATAATGATATAAGTTTTCTCATCCTTTCTAGCTCTGTAGTACTTTCTAAAACTTGCATCGGCACTGGCAACAGTGATGGTGTATCCTTTTAAAAATGTTGTTTCTAGCCATGCTTCGAGTTTACTCATAAAGGGCTCCATTTAAAAACTCTTTGGAGAGTTTAGCACTTTTAGCAAACTCCCCATTTTTGTAGTGGGGTAGTTTACACTCTTGAGTATTAATCTCACATAGAGCGATGTCTACACCATCAAGACTTGTCCCGCTCATTACCCCGATATAGTACTCACTCATCCTTTACTCCTTTTTGTGTTTGCATCACACTAAAAGCGACAACTGTTCCAAGAACTATTTGCCACGAGAAACCTAGATGAATACCAAAGGTGTAGGGTTGCAGAGCAAGGACACTAAGAAAACCACCTGCGAGTGCAAAAGGAACTGCTGTAGCACTTCCACGTTTGGTGAAAATGGCTGAAAAAAACAGACCTAAAAGACCTGTATAGGCAAACGCCATCACTCCAAGAGCAAAACTGATGAGGGAGAGTTCAGAGTAGCGTTGCCAGAAGTAGCTGAGCATTGCCATTGCTAAGAGTAAAAAGGCAAAGAGCAGGACGGCTTTTTTCGAAGCTGCCAAAAAATGACTCTCTGGTGTTTGAGGGTGGCGTTTGAGGTAGTGGGGTTTGTAGATATCCTCAATAGCAACACTAGCCATCGCCCCTAAAACTGAGTTTGTACTAGAGAGGGCTGCTGCTATGGCTCCAACTGTGACAAGACCTCGTAGACCCTCTGGCATCTCATGGAGGATGTAGTACATAAAGATGGTAATCTTCTCCCCCTCAAAATTTTGTGTGAGTGAGGCATCTTGGTAGTAAACAAATAGAAGTGCACCAATGCTTAAAAAAAGAAGCACAATGGGGATGGTGAGGATTATGGAGAGGATGAGTGAAGAACTTGCCTCCTCTTTGTTTTTACATGAGAGGGTTCGTTGGGTCATGTCTTGGTCAAGTCCAAAGGCTGCAATGTTAAGTAGAAGCCAACCAGTTAAAAGCCCAATAATACTAAATTTTCCATCCAAAGAGTTGTCTATAAAGGTGAGCTTTTCATGCTCTGAGAGTATGCTCATAATATCTACACCATCAAGGGAGTGGTATAAAAAGAAAAGTACGATAAGCCCAGCACTTACATAAGTAAAGGCTTGAATCACATCGCTTAAAATGACAGAACGCACCCCTCCAAAATAGGTATAGATAAGTGCTCCAAAGAGCAGAAGTGTGGCAGAGAGTAGCATATGAAAAGCTGTGATATCGAAGAAAAGTATCATACTAATCGCTAAGGCTGCAATGTAGAGACGGGCTCCACTTGCCATAATGCGCCCCACTAAAAACATCACTCCTGCTTGCTCTTTTGCTCTGCTCCCATAGCGTTTTTCTAAAAGCTCATAGACTGTCATGGCGTTTATGGCATAAAATTTAGGGACAAGAAACTTGGCAACAAAAAGAACTCCAAGCAAAGAGGAGAAGTAGAAACCTATAAGAGTGAAGTTGTTGGAGTAGGAAAACTCAGGTACCCCTAAAAAGGTAGCAGCTGATTGTGTGGTTGCTAAGATACTGATAGATACAGCAATGAGAGGCATAGAGTTTGAAGCGGTAAAATACTCCTTTGTGGAGTTTATAGTTTTTTTGGAAAAATACCAAGAACTAAATCCTAGCACTCCAAAGTAGGTAAAAAAGAGAAGCCAGTCTAGGGGTGCAAAACTGCTACTTTGCAAGAGCTTCTCGAATATTTTTCATAAACACTTTACCAGGATCTGCTTTCTTTGTGCGATATGAACTGTCTTTTTCTAGCCAGAGAGCTGTGTTTTCAAACTCTCTGTACTCGTAATGCCCAATAATATTTTTGATACTTGGGTATTTAGCTTGAAGATAGTGGATGAGGTGGATGTTGGCTTGAAGTTGAGCAGGGGTTAAGTCCTCTTTTTTATTGCCTTCTCCTCCAACATTTTCCACCCCTATACTTGTGTAGTTAAGCCCTATAACATGGCGGGCCATCCAGTTGTCTGGCATGAGTTGGTAGATGGTGCCGTCTCTGTCTACTAAGAAGTGGGCTGAGACATTAAGAGCAGAGGCTGCCGCTATATCTTTACGGTCGCTGTAGAGAAGCTCTGCTTTGAGTCTTTGAAATGATTTTTCAAGCCCCATAACTGCTGTCCAATGCAGTACTATAGTTTGAGGTATGATGGTAATATCTTTCACATCAAGTCCGTAGTGCTGTTTGATGTACTCTTTAGTAAGGAGTTTGCGTTTGTTTGTAAAATCTATGGGTTTTTGGATGATGGAGTACTTTGTATGAAGATTTTCAATGCGAAGGTTTGCCTCTTGTATCTTCTCAAAAGCAATGGCACCACTTTTTACCTGTGCTGTAATGGTGTTTATAATCTCTTTGGCACTATTGTGTTCTAGCTGGTTACCAAAAAGGAGCATATCTACCCCTGCATTGATTCCAAGAGTGACTCTCTCTTTGAGTGAGTAGTGTTGTGTAATGGCTCCCATCTGCATATCATCACTCACGATAACACCTTGAAACGCCATCATATTGCGAAGAAGGTCTGTGTTAAATTTTTTAGAGAGGGTTGCTGGGTACTTGTTGTCGATGTGGGAGTTAAAAACATGAGCAGTCATAATCATATCGGCTTGGTTCTCTTTGATAAGCTCATAGTAAGGTTCTAATTCCTCAGGTGACCAAGTCTCGCTTACATCTACAAAACCTTTGTGAGAATCCCCAAGTGAAGAGCCATGCCCCGGAAAATGTTTGAGTACAGAGATGATATGGTGGCGTTTTTGTAGTTCTATGAGTACTTTAGAGTAAGCAACAACCTGTCTGGGATCAGCTCCAAAAGAGCGCTCTAGTCCAACAATCACCTTGTTTTTGGGATTGACTGCCAAATCAACTACTGGTGCAAAGTTCATGTTGATACCTGCACCTTGGAGCATTTGAGAGAGTTTTTCATAGCTCTTCACTGTCTTTTTATAACCCATTTTGCCAACTTTAGTAGCAGAGGGGATGGCTTCAAATCCATATTGAGGTTTGAGGCGTGCCACCTTGCCACCCTCTTGGTCAACACTTATAAACAGGGGTGCTTTGGCGAAGCTTTTGAGCTCTTTTGTAAGTTTTGCAAGTTGTTTTGGTGAGCTGATATTTTTTGTTTTAGCTCTCTTTTTGTAGTCCCTGTCAAAAAGAATCACTCCACCGAGTTGATACTCCTCTATATCTTTAACAATAGGGGAGTCCTCATCCACACTTGTACCATCAAAGCCCATAATAAGCATATGTCCTATCATCTTGTGAAGCTCTTTGTCACTTGGAAGGGCTTGAAGTAGAGTGAAACTCAGTAAAAATGTTAGTAAATATCTCAAAAAATCTCCTTGAGTGCTTGAAAAATAAGTTTTTTTGTCTTCTCTTTAGTTATGGTGTGAGGCTCAAAATGGTCACTTACCACCTTGTAGATAGAAAAGTTTTGTATCGCTGGGTTATGCACAACAGCATCATAAAAACCATAGCTCTCCATATCGACAATCTTAAAGTGGTTTTCACATACCTCTTCATCAACACAGACAATTTTTGCTTTTGTCTCATCGTAAGTGTAGAGTATCTCTTTGTACTCAATAGAGCCTATCTTTAAAAGTGAACCTATCTCATATGTTTGAGAAGCTCCACAGATGCCAATGTTGTAGTAGCTATCCTCATCTGTGATGTCAAAATGGTTGATGAGTGTCTGGGTCGCAACTCTTGCATTTTGTACCCCTATGCCACTTACAATGATTCTCAAAGTCTCATTGGAAAAAAGTGTGTAGCCAGAGAGCTTACTTTTTTGGAGTTTGTAAAGGTCAACAAAGGCTTGTGCCTCACTTTTGAGGGCTACTATTATATAAATCATTGAAGGATTATACCATTTTTAAGAAAAAGCTGTTATAATTTCGTCGCTTCTCTTTAGACCTGTGCAATGACAGTTCTGAGTAATGTGTCAGGGTAGGAATACAGCAGCACACTTAGTTCTGTTATGTGCCGCAGCCATCTGGAGGGGAGTCTTAAGCTACCAATTCTTTTATTGTATTTTCATAATCTTTTAATAACATTTGCATAGTGACAATATCAAAAACATCCACTGCCTGATTGAGAGTATCTGTATATTTTTTGAGTGGTTCTATATCGTATTCTATGGCAATCTCTTGGAGCTTTTGAGCCATGGTTTTTACATCAGAGATACTATTGCTATGGCTCGCTCTTTCCCAAAGTGGAGTAATCTCTTTCTCAATAGTTTCTATAATAATTCCAATATTTAATTTTGCTTTTTCACTTAAGATAAAAGCTTCTTTTCTCACATTCTTTTTCATATCTTCTTGGGTATCAGCTTTTGTATAAGCTAAAAATTGGCTTATCTCATAAAAAAGTTCATCTTTTAAGACAGGTTTTCGTAAATAACCATCAAAGTTTTTCGTTTTAATTTTATCTTTTTCATCTTGCATGACAGATGCAGTTAGTGCAACAATAGGAACTTGAGATATGTTTTTAATCTCTTGAGCTGCTTCATACCCATCCATATTTGGCATACGTATATCCATAAGTATGAGTTGAGGTTGTTGTGCTTTAAATATCGCTATAGCTTCAAGTCCATCATTGGCTGTGAGTACTTTGATCTTAGTTTGTTCAAAGTTTTTTACTATAAGCTCTCTATTGTCTTTTATATCATCAACAACAAGTACAGTAGCTTCTTTAAATATAATCTCTTGTTTTTGTAAATGCTCTTTTATCTCTAGCTTATCTTGTATCGTAGCTATATCTACATTATAGAGGTGAACACTAAAGGTTGTTCCTTTGTTTTGCTCACTTGTAAGTGCAATCTTTCCATTCATCATCTCAGATAATCTTTTCGATATGGAGAGCCCAAGACCAGTACCTCCAAATTTTCTATTGTCTTGACCATCTCTTTGTTCAAAAGCTTGAAAAATCTTTTGAATCTGATTCTCAGGGATCCCTATACCTGTATCTTCTACAGAGATTTTCAGATCAAGTTTTGAGAGATGTTCTTGAACATTGTAAGACTCAATAGAGAGCTTGATATAGCCATCTTCTGTAAATTTGACAGCATTTCCAATGAGGTTAAAAAGGATCTGTCGCAGCCTTACTTCATCAATAAGTAAACTTTTAGGAATTGATTCTTCAACATCTACTATAAAATCAAGACCTTTTTTCTTCATCCCCATCATAAATATAGAGCTGATCTCATTTGCAAGATTAAAAAGGTTTGTTGGTGTTTTATTGATCTGAAGTTTTCCAGCTTCTATCTTTGAGAGATCTAGAATGTCGTTGATAAGAGTTAAAAGTGTATTGCTTGCATTTTGTATGGTTTTAACATAGGACTTGAGTCTTGGTTCTGAGAGTTGTTCATTGAGAAGTTCTGTAAAGCCTATGATAGCATTCATAGGGGTTCTAATCTCATGTGACATATTGGCTAAAAATTCAGACTTAGAACGGTTTGCAGAATCTGCTTCCTCTTTTGCTTTTTGAAGTTTTTTTGAAAGAATCTCTAAATTTTCTTTTTCAACTTGAAGTGCATCTTCTATAATTTTTCTCTCTTTAATCTCATAGGCTAATTTTCTATTCCAGTAGATAAAAAGAGCTAAAATAAAAAGAAATATAAAAAGGTATTTCCAAAGAAAACTCAAATCCATCGCTTCTGTAACATGCACCTGCATCCAACGGTTTTTAATGGCTATTTTCTCATTAGAAGTGATACTGTCGATGGCTTTATTTAAGATACCTAGTAAAATTTTGTCATCATTGTGGAGTAAAATTCTATGATTAAAATTAAAGTTTGTTTTTCCTGCAATATGGAGTGTATTTGGATAGTAGGTACCTACATAGTGCATAGCAACTGCCATATGTCCCAAAAAGGCATAAGCTTTTCCATTTTTAACAAGCTCAAGTGCTTCAAGTACATCTTTTGTCCCAATTATTTTAATATTTGGCTTTTGCGATATAAGGTAATTGTAGCTTGTCCAGTATTTTGGAACAGCAATGATTTTATCTTCATTTTCAAACTCATCAAGGCTATTGATAAAAGAGGTGTCATTACGGGTCACAAGGACAAAAGGGAAACTTGCAAAACTTTTACTTAAAAGTCCAAGTTTATGTTGGTATGTGTCATCGCCTGCACCTGGAGTGATATTTATGGTGTTATTTTTAAATTTTTTTAAAACATCTGGCCAGTTTGTTGAAGGTATATATTTGAATTTGAGTCCAATCTTTTTTTCTAAAAGATCTAAATAATCTCTAAGTAAACCATGCATCTCTCCATTTTGAATATTGGAGAGAGGTTTCCAATCTATCTCACTATATGTAAGTATAGGATGCTTTTGTATCCATTGATACTCCTTAATACTAAGGCTAATAAGGTTGGAGCCTTGTAGCTTTTCTACCCCAAGCCATTTGTTATGTATAGCTTCTGCTTCTTTATTTGTGATGGTTTGTAAGGCTTTATTGAGAATAGAGAGAAGAATGGGTTTGTTTTTTGCTGTTGCCATATAAAGGCGAATAATATTTTTTCCACGATAGGATTTAAAAGGGATAATGGTGGAGATCCCTTGCTGCTTCAATACATAAGTAAGTGCAGCATAAGTGTCAAATAAAATGTCAGCCCTTTTTTCTAAAACAGCATCTATGGCATCAGAAAATGTATTGACTTCTAAAATTTTAAGTTGTGGAAACTCATCGTGCAGGAGTTTTATATGTGCATACCCTTTAGGGATTGCAACTGTTTTGCCATTGAGCTCTTCCATCGTTTTTACATTGAGATCATCACGAATAAAAAAATAATCAAGCATATCAAGGTAAGGTCTCGCAAAATCCATATATTCTGCTCTCTCTTTTGTATAGTACACGGCATGCAACATATCGATTTGAGAATCTTTTATCTTTTTAAGATTATGACTCCACTGATCTACAATGACATGAAATTTAAGACCTGTTTTTTTGGAAATAAGTTTCAAGTAATCATTTGATATCCCTGTATATGTACCGTTTTTATTGACAAAGTCAAATGGTGCCCAATCTGGTCCCCCTCCCACTTTTACAATATGTTTTTTTACCCATTGTTCCTCTTGTAATGTTAAGAGCTTTGTTTTAAATTTTGTTTTTTGATACCATTTTTGTATTACTGCTCTTTTCTCATCATCTGTAATAGAAGCTAATGTTTTGTTAATTATAGAGAGTAAGATGGCATTACCTTTCTCAACGGCAATGGAGACTTGTGTATCGAGACCTTGGAGATTATTAATGATTTTGAGGTTTGATAAGAAGTTATTTTGTATGATGTAAGTAGCTACTGCAATATTACCAATATAAGCATCAACTTTTCCAAAAGAGAGTGCTTTCAGGGATGCAACATTAGATTTAGTAAGATAGAGTTTTATCTCAGGATGGTTGTGTTTGAGCCATTCATGAAGATAAGAACCCTTATTGACAGAAACAAGTTTATCTTTGAGATCATTGAGGTTTATGATATCGGTATTGGAGTTTCTAACAATGATTGCTAAAGGCATACTTAGATAAGGGGTAGAAAAATTGAGATATTTTTTTCTTTCTGGTGTTTTTACAGCACAGCTAAGACCATCAAACTTATGTTCTTGCATATCATTTAAAATTTTGGACCAAACATCTGAAACAATACGAAACTTTAAACCACTTTTTTGAGAGATGAGTCGAAGATAATCACTTGCTATACCGGTATGTTTTCCTTGATCATTTTGGTACTCATATGGTGGCCAGTTTTTGTCAGCACCTAGAGTTATAAGAGGATGTGACTCTATCCATTCTAACTCTTGTGTAGTAAAGTTTGGTGTTTGTTTTGCATGAAGAGATAAGGAGAGGAGAAGAGTGTAAAGAAGAGTGAAAAATTTATATTTTAGAGATAGCGATAAATTCATCTATATTTGCCTCAAATATATCTACAAGGTAAGGATCAAACTGTGTACCCTTATGCTCTACAATATAGTCGATAGCATTTTCTATACTCCAGGCTTTTTTGTATATTCTTTTATGTGTAAGTGCATCAAAAACATCGGCTAAGGCTACAATTCTGCCAAAGATATGAATTTCTTCCCCTTGAAGTCCTTGAGGATACCCTGTTCCATTCCATTTCTCGTGATGTTGGTAGGCGATAATATCTGCTGCTTTCATGATTTTTCTTTTTGCAAAACCGAGATATTCATGAGCCTTTGTTGTATGTGTTTTCATAATGACAAACTCTTCTTCAGTTAAAGCACCCTGCTTATGTAAAATATGTTTAGGGATAGCCATCTTTCCAATATCATGCATAGGGCTGGCATGATAGATAATATCAGCATCCTCTTCAGAGATAGCTTCATGATAGTGAGCGAGTAAACGTGAATATTCTGAAACACGTTTAATATGTTTTCCTGTCTCATCAGAGATAGATTCAACAAGTTCAGTTAAAACAAAGATCATCTCTTTTTGATTCTTTTCTAGTTCACTTAAGAGTCTTTCATTGACATAGGTTACTTTTGTTTGGAGTGTTAGATTATTGGCTTTTAAAACTTCTTGTGCTTTATAAAAATTGATATGAGTTCGTACACGGGCAAGGAGTTCATCAGGATGAAAAGGTTTAGTAATATAGTCAACACCCCCAACATCAAAAGCATGAGACATTGAGTCTATGTCTACTTTTGCAGTTAAAAAGATAACAGGGATATCTTCAAGTAAAGGATCTTTTTTTATCTCTTGGCATACTTGATAACCATCGATTCCAGGCATCATAATGTCAAGTAAAATAAGGTCAAAAGCATTATCTTTTAAAAGATGAAGAGCATCTTTTCCATTTTGGGCATAAGAAAACTCATAATTGCCCTCTTTTAAGATACTCATTGCTACTTGAATATTCTCGACAACATCATCTACAATCAAAATAGCACCTTGTGACATCTTTAAATCCTAATTTTATATGTTTATGTATGTTATCATAAATAATATTATTTTATATTGAGCTTAATTATTTAAACAAACATCTCTTTAAGTAAAAATATGACAAAATGACATACTTTTTTAAACTAGACAAAAATTAGTCTAAAATTCTTCAAAATTAAATATAAGCGAGCCAAATTATGGATGCAAATAAACAAAAATCATTAGACCTGGCGATGAAACAGATAGACAAAGCATTTGGTAAGGGTGCTTTGATGAGACTAGGGGATAAAAATATAGAAGCGATTCAGTCAATCAGTACAGGGTCTCTTGGGCTAGATTTAGCACTTGGGATTGGTGGCGTTCCACAAGGGCGTGTTGTAGAGATATATGGACCTGAATCATCTGGAAAAACTACACTTGCATTACAGATCACAGCAGAGTGTCAAAAAGAGGGTGGAGTATGTGCATTTATCGATGCTGAGCATGCCTTGGATGTTGTCTATGCAAAAAATCTTGGTGTGGATGTTGAGAATCTTTTAGTATCGCAACCTGACTATGGAGAGCAAGCTTTAGATATCGTAGAGACGATAGCAAGAAGTGGTGCAATTGATTTAATCGTTATCGATTCTGTTGCAGCATTAACACCTAAGGTGGAACTTGAGGGTGAGATGAATGACCAACAAGTAGGGGTACAAGCCCGTCTTATGTCAAAAGCACTTCGTAAACTTACAGGGGTACTTAGTAAAATGAACTGTACTGTAATCTTTATAAACCAGATTCGTATGAAGATTGGGATGATGGGGTATGGTTCTCCTGAGACAACTACAGGTGGTAATGCACTTAAATTTTATGCTTCTGTTCGTATCGATGTTCGCCGTATCGCTTCACTTAAACAAGGTGAGAGCCAGATAGGAAATCGTGTGAAAGCAAAAGTGATTAAAAACAAAGTAGCACCACCATTCCGTCAAGCAGAGTTTGACATCATGTTTGGAGAAGGGATTTCTAAAGAGGGTGAGTTAGTTGATTATGGTGTAAAACTTGATATCGTCGATAAAGCAGGCGCTTGGTTTAGTTATGAAGATAAAAAGCTTGGCCAAGGTCGTGAAAATGTGAAACAAAAGTTTAAAGATGAACCAGAATTAGCAGCTGAGATAGAAGAAAAAATCAAAGTTGCTATGGGGATTAGTGATGTGATGGTGATGGAAACTGGTGATATAGAAGAGAGTGATCTCTAAGATATGCTTGAATTCTTAAGTTTTCATACCTTTATCGCACAAGATATTTTAATCTTTTTTTATTATATTGGTGCGATTATCATCCCACTAGCTCTTTACCTTTTACGGGGATATTATCTTCGAAAGTTCTCTTTTATGGCTAAGGTAGATGCTGGGGTAAAAGAGCTTTATAGCTCTTTATCTTTGAAAAACAGGATTATGATTATAGTAGCAACTGTGATGATGTTTCTCTTTATGGAACTGTTTTGGAGAATGATGTTTGAGGCGATGATAGCTTACTTTAACATGCATGATTACCTCTATGAAATAAACAATAATATAAAACATATATAAATTTTTTGCACAAATAACAAAGTTTAAATGAAATTTTGATAAAATTGCATCAATTAATAATAGAACTCTAAAGGTAAAATATGTTTATAGATAGCGTTAGTGCAATTGAAGTGATGGATTCTCGTGGTAATCCAACTGTAAAAGCTACAGTGGAGTTAAGTGATGGAACGATTGAATCTGCAATTGTTCCTTCTGGAGCAAGTACTGGTAAGCGTGAAGCATTAGAGCTTCGTGATGCTGATGAGCGTTACATGGGTAAGGGTGTTTTAAAAGCAGTTGGCCATGTAAATAATGAGATTAATGATGTACTTGTTGGTATGAGTCCTTTTAATCAAGCTATCATTGATGCAACGATGAAAGAACTTGATGGTACTGAAAACTATGGAAAACTAGGAGCAAATGCTGTTCTTGGTGTTTCTATGGCAGTAGCCCGTGCTGCAGCAAAATCTCTTGGTATGCCACTTTATCGCTACCTTGGTGGTGCTAATGCTATGGTGAACCCTACTCCAATGTTAAATATTATCAATGGTGGTAGCCATGCTGATAACTCTGTGGATTTTCAAGAGTATATGATTATGCCAGTAGGTTTTGAAGATTTTGCTGAGTCTTTAAGAGCATCTGCTGAAGTGTACCACAACCTCAAAGCTATTTTAAAAGCTAAAGGGCACTCTACTTCTCTTGGTGATGAGGGTGGTTTTGCACCAGACCTTAGCTCAAATGAAGAGCCTATTCAAGTGATTATGGAAGCGATTGAAAAAGCTGGTTATAAAGCAGGTGAGCAGATTGCAATAGCACTTGATGTTGCAGCATCTGAGCTTGTTGTAGAGGGTGGATATAGACTAGATTCTGAAAACCGTACAGTAACAGCAGAAGAGTTAACACAGTATTATGTTGATCTTTGTGCTAAATACCCTATTGTTTCTATCGAAGATGGTTTAAGTGAAGATGATTGGGATGGTTGGAAAGTACTTACAGATGCACTTGCAGAGAAGATCCAACTCGTTGGTGATGATCTTTTTGTTACAAATGTAAATATCTTAAATGAAGGTATCCAAAAAGGTATCGGTAACTCTATCCTTATTAAACCAAACCAAATTGGTTCTGTAAGTGAGACAATGCTTACTGTTCGTCTTGCTCAACGTAATGGTTATAACTGTGTAATGAGTCACCGTTCAGGTGAAAGTGAAGATGCTTTTATTGCTGATTTTGCTGTAGCACTTAACTGTGGACAGATTAAAACTGGTTCAACTGCACGTGGTGAAAGAACAGCAAAATATAATCGTTTACTAGAGATAGAAAATGAGATTGTATACGGTGAGTACTTAGGGCACGCACTTTTTAACTAAGTTGTCCTTATGAAGCAAGAGGAACTTTATGAAGAGATTGATACAAGCCAAAGCATAACTGAACGCTATCTAGGTCTTTCTTTAAGTAAGTTTTTTATGCTTTTTTCCCTAGTTATAGGTCTTGGGATCTATCTAGGGGTTCTTCTTTATGGAAACTCCTCACTAGAAGTTCTTTTTGGACTCCAAGAGTACGAAAATTACCTCCAAGATGAAGTTGTACGACTTAAAAATGAAAATGCAGAACTTCAACGTGAATATTTTGAACTCAAAGAGATTAGTGCAGAATAAAATTTTGCTATAATACTCCTACTAGGACTAAGGGGATATTTTAATGAGGCACATATTTTTTATATTTTTATTTGTATTGACACTTCAAGCAAGAGAAAATCCTTTTTTCCCAGCCAAGGGTGAACAAGATATTCCTATTACATCCAATGAACAGGTACAGATTGAACCACTGCAACGTGCAACCATAACACTTCCCTCTACGGCAAGGGTTATTGAGGGTGTTACTATTAAGTATAAAACACTTGATGGCGCACAACATACAAAGAGTATTGTCCTTGATAATGCTGTAGATTGGCATCTTCCTATTTTTATCTCCCAAAACTATGCAAAGATGGAAGAAAAACCATTAAAACCATTAAAAGCACTTAAAAAAGTAAAACAGGTGAAAAAAGTATCTCATTTTAAAGAGATAGCTTCTTTAAAATTTATTCAATTTTTAGAGAGTGATAGAGAGCTTAAAATTGTTACAAAAGATACAATGTTACGAGATTTTATTTTAGTAAAACCCCACAGAATTGTTTGTGATTTTAAAAGAGACACAGAGTTTGGTTCTTACTTTAAAGAAGCACCTGAAAGTTCTAGGTTTACAAAAGTAAGAATTGGAACACATAAGGGCTACTACAGAGTTGTAATTGAATTAGATGGGTACTACAGCTATACTATTAAAAAGTTAGATGGCTCTTATCTTATCACTTTAAAATAGTTAAGATTTAAAAAGTGAAGAGAGAAGATGTGTTAGTTTAGACTCTTTTTTTTCCTGAAGTTTATAAGCAGCTTTTGTTTTTGTATCAAGATTATTGAGTTTCTCTTGAAGATACTCTGCTGAGAGTTTGATATACTTGGCTTTAAAATTACTCATACTCTAGTATCCTCTCTATCTCATTCATTGCATCATCATTTTTAAGTCTAAATTTTATCTCAATACGTCTCGAAGCAAACTTATTTTCTTTTCCATTCTTATCATAAATGGCATCAAGATAAGAGCGCCCACTTGCAACAAGGAGAGGCTTAATGTTGTTGTTCTTTGTAAAATCAAGTGTTAAGAGGTAGTTCATAACAGCATAGGCTCTTTTTTGAGAAAGATTTAAGTTAAAAAGGTAATCTCCATCGCTATCAGTGTGTCCCTCTATCACAATACGATCAAGTTGTTCTTTGATGTTTTTGTTTGAAGTAAGTGCCCCTATATAGTTGATAAATACTTTTTTGAGCTCTTTTTTTGAGCTCTCTTTGAGTGTAGCACTCCCCTTATCAAATAAAATATTGGAACTGAGACGTAAGCTTCCGCTTTGTGCATCTATTTGTACATTTTTACCAAGACTTTGTTTGAGCTCAGCAATTACTTTGATTTTTATTCCGGTAAGAGACTTTATTTTTGCTTTTTGAGCTTGAATTTTTGCGATAAGCGCATCATACTTTGTCTCTTTCTCCTCTATAGCATGAAGCAGTGTAAGAAGCTTTTTATCTTTAAGCTTTAAAGTCTCCTCTTTTGCTGTGAGGGTATTGGAAAGTACAAGGACTTTGTTTTCATAATCTTGGATCTTTTTATTTTGTGTTTGAAGTGTTGCATTGGACTCATCAAGAAGATTTTGCATAATGATAACTTTGTTGTTAAAGTCATCTATCTTCATATTTTGAGAGAGAAGGATGTTATTGAGATTTATTATCTCTTGTGTTTTTAATTCTAGTGCATCTTTAGAGATAAGCAGAGCATTTTTTGTAGAGTTAAGCTCTTGGTTGCGCAGTGCCAAAAGCATTTTGAGTTTTTGTACCTCTTTATCACGCAAGAGGAGCATCTCTAGGGAGCTCTCAAGAGAGTTCTCTTTGGATGCAAGGTTGTTTTTTAAAACTGTAGATTTCACTACAATAGCACCAATGAGTAAGATAAATACAAAGAGTAAACCAGCCATAAGGTCTGCATAGGAGAGCCAAAAGTTACTCTCTTCGTTTTTTTTATCTTTAAAAAACATCTATTTGTCTTTTATTTGATTTGCAACCATCTGATGGTATTTTTTGATAGAATCTTGTACCTCACGACTCTCTAAACTGACATGAGAGGCAAAATCTGCCAATTTGATCACAATTTGCCCTATCTCAGAATCAATTTTTTCAAAAGTACGGTTGAGCGAGTTATTTAGTTGTGCACTATGGAGTTTTGTAGTTTTCTCAAAACTTTTTGTTGCAACTGTAAAATCTACAAGTGCTTTATCTATATGGTTTTGTGCACTAAGAGCACTATGACTTATATCCATCTGTGAGAGTGTATGTTTGAGTTCGCTAGAAACAGATTGCAAATTATTTGCTAGTTGTGTAAAGTTTGTATTTGTCTCATGCATAATAGTCTCAAAACTATTGAGGTGTTGTGCATTAAGCTCAGAGATAAACTCAAGGTTAAAAGTCTCTTTGAGTGCCCCAAGAAATTTATTTTCTTTAAGATCGTATTGTGTATATTTGTAGATAAGAAGCTCTTCATCACTCCAAACATATTCTGAGAAGTTGTCTTTGATGGTTTTAAAGTAGTGATCCACCTTGCTGAGGCCACGCTTTTCAAAATAGGTCCAGATAAGTGAAAGTAAAATACCATAGATAGAAGCAAAAAAAGCAGAGCCAACACCACTTAAAAGAAGTGAGATCTCATGATCGAGTGCTGCTGTATCTGTTACACTAAAGTTTGGCATAGAAAGGGCTATGGCAACAAAGGTTCCCAAAATACCAAGCATAGGAAATATAGAGGAGGCAACAGAGACAAAGTTGTCATTGCGTACATCTCCATAGTATGCATTGAGATATTTTTTGATATCTAAAATTGACTTTGTTGTTTCATTGATAGTTAAAGAGTTCTGAATCAGTTTATTGTCTAGTTGTGTTTTAAGATCTGTATAACCAGAACGAATTTTACAGATAGAGTAGTTTGCATTATGTTGAATAAAGAGTAAAAATATAAAAAGTATAAAGCCAATCACCCCAAGAGCATGAACAGGTACATTAATGTTGATAATATGAAGATAGCCAAGAATCATTGCTATAAAAAAAAGTACAGGGATGGCAGATATAACAATAAAGTTTGCTAAGCACCCAGTGGTGCTATGTGATGTTTGCATTGAAATTCCTAAGTATTATATGTATTGATATTACTTAGAAGCAATTTCAGTACCATCCTCATGCCATTTTTGAGGTGTAGATACGAGTTGTCCTTTGTTGTATAAAGCTTTAAAGCCAAGCTTGCCATTTCTGTACCATTTTTTGTGTACATCAACCTTTAAACCATTTTTATACATCCCTTGGCTCGCTTTTTTGCCATTATCATACCATGTGGTTGATTCCCCGTTTTGAATGTCATTTTTAAAATAAGCTCTACTTTTTTTACGACCATTACTATACCAAGTCATCACCTCACCGTCTTGTTTCCCCTCTCTGTAGTAGGCAACTACAGCTTTCTTTCCATTTGAGTAGTTTGAGATGTATTCTCCATCTTGCTTCCCTTTTCTAAAGTAAGCAATCGTTTTGGTTGTTCCATTTTCACGCCACTCAGTTAGTCTGCCATCTATCTCTCCAAGATAATAGGGTACAACTTTCTTTGTTTTGCCATTTTTAAAGAAAGTATAAGCATTTCCTGTAAAAGGAATATTTGAGGATCTCTCATAAGCTAAACCATCTTTTTTAACAATAGATGCAGCATCTATATTTTGAGCATTTAGAATTAAACTAAAGCAAGCAATTAAAACAGAAATGAACATGATTTTTTTCATGAAATACCTTTATATCTAATTTATACTCTAAGCATATCAATTTATTTTATA